>JADFFS010000151.1 GCA_022568195.1 Chloroflexota bacterium | reverse complement strand
TCTGGACTGCGAGCTGGGCCTGATAAACCTCGCCACCCGGAAACACGCCCACTCCCTGCTGGAAAAGTTGGATTTTCCGGTCAAGTTGTTGCCGCCATTAGTGAAAGCCGGTCAGGCAATAGGAAGTCTGGCCGCCGGGCTGGCAGAACAGTGGGGGCTTCCCGCCGGGATCCCTGTCACCCTGGCCGATTCGGATAGCCGGTGCGGGTTGTTGGGCATGGGATTGGCATTAGACAAAGACGCTGGAGCGGTATTAGGCTGGAGTGCCAGCGTGCAAATGTTGACCGACGGCCCCCGATTGGACCTTGACTGCCGGAGCACTTGGGCCGGCTGCTATCCCATCGGCCGCCTGTACACCGTTGATGCCAAGCTGGGCGACGCCGGGCACGCATTTGATTGGCTGGTCCGAATCATAGGCGGTGGACAGCTTTCACACCAGGCAGCAGACCACCTGGCGGGGGAGGCCCCCCGGGGATGCGACGGCGTTGCTTGTTTCTTGGGTCCTGGTCCGAAGACGGCTCCCCAGGCCGGACTGGGGTTGGGAGGCGTTTTCCTGCCCACGCCGGTCACTTACCATGAGCCAACCCCGGCCCATATCTTTCGTGGCTACTTTGAAAGCGTGGCTTACAGCATCAAGTCCAACCTGGCGGCAGTGGCGGAGGTGGCGGGGCAACCGGCCACAGCCCTATATCTGGGAGGCGGCATGGCCCGCAGCGACGTCCTCGCAACGGTTTTGCCCGACGTGCTGGGAATACCCGTTAATCGCAGCCTCCAGCCGCAAGTCAGCGCTTTGGGAGCGGCCAGCGCCGCTTGGGTCTCTGCCGGGATGTACTCCTGCATGGAGGAATCGGTGTCCCAGCAGTCCCACGAGTTCCAAGAACAGCTGCCGGAGCCCGGGCATTCCGCCGAATACCAGGAGTATTATCAGGATTGGCTGGAGTTGTACCGGCGCCTATCCCCGGAGGCCTAATTCAGTGCCATGACCGCCGCTGCCCGGCAGGATAGCCGAAGACGGACCAGATTAAATTAACGGAGGACCCGGGTTGGACCAGTGGGAAGCCCAACGGACTGAGTTGCACGCCGTGTCTGTGGAAATGTACCGCCGCGGCCTGGTCGGCGCTTACAGCGGCAACGCCAGCCTGCGGTTGGAGGGTTCAGGCGCCGAGGGTTTGCTGTTGATTACCCCCACCCAGAAACCCTGGTACCGCCTGGTCCCCCAGGACTTAGTGGTGATGAATCTAGATGGTGAGCCGCTGGACGACGGCCCCGCGCCGTCGTCAGAGACGGCCCTGCATCTGGAGATCCACCGCAAGCGCCGGGACGTCGCCGCCGTGGTCCACTCCCACTCCATCTACGCCTCCGCCGCCGCGGTAGCAGGCCGGGAAATCCCGCCGATCGTCGACGAGATGATCTTCGCCATCGGGGGCGGCGTGCCCATTGGAGACTATGCTTTCCCCGGCACCGAGGAGTTGGCGCAAACGGCCTGCCGGACCATGGGCGAGGGTAACGCGGTGCTGCTGCGAAACCACGGAGTCGTCGGGGTGGGATCAGGCATCTGGGAAGCGCTGGAAGTGTGTGACCTGGTGGAGCGAGTTGCGCGTATCTTCGTCCTCAGCCAAAGCTTCGGACCCGGTGGGGCCAATCCTTTGCCGCCGGATATAATAGAAATCGAGAAGCAAGTGTTTAAGATGCAACGCCGGGTGTCGGTTGAAATCGACCCCCAAGGTTGAAACGCTGGAATCGCCTGAATCGCCAAGAAGACTGAGACCTAGGAGAGCCGCCAATGGTGTCGATACCCGGCTTCCTGCTACGCAAGCTGTATGTCAGGGGCACTTTGGAGAACACCAGCCAGGGGATAGCGTTCCGATTGCGTAATACCTTGGGGTCCGGCTACGCCGAGAAGATGCTGCCCGTGCGATTGGACGGTGAAGAGATACCTCTTTCCCGTTGCTTCTTCTGGTCCGGCGGCAAGAAAAGGAGCTTCGACCAAGTTTCCCGCTCTGACCCATTCACCTTGTCGCTGAATCAAGACATAGTGGTCTCTGTCGAAGACATCTCTCTAACCCCGGAACCCCACACCGTGGGCATCGGGTTCCGGGTGCCCGGCTTCGGAGAGTTGCGCTTCGACTTCGTCGACGTGCCTTCATCCCAGGAAGCAACCAGCCACGAGGCAACCTGAATGCAAGATGCCCCGCAGGCCGTCGCAGTCACCGGGGCATCCGGGTATATCGGAGCGCGTCTGCTCAAGAAGCTGGAAGACGAGGACGCGTTTCGCAAGCTGGTGGCCATCGATACCTCCCCGCCACCGGCGCCCATTCACAACATGGCAGTCTACCGCCGGGACGTTACCCAGCCCATTGACGACGCCCTGCTGCAACACCGGATTTCCACCTTGGTTCACCTGGCTTTTATCTCCCGGAGGGGCCGCAACCGGCGGGAAGTCGCGGCCATCCGCCAAACCAACCTGGACTCCCTGAATTCAGTACTGGAGTCCTGCGTGCGGGCCGGCGTAAACCACATCATCTACCTTAGCTCCCACACGGTTTACGGCGCCCACGCCGACAACCCCATCCCTCTGACCGACGAAGCCCCTCTGCGCCCCTTGGCCGACTTCCCCTACGGCTACGACAAGTTCTTGGCTGAACAGGCGCTCCAAGAGTTTGCCGAGCAACATCAGGACAAGAAAATTACCATCCTGCGCTCTTGCGTGGTGCTGGGCCCCACCGCAAACAACTACATTACCAGAGCCTTGTTCCGGCCTTGGCTATTGGGGGTGCAGGCTTACAATCCTCCGCTGCAGTTTGTCTACGAGGACGATCTGGCCCGGGTGCTTACCACCGTGATCCGGCGTGGCGTGCCCGGCGTGTTCAACGTCGCGGGGGACGGCGTGGTCTACTACCGGGAGATGGCGGATATTATCCACAGCAGGCTGGTGAGCCTACCCGCCTTCCTCGCTTACCCGTTGACCCAGCTAACTTGGAACTGCCACATACAGCGAGATTCCACGGCATCGGGGCTGAACCTTATCCGGTATCCCATGGTCCTGAGCACCGGCAAGCTGCACCAAGTCACCGGGTACCGGTTCTGGCACACCTCCATGGAAGCCCTCACTTCCTTCGCCAACTCCAGCCTTCTCTACAAGGATACAGCCTGATTACCCGCTCCCCAGCCAAAGTAATCATCGACACCGACCCAGGGGTAGATGACGCCATCGCCATCCTGATGGCGCTGGCCTCTCCGGGTTTGGAGATTCTAGGCCTCACCACTGTCGGCGGCAACGTACCCTTGGCCCGGTCTACTCGTAACGGACTGGCTTTGCTGGAGTATGCTGCCCGCTCCGGCGTTCCGCTGGCCCGTGGCAGCTCCCGTCCTCTACGCGGCCGCTTTGGCTACTCCTTCGGATTTCACGGGGGCAGCGGTCTAACCCGTAGGCTGCCAAACCCCAAGACAGCACCGGTCCCAACCAGGGCCGCAGACTTTATAGCCAGTCGTCTGCGCCAAAACCCGGGGCAAATCACCGTGATTGCCTTGGGTCCTTTGACAAATCTGGCCCGGGTATTGCAGCGGTATCCCGGCGCCCTGGACCAAACGGCCTCGTTGGTGGTGATGGGCGGTTCCGTAGAGGGGGTGGGCAACGTTACGCCCTACGCCGAGTTCAATTTCTACAGCGATCCGGCGGCCGCTCGGCTGGTGCTGGAGTCGGGCATTCCCCTGACCCTGGTGGATTTGGCCGCATGCCGCCAGGTATTCATACGGCGAGCAGAAGCGGCGCGGCTGAAATCCACGAATCCTTTGGGCAACCTAGCCCTACAGATGCTCAACAACTGGTTCCGGAGGGACCCAGGCCGCCAAGAATTCGCTTTCTACGACCCCTTGGCCCTGGCGGTGGCACTGGACCCGGAGGTAGTCACCACACGCCAGGTGGCCTTGACCGTAGAAGATGCCAATGCTGGCCGGTTGGGGGAAACGCTGGTCACCCGGGGCAAGCCGTCGGTTGCGCTGGCGCAAGGCGTCGACAGCCAGCGGTTTTTCGCTCTGTTTGAGTCATTGCTGGAGTTGGGGTAGTTTCTAGAACGGTGTCGAGCTGACTGGGATGCATTGACTGGTTTTGACCATCTGTCATTCCGACCGCAGGGAGGAATCTGGGGATGGGTGGAACGGCCCCGCCCCAGATGCTTCGCCGCTGCGGCTGGCTCAGCATGACATTTTCGGAGCAATAACAGGTCGTCTGAACCGGCCAACCAATCACAATCGACTCGACGCTGTAACAGCGGGGTTTTTCGAGGCTTACTGTTGGCCGGATGCCAGCGCCGCCTGGGCCGCGGCTAGGCGGGCCACCGGCACACGGTAGGGGGAGCAGCTTACGTAGTCCAATCCAGCGTCGTGACAGAAAGCCACGCTGGCCGGGTCCCCGCCGTGTTCCCCGCAGATGCCGATCTCCAGGTCGGGCCGGACCCGGCGTCCCGCGTCGACCGCCATCCGAACCAGAAGGCCCACGCCGTCGGCGTCGATGGTGGCGAAGGGGTCGGCCGTCAGGATGTCCTGCTCGATGTAGAACCGCAGGAACTTTCCCTCGGCGTCGTCCCGGCTGAAGCCGTAGACCATCTGGGTAAGGTCGTTGGTCCCAAAGCTGAAGAAGTCGGACTCCTTGGCGATCTCCCCGGCGGTAAGGGCGGCCCTTGGTGTCTCGATCATGGTCCCGAATTTGTAAGGAACTTTGACCCCCAAATTCTCCTGCACCCGGTCCGCCGCTACGGTCAATATTTGGCGCAACCTGCGCATCTCTCTGACGTCCACCGTCAGTGGAATCATGATTTCGGGGTTTACCCGGACATCCCGTTTGATCAACTCCGCGCTCGCAGTGATGATAGCCTCTACCTGCATCCGGTAAATGTCCGGGAAGCTGATGCCGAGACGGCAACCCCGGTGCCCCAGCATCGGGTTCGATTCCCGGTGAGAGTCCACCAACCGCAGAAAGGCCTCCTTTTCTCGTATCTCCGCGGCGGGGGCCCCTTTGGCCCGCAACTCAACCATCTCTATCAGGAGGGCCTCGTAAGGTGGCAAAAATTCGTGCAGGGGCGCATCCAACAGGCGTATTATCACCGGGCGCTGGCCCATCACGCTCAGGATGGCGATAAAGTCCTGGGTCTGAAGCTCCAGCACCCGAGCCAGCGCGTGGTAGAAGTCTCCCACAGGCCCGGGGAGGTCTGGGGTCCCCCGTGAGGCCCCGGGTTGGCTGTCCTGGCCACGGCGCCATTCCTCGGCCGCCGGGGCGTTCAGCAGCATCTGCCGGACCACGGGCAAGCGTTGAGGGTCAAGGAACATGTGCTCGGTGCGGCACAAGCCGATCCCTTCGGCCCCCATGGCCAGGGCTTGGATTGCGTCGGCGGCGGTGTCGGCGTTGGCCATCACACCCAGCTTGCGAGTCTGGTCGGCCCAAGCCAGCAGCTCGTTGGCTTCCCCCAGTTGCTCAAGTTTAGGCCTGGTGGTCTCCAACCGCCCATAGAAAACATCGCCGGTGGCGCCGTCTATGCTGATGTCTTCTCCTTCCCTTACAGTGCGCCCGTTGGCCACGAATAGCCGCTGTTCAACGTCGATCATGGCCGACTCGCACCCCACGATGCAGGGCTTCCCCAATCCTCGGGTCACCACAGCAGCGTGGCTGGTTACTCCGCCCCGGCCGGTGACGACGCCCGCGGAAGCAGTGATGCCGTGAATGTCATCGGGCCTGGTTTCGGCACGGACCAGAATCACGGACAGGCCTTGGGCTGCAACCGAAGCGGCCCGGCTGGCGTCGAAGTAGACCCGGCCGGTGGCGGCCCCCGGAGAGGCAGGCGACCCTCGGGTCAAAAACTTCGACCGGACCTCCTCCGACCCCAGGTCCACCTCGAATTGGGGCACCAGAAGCTGGACCACCTCTTCGGGATCAACCCGGCGTAAAGCTTCGTTCCGGTCGATCATTCCCTCGCGGACCATGTCCACCGCCGCTCGCACCGACGCCGTGGGAGTCCGCTTGGCGTTCCTGGTCTGCAACAAGAACAGCCGGCTGTTTTCAATGGTGAACTCGATGTCCTGCACGTCGCGGTAGTGGGACTCCAACCGGTGGGCCAGCTCAATCAGCTTCCAATATGCCTCCGGCATCACCTCGAACAGGCCAGATATTTGCTCCGGGGTCCGCACCCCCGCCACCACGTCTTCCCCTTGGGCGTTGGAAAGGAACTCTCCGTAAATCTCTCGCTGGCCGGTGGATGGGTTGCGAGTGAATAAAACTCCGGTGCCGCTGGTGGACCCCAGGTTGCCGAAGACCATGGCCATGATGGTTACCGCCGTGCCCAGGTCATGGGGAATGGCGTTGTGGTCTCGGTAAAAAACGGCCCGGGGCGTGTCCCAACTGCGAAAGACTGCTTCCACGGCCTCCGCCAGTTGCTCCCAAGGATCTTCCGGCACGTCGACGCCCGCTTCCGAGCGGATGGCGGACTTGAAATCGGCTACTACTCCCCGGAGTTGATCCGCGCTCAGCTCGTAGTCCAGGGAAACTCCGGCCTGAGATTTCTCTTGAGACAAAATCTCTTCGAAGATAGCGCGTTTTACCTCAAGCACCACCTCACCATAAATCTGGAGGAATCGGCGGTAGGCGTCGTAGGCCGGGCGTTCCTCCCCCATCAATGTGGCCAACCCCTGGACCACCTGGTCGTTGATCCCCAGGTTGAGGATGGTGTCCATCATGCCCGGCATGGAAATCTTGGCCCCTGAGCGCACTGAAACCAGCAAAGGGTTGGTGGCAGAGCCAAAGCTGCGGCCGATGGCCTTTTCCAGCCAGCGCAGGTTTTCCGTGATGCTCTGGTGCAGCCCCTGGGGCACCTGGTGGCCGTTGGTTAGGTAGTCCCGGCAGACTTCGGTGGAGACCACGAATCCTGGGGGTATGGGAAGCCCCATCCGGACCATCTCGCACAGGTTGCTGCCTTTACCGCCCAGCAGGTCGGACATGGAGGCGTCGCCCTCGTCGAACCGGTAGACCAGCTTCCTGGTGCGCTCGGCGGTTGTGGTCATTCCCCGCTCCTTCCCGTTGGAAATTTGTGCCGTGAATTCAGCGTTGATTGTTCAGATGGGTGAAAAAGGGGGTAATCAAAAGGTATTCGAGAGATGCGGCGCATAGGGCCGCCGGGGAGATCATCGACTCACAGCCACTCAACTTACAACCACTCAGCCATCGGGGGTCTGGTTCTCGCGAATCTTCGCGTCCCATACTCCCGATTCCGGCACGCTACAGCCGGCCGCTGCCTAAATCTCGCGGAACTCGCGCGCCGGCTCCTCCAGGTCGAAGGCGTTCTGCCATAGATCCTCCAGACGAGACCGCTCCCATTCGGTCAGGTCCGGGGTTTCCGGCGCGGCGGCGTATTCCCGTAGTTCTTCCAGGTTGGTGAAGTTGGGCAGCACCGACACGATGGCCGGTTGATCCAGGCAAAACTTGATGGCCGCCTGGCTCATGGTGCGCCCGGTGTTGTCCTCGTCTTTAAGAAATCCGAGTTGTTCGGCCTTCCTAAGGGCCTCCTTTAGCCACTCAATCCTGCGGTGAGATCGGTGGTCGCCCTCCTTGAACTCGGGCGGCTCGATGTATTTGCCGGTCAAAACATCCGACGCGTGGGGCACCCGGGAAATCAGGCCTACTTCTTGCTCCTTGGCGATGGGGAAGAAGTCTCTGGCCGGTTCCTGCTCCAAGATGCTGTAGATTATCTGGACGCTGGGCACGTGGCGTTCCCGCATGGCCGCATCCCCTTCCTCGAACCAGCCGATGTCCGGCCCCAGGGCGACGCCGAAGTGACGAATCTTGCCCTCGAACTGAAGCTGCTCCAGGGTTTCGAACAACTCGTCCTTTTCCAGGGCGTCGATACGGGGGTTGTGTATCTGGTAGATGTCGATATAGTCGGTACGCAGACGGCGCAGGCTTTGCTCGCAAGCGAAGGTCACGAATTCCCTGTCGAACTTCTGGGCTCGTTCCTGGTGGCCTATTCTGGGGGTGGTCTTGTCGTAAAAGTCGTAGCCGAACTTGGTGGCGATAATGATGTCGGTGCGGCGATGCCCGAGCACTTCGGCCAGAAGCTCTTCCCCATAACCTTCACCGTAGGTGTCGGCGGTATCGAAGAAGTTTATGCCCAGATCCAGGGCATTTTCCAGCAACGCGGCCTTGTCATGTTCCGCGATTTCGCCCCACCAGTTGGTGGCCACTGTCCAAACCCCAAAGCCCACTTCCGGCAGAATCAGGTCGGTGCGAGGTAGCTTGCGGTAGAGCATCTAACAATCATCCTTACGAGGAATTTAGCTGGAATTTAAGCTATCGTGAACCATGCCACGGACGGTCACTTATGTTGAGCCAACCCTTGCGTTGAATAGGAGCTCAACCCGGTACGGTGGTTTGAGCCAACCAGCGGCTCATGGCCTCTATGAAACGGTCTCGCCGGTCCATATCAGAGCCGCAGTGGACCTCGATAAGCTCTTCTTTGAAGGTTTGAGGGTCAACGCCGTCCGGCACATCGAAAACCTCGATGGGACTGCATGCTACATCCATGTCGACCCCGGGGATGAACCTGTCGTTGACGGCCATA
>JADFFS010000150.1 GCA_022568195.1 Chloroflexota bacterium | reverse complement strand
CAGGGGGGCAGAAGTCACCTCATGGGAGCAAACAGAATTGGGACAGCTACGAAATCGAGGGACAGATCAGACGCCTCACACCAACCGAGTGCGAACGGCTTCAAGGGTTCCCGGACGATTGGGAATTCTCTGGTAAGAAAACCAAGGCCTATCGGCAGGTCGGCAATGCTTTCCCACCTCCAGTTGCCAAGGAATTGGGTCGACAACTCCTCGAGGTTATAGGAACCAGGCAATTAGCTCTCATGGAGGCATGATTGAACTCGGACTGGTGTCCGAGGCACGAGCGGCATTCCACGCGGCTCTCATCGCTGACGTGCTGCGCCTTATCGGTAAAGTCCTAAGTAATGCGGACGGGAACAACCCCCGGAGCGTGCAGGTAGCCAGTGGCATTGCCACGAGGATCGGAAAAGTTATCGAGGGCAAAAGGCTTGCTGGTCAGGTCGCTGGCAACAAATTCGAGGAGATCTGCGAGAAGTTCCTATCTGCAACATTTATGCGACTCGGCCACCTTCGGCCGGGTTCTTGGCATATTACGAGAGTAAGTGTGCCCGGTAAGCCGGGCATTTCCCGTTTCGAGCAGTACAGGCATTTGACGGAGCTTGCAGCGGCAGCGGAGGCTAATCCGGTACTTGCAGCAGCGATCGGGAGCGACTACATTATTAGGCCAGATGTCATGATATTTCGCGACCCGGAAGCGGATGCCTTAATTAACCTGTCTGACCGCGTCGTCGATGCAACTTCTGCTAAGATGTCTAGCCTCAGAGAGATTAACCAGTCCGACCCGCCTTTGCACGCAAGCGTTTCGTGTAAGTGTACTATCCGGAGTGACCGCGCTCAAAACGCTCGTTCAGAGGGCTTGAATCTTATCCGCAACCGAAAAGGCCGCGCACCGCATATCGTTGTAATCACTGCAGAACCGCTGCCTAGTCGAATTGCGTCTTTGGCCTTGGGTACGGGCGATATAGATTGTGTTTACCATTACGCGCTACCTGAGTTGTCCGATACGCTGGTGGAGTTGGAATTTGGAGATGCAGAAGATCTTCTGCAGATCATGACTGCGGGTAAACGCCTAAAAGACATTTCAGACCTGCCCCTCGATCTCGCGGTGTGACGTGGACACAATAGCCCCAGCCCGGCGCAGCGAAAACATGCGTCGTATCCGCAGCAAGGACACCGCAGCCGAGATGACTGTGCGGCGCGTCGTCCATTCCCTAGGTTACAGATATCGGCTGCACGACCGCAACTTGCCAGGCAAGCCCGATTTGGTTTTTTCTGGTCGCCGGAAAGTGATCTTCGTCCATGGATGCTTCTGGCACCAACACCCAGACAGGACTTGCAGGATTGTCCGGGAGCCGAAGTCTAACCAGGGCTACTGGGTCGATAAGCTCGAAGGGAATAAGACACGAGACGGAAGCCAAATGTCCGCCCTCAGGCAGACCGGATGGGACGTGCTTGTAGTTTGGGAATGCGAAGCTGAAGGCGACCGAGGATTACTGGTCAGCCGCTTAAGGCTGTTCCTCGGTTAACACCCCCGGCCAGACAGGGCCTGACCGGAGCGTTACTGGGGGATTATGCCGCAGGCCTCTGCCACCAGTTGGTAAGACCGGACGCGTTCCTCTAGGCCGTAGCAGATGGTCACAATGCTCAGGTCCGGCGTTTGGTAACTTTCAGCCAGAGCCTCCAGGCGTTCTTTGACCTGTTGGGGGTCTCCGTCGACGCATAGCCTCCGGTATTGCTGTGTGTAGGCCCACTCGTCGGGCGGATAACTGTAAGCCAGGGCCTCTTCCACCGTTGGAATCCCCCGTGCCCGCCCTGTGACCGACTTGAGCCTGGCCAGGTTGCGGCTGGATGCCAAGCGCAGCGCTTCCTCCTCGGTTTCGGCACACAGCACCTGCACCCCTACGTTGATCTTGGGCTCGGCGAGGCGCTCCGATGCCTGGAAGTTCTTGCGGTAGCCATCGACAATCGCCGGTCCCTCCTCTACACCCAGCCCGAAGAAGTGGGCATAGGCGAAGGGCAGCCCAAGCTGGGCAGCCATGAATGCGCTTTCGTGCCTGGAACCCAGCAGCCAAACGTCCGGTACGGTGGACTCTCCCGGTCCCGCTTGCACTCCGGCGAACATGTGGTCCGGCTCAAGGTTGCCCGCCAGGTGGCCCAGCAGGTCGGTGATCTGGCGGGGAAAGTGATGTATTTCCGAGGGGTGCTTGGGGTAGGACAGGGCGAGGGCGGTGCCTTGGTCGCTGCCTGGGGCCCGCCCGATACCCAGGTCGATTCGCCCGGGAAAGAGGGACTCCAGCATCCGAAAGTTTTCCGCTACTTTGAACGCGCTGTAGTGGGAGAGCATCACGCCACCGCTGCCCACGCGCAGGGTCTTGGTGCGGGCAGCTATTTGTCCGATCAGGATCTCCGGGCTGGTGCCAGCAAAATTGGGAATGCTGTGATGCTCGGCCAACCAGTATCGCTGATACCCGAAGCCTTCCACCGCCACTGCCAGCTCTATGGTGTTGCGCAGTGCCTCGCCGGCGGTGCCGCCGTCTCTTACGGGCGACTGGTCAACCACGCTGAGGACCAATTGGGGCGGCATAAGCGGCATCGTAACTCATCTCTAACTGGGAACGCAACCTGGACACCCCTCTGCGCCAGGTCTCCCCTTCGACTACGATCCCCGGCGGCGAAATCTAAGCCTTTCCGGCAGGAGTGCTTCGCAGCGGCCTTGCCCACCGAGCCTTGGGGCGATGGTCGCTGGCGTTGATTATGCCGGCACTGAACACCCAAATTCTTGTTTGTGGGCAGCCTTAGACCAAGAGGCCATAGTCAGTCGAGCCACCAACATCGGCGAGAGGTTCATTTTTTGGTTACGGGTCGATAACCGGTAGTATGGTTGGCAGAGACCGTCCGCCCGGTCCCTTATTCTCCGGGGGTTGTTCCCCTTTCGCCCTTAATTACTGTATTGTATAATCCAGAGTTGAGTCCAGGCTCGCATGGGCGCGTTCGGGGAGGGTGTCCAGGGAGGGGTGAGGCCTGTTCGGAAATACTCTTCAGGCTATTCCAGGCAAGTAGATAAGCTGGGTAACGGGAGTATCGCTACCGGAGGGGTTATGCCTAATAGATACCAGGACGAAATCGAAGAGATCCTGCGAAAAGCCGGAGAAGTGGCTCCCAGCGACCCTCCTGAAGAACGGGAACGGCCCAGAGAGGAAAGGACCAACTTGGCCCGCCGGACCCGCCGGTCTTCGGCCCCTCGCGAGACCACCAGCCGGGTGTGGCCCAGGTTATCCCCTGGGAAGCTGCTTCTGGGCGGGCTGATTGTATTCGTGGTGTCGGCGCTGCTAGGGTGGACGCCGGGTATCTGGTTGGGCTTGGTAACGCTGGTGGTGGCCTACCTGCTGTTCTTTGTAAGTCCCCGTTCCTTCAACTCCGAGAAGCGGTGGCGCGGAAGAACGGTGGACGTGTACGAGAGGCCGTTGGACCGGATAAAGCGCTGGTTTAAGAGTTGAACGCTCACGGTTGACGGACGGTCAGCCCACCGCGACCCGGCCTTGCTCGAAGTGCTCTGCCAGGGCGATTATCAGGTTACCCATGTGAACGTGCTCCGGCTCCACGTCCACCTTTAGGCCCTTCTCCCGCAGCTTCCGGCTGCATACCGGGCCTATCGACGCCACTACCACCGAATCCCGAGCCAGGCTCTCACGTAAAGCCCCCTCTTTGCCTGCCTCTTCGGCGATGGACAGCAGGTTATCTACCTGTGGCTGGCTGGTAAAAATCACCGCATCAATATTTCCAGCGGCCAAATCGTCGACCATTTCTAGCACCGGGGCCACGTCCTCGGGTAGTCCCCAGGTGTACAGGGTGACTTCCCTGACCTTGGCGCCCTTCTGCTGCAATCCCTTAATTAGGAGGCTGTTGGGTCCTCCATATGCCTGAACCGCCACGTTCTTATCCTGAAGGTCCATGTCATGGATAGCTTCCAGGAGGACTTCCGAGGTGTAGGGCTCCGGGGGCATGAGGTCAATGTGGATGTTGTGCTGCCTGAGCACCCGGGCCGGCTTTGGGCTACGGGCAATGACGGTGACAGCGTCCAGGGATTGGAGGAACTCTTGCTCCCGTTCCAGGGCCGCAGCGGCTTCGATCAGGGCTCGGGTGCCGACGCCGGTCAGCAGAACCATCACATGCAGCTTGCGGTCGCAAACGTCTTCGACAAGCTGCCGCACTTCTGGGCTACCCTTGAGATATATCTCCTGAAGCACTGGAGCCGGGTAAGGCACGCCGCCGTGGCGCTGGATTAATCCGGCCATTTCGGAGCGCATCCGGGCTTCCACAAAGGCGACGGTTCTACCGTTAAGCGAGGCTGCCAAATGGGTCACCTAGACGGCGCACTCGCCCTCGCCGCGCTCCAGCTTGTAGATGTTGGTCCGCTCCCAGTCAAAGTACAGGTCCGAGCCGGCCTCGGCGGCTTGGGCGGTTTTCTGCGCTTGAACGGCGACTTCGGTCATGGTTTCAAGACCAACCCGGTCCAGGAACTGGTTGAAGGACTCCTGCTCCTGGTGGTTTTCCTTGTAGTAGCCCGTGATCTCCCGGAGTACCGTCGGCACAGCCTTGGCTGGGATTTTAACCCTGGGGATTCGGGTGCCGATGCGGGAGTCTTCTACCCGGTTGTCCCCGTAGTTGCCTCCCAGGAACAGCTCGTAGGCGGGGATCTGCTCGCCGTCGGGACCTTTCACGGCGGCGCCGTGGAATCCGATATTAGCGATGTGATGCAGACCGCACCCGTTGGGGCAGCCGCTCATCTTGATGCGTATATCGCGGACTCCCTCGTCCTCCAGCAGGCCGTTCCAGGAATTCAACTCGTCACGGATGGCCGAGGCCAGGCCCATCGAGGATGTGATTCCCAGCTTGCAGGTATCGGTACCGGGGCAGGACACTACGTCGGTGATTGTATGGACGTCTGGTTCGGCCAGGCCAATGGCTTTGAGGGCCATCCAAACAGCGTGCACGCCCTCTTCGGGGATCCAGCGAAGGGCCAGGTTTTGCTCTTGGGTGGTGCGCGCCCGCCCGCCGGTGAACCGCCGGACGATATCGCCCAACGCCATGAACTGAGTATGGGTAATGTCACCCCGAGTTAGCTTGACATAGGCCAGGTAGTACCCATCTTGCTTCTGGGCGACAACGTTGGTCTCTCGCCACCGATTGTATTCATCGCCGCCCTCGTGTCCGTTGGTTGCGCCAGACTCTCCATTTCCTGAGGCTTGCGTAGCCGGGGAACCGAGCTCAAGGTGAGGCAGAGACAGGGGGTCCAAAGACGGAGGAGTCTCCCGTAGGATCTCGTCCGCCTGCATCAACGGCTTGGGGTCGATGGGGCCGATCTTCTCCAGTTCCGCATCGACCAATTCCCGGAACGCGTCCAGACCGATCTTGTCTATCAGCACCTTGATACGGGCCATCATGCGGTTTTTGCGCAGCATCTGGGCATCGTTGAAGACCGTCCAGATGGCCAGGGACAGCCTCAGGTAGTCCTCTTCGGCGACGAACTCGTATAGATGCTTGGCCAGTCGGGGCATAATGGATGTGCCACCACCGACGTAAATCTTGAACCCTCTTTGCTCCTGGCCGTCAACTTGGCGTACCTGGGAAACAAAGGTCAAATCTTGGATTGCCGCCGCCACGGTGTCGTGGGACTCGCAACCGGTAAAGGCTGTTTTGAATTTGCGAGGGAAGTTCTGGGTGATGGGATGACGCACACCAAACCGGACGTAAGCAGCCAAGTAGGGACTCGGGTCGAAGACTTCGTCGGCGCACACACCGGCGGTGGGGGAACTGACCACGTTGCGGACGGTATTACCGCATGCTTCCCGGGTGGACAACCCTGCCTCACCCAATAGACGCAATACCGCCGGGCAGTCGGGTAAAGGTATGTGGTGAATCTGGACGTTTTCCCTGGTGGTCAGGTGTCCTTTTTGCAGGGGCGCATAGCGCTCGGTAATGGTCCCCAGGACTTCCAGCCCCTCGGCCGTGAGAATCCCTCCGGGTATTTTGACCCGGATCATCTGGACGTCGGCCTGGCGCTGGCCGTAGACCCCTTGCTTGAGCCGGAAGGGAGTGAATTGGGCGGTATCCTGCTCTCCAGACTGATATTTTGCCGACTCGACTTCAAGGTTCTGAATCTCTTCGTCGATGAAGGGAATGACACCAGGGGCTGATGGGGCCAGCTCCTGGCTTTTGGCATAAATGTCTTCTTGGGTGAGTGACTGGGTACTTCTGGTCGGGCTTGTCAACGGGGCCTCCTGACCTCGGGCAAAATAAAACGCCCACCGCAAGGCGAAATCCTTGGTGGGCGCAGTCGGGTCTAAAAAGGTGTCGCGAACGAAATGACCGGTCTGCCCCCTATGTGAGGGGACACGTACAGGTGCAACAGAAAGCGAACACCGTCTTCATTGGAATAAAAGTTTACCGATAATATCAACAACTGTCAACAGGTCGGCGCAGGAGAATCCCAGATCTCACACCAGCAAGGACGAATTTCAATAATTGGCTCGTTGCATGTATATTCTAAGAGGTAGCGGAGCTATACAGTAGCTTTAACTTAGTTGGGTAACACAGAAATCGCCGTTTCAACGGAAAGTGGCGTATCTGCTTAGTTTACTCTCCAAGGTGGAGCGATCTTGGCACGACACGTGGCGAACGAGCAGCGAGTCGGCCAATGCCGTAAGGAGCCCCAGCATGAAGCAAACAGCCGAGGTGATCATTATTGGTGGTGGGGTCATGGGTTGCAGTATCCTGTACAACCTGGCCCAGCGGGGGATGACCGACAGCCTTCTGTTAGAAAGAGACGTGCTGGGCTCGGGGTCCACGGGGCGCTCCCAAGCCATCTGCCGGATGCACTATTCCAACCCGGTCACCGCCACCATGGCCTGGGAGAGCCTGAAGGTTTACCAGAACTTCGATCAGATTGTCGGAGGTAGCTCGGGGCTGGTCAAGACGGGCTACCTGGTGATTGTGGAACCTGTCGATAGACCCGGCATGGAGCGCAACGTGGCGATGCTGCAGGAGTTGGGCATCAACACCATGCTGGTAACCCCGGCCGAGGCTAGGGACCTGGCGCCGATGGTAAGGGTCGATGACGACGAACCTCTGGCTTGGGAGCCCGAATCGGGCTACGCGGACCCCTATCTGGTTACGACCTCTTACGCGTCGCGGGCGCGGGAAATGGGCGCTGAGATCGTGCTGCGCGACCCGGCGATAGACATCGAGGTGAGCGGAGGCCGGGTGAAGGCGGTGGTTACAGCCCAGGGTAGGTGCGAGGCCCCGGCCGTGGTGGTGGCATCGGGCCCTTGGTCCCGTCAGGTGATGGCCAAAGTAGGAATAGACTTGCCTTTGTCCACTGTACGCCATCAAGTAGCGACCCTGACCAGGCCGGTTGACCAAATCCCCGATCATCCCACCGTGGGCGACATTGCCCAGTCCTTCTCCTTCCGGCCCGACGGCTCCAGCATGACGTTCGTTGGCTTCGGCGAGGACGAGGTGGTCGGCGAAGACTACAATGAGGGTGTGGACATGCCAGCCGTGGCGGAAACTCTGGAGAAGCTGGCTCACCGCATGCCTGCCATGTCCGATGCCTACTTTCGAGGGGGTTGGTCAGGCCTTTTCACGGTAACGCCAGACTGGCACCCGATTCTGGACCGGGTGCCTGGGATTGACGGCTTATATTGCGCTGTGGGATTCAGCGGACACGGCTTCAAGATGTCGCCGATGATCGGGGTCACCATGGCAGAGCTAATCACCCAGGGTTCCGCCACCTCGGTGGACATAAGGCCCTTGCGGTTCAGCCGGTTCGCCGAGGGTGACCTGATGTCTTCCAGCTATAGGTACCGGGTGCTGGCCTGAGTCTTGCTGTGGTCAAGAGGCTTCGCCGGGGACTCCTTTCCGCCTTGCTGGCGCTACTATTGGTCACGGCCGGCAACAGCGACTTCCGCCCCTCGACCGTAGACCTGACTATCTCCCCCTATAAGTACAGCCTGGTGCGCTGGGAAGTTTCCAATTTTATGGACAAGTGGGTTCGCCAGGTCTGGACTTTGCTCCCCTGGAACCCGAAAGTGGATCGAGAGAGGCGCAACGCGTTGGCCCAAGAGTTCTTCACCCTGGGCCAGCAGGCAGCGGAATTGGAACGACAGTTGGGTATCCCGTCGACGGGCTCAGGCAGCTTGCTGAGCGAGGATGAGGCGCGGTCTGCCCGTTCCGAAGTCCTGCGTGTCGCCCAGAGGCGCAGTAAGATCCGTCCGCTGGTTGAGCAAGCGATTGAGGCTGAAATTAGCGCGGTTCTGGCTCAAGAGGGCTTCGCGTCAAGGATCGGTTTCATTTTCCCGCCGGTGGATACCGTGTTCACCAGCTCCCCAGGAGTACTGGTGCTGTCGCCTAGGGAGCGGATCTTCCGGCAAAAGACCGTTCTCCTGGCGCCGGGGATTGGCGATGAGGAAAGGGACCGGATCGAAGACCGGCTGTTCTTCGAAGAGAACCTGTCGGCGTTGGTGGAGGATACGGGGGGCGTGGCAGTCTACCCCAGCGTGGTGTCCGATTCGGGTAGCCTGCACCATGCCGTGGTAATCGCGGC
>JADFFS010000149.1 GCA_022568195.1 Chloroflexota bacterium | reverse complement strand
CCACGGAAAACCGGGAACGGTTTGAAGAGGCCCACGACCTGATCATAAAGTGCTGGACCACGCCCGGCCCGTTCCGTTGGGAGGGCAAATACTATCATCACCGGGTGGTGAACCCTTGGGTACTGCCCATGCAAAAACCCCATCCTCCCATATGGTTTCCCGGCGGCAGCAGCCCCGAAAGCGTGATGTGGGCCGCCAATCACCGCTATACCTACATTAACTTGGGCGCCCTGATGGACCTGACTCTGGAGCTGAAGCAGATTTATATCGACACGGCCCACGAGGTAGGCTTCAATCCCGGACCGGAGCACTTCGGCTACCAGGTTCGGGCTGTGGTGGCGGACACCGACGAGAAGGCCCAGAAGATCGGGCGGGGCTTTTTGTGGAACGTGGACCACCGTATGCGGGGGCCAGCCGAGCACAACGACCCGCCGGGATACCAGTCTCGCGTTGCCAGCGCCTTGAGCAGGCGCCGGGCCGGTGGTCCGGCGAGGAAAATGAGCTACGAAGACCTACAAGAGGTGGGCGCCATCGTGGTGGGCAGCCCGGACACGGTCATCAAGAAGCTGACCAAAACGGTGGAGCAGCTTAATCCGGGCTACCTTATTTTGATTGGCAGCGACGGTGATATCGCCCACAAGGACGTGATGCGCTCCATTGAGCTGCTGGGCCGGGAGGTAATCCCCGCTCTGCACCAGATCAAGCTACAGGCCTACGAATAGATTTTTTCGGCCGTCTCAGGGTTACGACTGACCACACATTCGGTAATTCTGTCAGCGTCAATACCCGGCGTGGCGGTCCACTATGCCAAGAAGCGGTTCGTTCTCCGCAAATCGGCGGATATTCTCACACCAGAAGTCAACCAGACTTTCGCCGAGCGCATCGGTCCCGGGGCCTACATGGGGTGTAATGATTACGTTGGGCAAGGCCCACAAAGGGCTATCCTCTGGTAGAGGTTCTACTGTCGTCGTATCCAGACCAGCGCCGGCGATGCGACCATCCTGCAAGGCATCAATTAAGGCCTCTTCGTCCACCAACCCTCCGCGTGCCACATTGATAAGGTACGCCGTCGGTTTCATGGCTGCCAAGGCTTCTGCGTCGATGGTTTTTTCTGTAGCTGGTGTAATGGGCAGACAAAGGGCGACCACATCGGCCTGAGCTAGAGCGGCATTGAGTTCGGTGCGCTGGAAGTAACGGTCAACGTGGGGGTTGCTGCTGCTGGTGCGCGCCATGCCGAGGACCTTCATGCCGAAGCCAACCTTACAGATGCGAGCAAGGCTCCCGCCAAAACTCCCCACGCCCAGAATAGCAATGGTCTTGCCCAGCATCTGGCTCATAAATGGAACCACATAATCGTGGCGGCTCCAGAAATGTTTGGCCTGCGAATCCAGATATCCTCGTAGATCGCGGGCCAAGGCCAGCATCAGCATTACGGCGTGTTCCGCCATAAGCGAACCCATCGGGCCTTTAGACGATGTGAATATCACCTGGTCTGCGCCGATCAACTCCGGGGTCAGCGCTTGATTTACCCCTGCAGTGGCTAAATGAATCCATCGGAGTCTGGAATCTGGTTTGAAAACCTCTGGTGGGAACCTAAAAGTAGATTGAAATATTACAGCGTCGACTTGTTTCACCAATTCGGTAAACTGGTCCTTATCGTATGTTCTTTCGACACGTACCCGGGGATGAGCATCTAACAACCTGTCCAGATTCTGTTCGCCTAGCAAGTCGCGCATAGATGGGGGAATCCCCAGTAAGACGAGCGACTCCTTTGATACCATTTTGGGCCTCATGAATAAATAGAATATTTATGGTCGAAGCATTTGGCGGTCACCGGAAGTTGGGCATCACTTCCTTGGCAAACAGCTCCATGGACCGCAACACTTTGGCGTGTTTCATACTGCCGAAGGACATGCTGGCCCCGAAATAACCGATTGAGTGGTCCTTTTGTAGCTTGGCGATTTTCTGGACGCACTGGTCCGGCGTGCCGAAATAAGCCGTTGTCTCCAGCTCGGACTCATAGCTCGGCGGGTCCACCGGACGTGTCCGGCGCCAATGGTCCAAGTCCACGTTGATCTCTTCGCCGTGGGTCAGGGTCCGCCGGAAACCGCCCAGGTCTCGGATCCAGGTCAGTGACTCCCTGGGGTATTCCCTGCCCTCTTTCTCATCTTCCGACAGGTAAACAAAGCGGAAATAGGGCATTCGCTCGATGTTCGGGGGCTTCCCCGCGGCGGCACAGCGCTCTGCATAAAGGCTAAACAGGCCCAGGTTGTCCGCCTCCGGTGTGGAAAAGCTGGTCAAAATCGGCAGGTCCCGGGAAACAGCTACGTCCACGCTGGCCGGGGTCCGAGACACGGCCAGGAACACCGGGGGATGGGGCTTTTGCACCGGCGAGGGGGCCAGCGTAACGTCATTTACCTGGTAGAACTCGCCGTGATAGCTGAACCGGGGCGTGGTCCACAGCCCAAGGATGATGTCCAGAGCTTCCTGGGAGCGGGCGTCCCGGGAGTCGAAGTCAATCTGGAAATTTCCGTACTCGTAGGCCGTTGAGCCGCGTCCAACCCCAAATTCCAGCCTCCCGCCGCTCAAAACGTCCATCATGGCGCTCTCTTCGGCCAAGAAAATCGGGTTGTGGAAGGGCAGGACGCTGACCCCGGCGCCGATGCGGATTTTCTTGGTCTTGGCGGCGACGTAGGTAAGAATGGGCATCAGCGATGGAAAGATTCCGTACCTGCTGGAATGATGCTCGGCGATCCAGACCGAATCAAAACCCAACTCTTCGGCATACTGGATCTGTTCCACGGCCTCACCGTATATCCGGCTTTGGGCACTGGCGTCTGGCTCAGTCCAAGAGGCCAGGATAAATAGGGCAAACTTCATCTGGAGTGGTCCTCCTTTTGGGTGCGGCTGTCCAAAGCGAATCAAGGGCGAGTATATAGCAGTTTGAGACCCGGCGGAAATCTCATTTCCACGCGGCATGGCCTGCTGGATCATCAAGCATCCCTTGTAATATGACGCTCCGTGGTTACAATTGTTCAGGGCCCGTCCGGCTGGACTCCATGATTGACGGGGCTCAAAAGACTTATGTTAGCCGAGGTTAGCAATGGAAATCGAGAGAAAGATAGTGGAAATGGGGCTGGAGTTGCCCCCGGCCACGGTACCGCCAGCCCACCGCTCGTCAGCAGTCCGCACCGGAAACCTGGTGTTCGTGGGCGGGCATGTACCACGGATGCCCGATGGCAGCATGCTCCATCCGGGTAAGGTCGGTGCCGGCGTCACCATCGAGCAGGGCTATGAGGCAGCGCAACGGGTCATGCTCAACTGCTTGGGCAGCCTCAAGGAGGAGATCGGCGATTTGGACAAGGTCACTCGCGTGGTCAAGCTTCTGTGCATGGTCAACTCCGCCCCTGGTTTCGGCGACCAACCCAGGGTTGCCAACGGCGCCACCGACCTTCTCGGCAACCTGTACGGCGAGCGGGGACGCCATGCCAGGTCGGCCGTCGGTTTGGAGAAAGGCGATGGCCCCAACAGCGCCTGCATCGAGATAGAGATGATAGTTGAAGTACAGGACTAGGCGGCTCACATACCCATCGGCAACGATCCGAGAAACGCCCAGGGGGTTGGTATCATGGCCACGCTTTTAACCGGAGGCACCGGGTTCGTCGGGGCGAATATATTGAAGGAGCTGGCCCGCAGCGGCCACGATGTCGTTTGTTTCGACCTGAACGGCCCTGACCGGCTGCTGGAGGCGTTTCTAGGGGACGAATACTCCCGAGTGACCTTCGTTCAAGGCGATATCCTGGACCGGGAAAAGGTCGAAGGGCTGGGAGGCGATCACCGCATAGATAAAATCGTCCACGCGGCGGTGTACACCGTTAACCGTGTAGAGCTAGAGACCAGTCGAAGCAGGGCCGTCGTCGATATTAACATTGAAGGCACAACCAACCTACTGGAGCTGGCCCGAACGTTGCAGGTGAACCGGTTCGTCTACGTTAGCTCCGGCGCGGTGTACGGCGCGGCGGGCCCCGGCGACCAGACGCTGAACGAAGATACTCCTCCGGCTCCCCAAAACCTTTACGGCATCACCAAATACGCCAGCGAGATGTTGACCCGCCGTTACGGAGAGCTTCATCGGCTTTCCACCGCCAGCGTCCGGCTCAGCACCCCCTACGGGCCCATGGAGCGGGTGACCGGGCACCGAGCGGTCATGTCGGTGTTTTATGACTGGACCGGGCAGGCGGTTCGCGGCGAAACTATCCAAGCCGAGGATCTGGACCAAGGACGGGACTATACCTACGTAGCCGACATCGCCGGCGGCATTCGCACAGTGCTGGATGCGCCGGTCCTTCCCCACGACCTTTACAACATTACGGCGGGAATCTGGCTAACGTCGCGGGAGATCCTGGCCCAGCTACAGCAGCTTGCTCCATCGGCCCAGGTCAACGAGGTGGCTGCCGCCGGCGGCCAATCCCACGACGTTGCGGCCTCACGAGGGCCATTGTCCGGGCACCGCTTGTTCAATGATTTGCACTGGACCCCCAACTACGACTTGAGAGCCGGTCTGGCCGAATACCTCCAGTGGCGGCGGGATGCAGACTTTCTTGATTGATAAGGAGCAGAGTTAATGGCGGCGAGCAGAATCCCACTGGCCCAGGAACTGGACCGGGTCCCATCCATGACCGTGCCCTTGGACGCCCAACAAGAGCAACGGTTCCAGCGGCTGATGGACGAAGTGATAATGATCGACGTCCATCAACACCCCTTCATTTGCCCGGAGGACATGACCCGCTTGGTGGAGCTGCTGCGGGGCAACCAGTACAAGTGGGGCTACGAAGCGGTTAGACACGGCGGCTGGACCGCGGTGGCCACGGCCAACGCCTTTCGAGGGTTCGTCAACACCGACGACATGTCCTTTACCAGGTTCGAAGACCTCATGACAGAGGTCAGCCTGATGCTGTCGGACTTGAGCCTCACCGGCAAGGCGGTCCAGGTGGGCAACGCCGACGACATCGAGGCAGCCAAGCAGCAGGGCACGGTGGGTTTCCTGCCGACTTTGGAGCACCTGGCAATCGGCAGCGAGCTGGACCGGGTTGACGCCTTTTACGGGATGGGGGTCCGTTTGGCGGGACTGACCTACAACCGCAAGAACTACATCGGCGACGGCCAGAACGAACGGAACGACGGGGGGCTCAGCGTTTTCGGCATCGAGGTGGTGGACCGGATGAACCAGCTCGGCATGGCCATCGACGTGTCCCACGCCTCTTTCCGCACCGCCATGGACGCCATCCACTTCTCCCAGGCCCCGGTGACCTTCAGCCACAACGCCGCTTACACCTTGAGGCCCACGGCCAGGACCAGGAACGACGAGGAGCTATCGGCCTGCGCGGAAAAGGGCGGTCTGATCGCCATCACCGCCGTGCCCAACGCGTTGAGCGACGACCCGGAGCAAAACATCGACTGCGTTCTGGACCACTACGACTACATGGTGAAATTGGTGGGGGTGGACCACGTGGGCATCGGCACCGATACCAACATCGGTGACCACGTGGCGTTTCACCGGGTCATGCTGGGCAGGGACCCGGAACAACTGCCGGCGCCCTACCTGGACGGCTTGGAGTCCCCGGCCGATGGCAAGAACATCATCCGGGGACTGATCCGCCGAGGCTACTCCGACGACGAAGTCAAGAAACTGGCCGGCGGCAACGCCCTGCAGTTCTTCCGCCGGGTGATGCGTTAATCCACTGGCGTTACTCGAAAACCCCGGCTATGGCGCACTCGGCCAACTCTTCGTCGGGCATCCCCAGAACGTCCCGCAGCACCCGGGTCTGGTCGGCGCCAAACTCCGGGGCGCCTCGCTGGGGGCCACCCGGGGTCAGGGACAGCTTGTACGGCGGTCCTTCGATGGTGCGGGTTGTCCCATGGGCGTCCAATACCCTGCGGAAGAAGCCTCTTTCCTCCAGTTGAGGGTCCTGGGCCAGGTCGGCCCCCGATTGGACCACGCCCGCGCCCACACCGGCAGCCTGTAGCAGATGCATGACCTCTTCCGGGGAATGCTGCATGGTCCAGGCCTCGACCAGCGCATCCAGGTCGCCGGCGTGGCGCGACCGGCCCTCAGCCACAGCAAAGCGTTGGTCTTCGACCCAATCGGGGCTGCCGATGGCCCGGCAGAATCCCTGCCACTCCTGGTCCGTGAACACCGCGATGGCCACCCAGCGGTCTTCGCCCCGGCACCGGTAAGCGCCGTGGGGCGCGCCGCCGCCGTGGGGCAGCCGGTTGCCGGTCCGCTGGATGCCGGCGCCGGCCTTGTTGCCGCTGGAATCCAGCACCAGTGTTTCCAGTAAGGCCGAAAGGGATTCGAACTGAGATAGGTCGATCCACTGGCCCTCACCGGTCCTGGCCCGATGAATCAAGGCCAGCAACACCGCTTGAGCGCCGGCCATTCCCCCCACGGCGTCGCTGTAGGCGCTGGCCGGGCCGCTGGGGTCGGTATCGGGGAAGCCGGTGAGCTCGGTGAAGCCGGACCAGGCCTGGAGGGTTTGCCCGTAGCTGACCCGGTCTTTCCATGGGCCCGTGCGCCCGAACCCCGACATGCTGAGCATAATGATGTCGGGCCGGACCTGCCGGATGCTCTCGAAGTCCATCCCCCAGCCCGGCATCACCCGGCCGCTGAAGTTTTCCGCGACCACATCCGACACCGCCACCAAGCGCTTGGCGATGTCCACGGCCTGGGGCGTCTTCATGTTCAGAGAAATGGACAGCTTGCCGGCGTTCCAGTTGTGCCGCTGTCCCAGGCCACGGTTCGTGCTGGAGCTGGGTCCGCCCACCACGGCCAGCGCCTGGTTCGACTCCACTTTGATGACCTGGGCCCCTTGGTCGGCCAGGATCCGGGTGGCGGAAGGCCCGGCGTGGATCCAGGTAAAGTCCAGGACCCGGATCCCCTCCAGCGCCAGGCGAACGCCGGACGTTCCCGCTTCGCCGGTCACTGCGAATCCCAGGGATTTCGACGGACTAGTAACATTTCAATTTGAAAACGACCAATGTCATTCCGACTGCAAGGAGGAATCTGGAGATGGGTGGAGCCGCCCCTCCCCAGATGCTTCGCCGCTGCGGCTGGCTCAGCATGACATTTTCGTGGCAACGACAGGTTGTCACAACCGGGCAATCCACCACAATCAACTTGACGCTGTACCAGGTCGTTGCTGCTCCCTTCACAATACGCCACGGCTTAAATCGTCCCCTCGCTGGACAGCCTCTCCAGCTCCCCGGCCGACAAGCCCAGCTCTCCGCAGAAAATTTCCTGATTGTGCTCGCCGATCTTTGGCGCCGGATGCCTCAACCGCCAGGGGGACCGGGACAGCCGGTAGGGAGCGCCCGGATATACCAGCGCTGAACCGTTTTGTTGGTCTTCAACTTGAATAAAAAAGCCCCTGGCCCAAAGTTGCTCGTTGTCCAGAAGCTCGCCGGGAGTGGCGGCGGGGCCCCACGGATGGTGGTGGGCCTGACCCCAATCGGTGATCTCCTCCCGGGTATGCAGCAACGCCCAATCCTGTATCAGCTTCTCTATGTGGGCGGACAGCTCTCCCCGCAGGATGAAGCGGTCGTTGTACTTCTCCTCCAGCAGGTCTCCGGCCATCCCGTCCCGGCCCATCCAGGCGCGCAGGTCGTCCCAGGCCTGCTGGGTGTTGGTGGTGATGCTGACGTAGCCGTTCTTGCAGCGCCAGGTCGCCACGAACTGGCCGCCGTGGCGAAAGCCGCAGCGTACCGCCGGCTCGCCCGTATAGTTGTAGGTGGTGTTCACGTGCTCGGTGGTGGCGGCCACCGCCTCCTGCATCGAGACGTCCACCCTCTGCCCCGCGCCGGTCATCATCCGGTGGTACAGGGCAATCAGGATAGCGATATAGGCCCGGTTCGACGCCGTGTGATACGCCTGCGAGCCCCATAACCGGGTGGGCGGCGTATGGGGCCAGCCGGTGACGTACATGTAGCCGCCCATGGCCAAGCCGATCAAGTCCGAGGCGGTGAAATCCTTGTAAGGACCTGTTTGGCCAAAGGGAGTGATCGAAGCGTATATCAGCCCGGGGTTCTCCTCGGCCAATCGATCGTATCCCAGGTCCAAGGACTCCAGATAGCCGGGGGAGAAGGTTTCCAGAAGTACGTCGGCCCCGGCGGCCATCCGGCGCAACAGCGCGGCGCCGCCGGGGGTGGCGATGTCCAGGGTGACACCGCGTTTGTTGGTGTTGAAGTGCAGCCAGTGGAGGCTGTGCTCGGAATGGGGCCGTTGGTCCAGGAAGGGTCCGGTGCCCCGCATGGGGTCTCCCCCCGGCGGCTCTATCTTGACGACGTCGGCGCCCATGTCGGCCAGCAGCTTGCCGCAGTAGACGCCCATCGGCCCCGACAGGTCCAGCACCCGGTACCCGGTCAGAGGCTGTTGGGGGTCCGCCGCCAACCTAGGCTCCAAGTATCTCCCGCCGGGACAAGACCCGCTCCATCAAAGGCCGCATGCCCAGCTCGCGGGAGAGGGCCAGGGACTCGTCCAATAAAGCCGTGGCCTTGGCTAGGTCATCTTCGCCGTCCCGCTCACGAAGCGCGTCGGCGTAGTCACAGCA
>JADFFS010000148.1 GCA_022568195.1 Chloroflexota bacterium | reverse complement strand
GCAACGCGCGCAAGGACGCCACCATAACGGCGGCGTCGGGCACCAGGCCGCTTTGGCGGGCCTTGATGTGCATGAACTTCTCGAAGCCCAGGTCGGCGCCGAAGCCCGCTTCGGTGACCACAAAATCGGTAAAGGCCAACCCCAGCCGGTCGGCGATGACGGAGCTGCATCCGTGGGCGATGTTCCCAAAGGGTCCGGCGTGGATCAACGCAGGCTGCCCTTCCAGGGTTTGCACCAGGTTGGGCATGATGGCATGGCGCATCACGGACATCAAGGCGCCGGTCACACCCAGGTCCGCCACCGAGACCGGGTCGCCGCTGCGGTTGCTGCCCACCACGATCCGGGAGATCCGGGCCCGCATGTCCTCCAGGTCGTTGGACAGGGCCAACAGGGCCATGATCTCAGACGCCGCGACGATATCGAACCGGGTCTCTCGCAAAGGGCTGTTGCCGCTGCCGCCCAGGCCGGTGACTATCTGGCGCAGAGAGCGGTCGGAAGCATCGGTGACCCGGGACCATTGCACCCCGGTGGGGTCCATGTCCGAGGCCGTGCCCCGGTAGACCGCGTTTTCCACCAAGGCCGCCAGCAGGTTGTGGGCCGAGGCCACGGCGTGGGCGTCGCCGGTGAAGTGAATGTTGATCTCGTCTTCCGGGACCACCCGGGCCCGGCCTCCGCCGGTGCCTCCTCCCTTGATCCCGAAGATCGGGCCAAGAGAGGGCTCTCTTAAATTCACCACCGGCCGGTAACCCAGCTTGCCCAGACCCTGGGTGAGGCCGACGGCGGTGGTTGTCTTGCCCTCTCCGGCAGGGGTGGGAGTCATGCCGGTCACCACCACCAGCTTTCCACGTTGTCCTGATTGACCGCCGGTCAGAGCTTCGCTCAAGGCTTCCAGCGATATCTTGGCTTTGTAACGGCCATAGGGAATCAGGTGCTCTTCTTTGATACCCAGTCCGGCTGCGATTTTTGTTATTGGCTCCACGGCGCCTCTTTTTTACCACACTCCCAGACCTGCCCGAGGTTCGCCGTCACCGGAATATCTCGACGGGCGGGTGAGTGGGACTTAAATTAGATTTGCTAGATGGATCATTTAGGAGTAGGACGGCGCTGTGTTGCAGCATTCATCTTGATTCGATGGCCGGTGAGGGATGCTCAAAATATTGGCCGTCAGGCCGCAAGCAGATGCTTGAGATGCTTGGCGCTGCTGTGGGGGGCGGAAAGCACCGGCACCGGAGAAAACGTGCGGAGATGGTTCAATGCGACGGCCATGGAGAACTGGCTCAACAGCACCGAGTCAACCTCCGGCGCCAGCTTATCCAACTCCTCGCCCAATCGGCGGCAGAAACCCTCCTGCCCTTCCTCCCTTAGCACGGGAATCAGGTCCTCGGCCAGACATAAATGGGGCTCTATCTCGACACTTCGCTCCCTAGCGGCCTTGAGCAAGTAGTATTCCGAGTCCCGCAGGGTGGCGGGTACCGAGGCGATGATACCAACCCGTGGTCCGTGTTCCACGGCCTCGGCCATTACCGGACCGTAGGACGATACAACGGGAATATCCACCAGCTCCTGAGCTGTCTCGACCACCGGCGCGTACACGGAGCAAGCCAGGCCTATGGCGCTGGCTCCCTGCTCAGCGGAGTAGGTGATTAGCTGGCACATGCGGCGCCGTAGTTTGGGCGTCAGGTGGTCCTCAAAGTCCAGAAACAGCCCCTCCTCCAGCAGATTGACTACCTGAGCTTCAGGAAACACCTCCCGGAAAGCCAGCTGCACCGGCGGAATGGACTCCGCCAACGCGTGAATCATCACTATGCGCATCATTCCTACTCGATAAGGGTACGGAGGCTTCTCCTGAGCGGCCGCAATTCCCCCGTGTTGTGTCCGGTATTGTGGTGAATTTCTCTTCGGATCGGGTTATTGGCCCGCGACTTCCCGCTCCAGCCGCAGGATGTCGTCTTCGCTGAGAGTGAAATATTTGGCCTCGGGATGGTGTACCACCAAGGCAGACACCGAAGCTTCGGGGTCCATCATGAAACCCTCGGTCAGCTCGACGCCGATGTTGGCCTGTACATCCAGCAACCGGAAAAGCTGCTCCTGGTCTTCCAAGCGAGGACATGCTGGATAGCCGAAAGAAAAGCGCCGGCCCCGGTACTGGGTGCGAAACAGGTCTTGATAGGGTAGATCCGGCGGGTCGCCGAATCCCCACATCTGCCTTATCTGTTGGTGCAGGAGCTCGGCGAACGCCTCGGCGCCTTCCAGGGCCAGGGCTTGGAGGATGTGGGCGTTCAAGTACTGGCCCTCGGCCATCCACCGCTCGGCCAGCTCTCGTACCCCCATCCCGATGGTGGTAACGAACATTGCCAGATAGTCCATCGCCTCGTTCCCCCCATTGTTAAAGGGGGGTTGGGGGGATTTCGGCAGCATGAAGTCCGACAGGCACAGCCCATCGCGCTGGGACTGACGCCCGAAGTAAAATTTCTCCAACACGGTGTCGCCGTCGGGCCCGTAGATCAGAAGCAACTGTCCGTCGGACCGGCAGGGGAAGAATTTGAACACCCCATTGGCGTTAATATCCGAACGGGTTAGCACCAGGTCTTCCACGCGGCGCACCGCGTCGTGCAACTCTTGAGCGGCTGGGTCGCCGGCGGTTAAAGCATCGGCGAACCGGCCTTTGAACCCCAGGTGGCGAACATAGAGCATCTGGGGGTTGATGTAGGGAAATATCTTCTCCAGGTCGTAGTCTTTCAGCACGTGGACCAAGAGGTCGGGCGGGTTGGGTATCCCAGTGTCGTGGCGGACCTGGGCCGGAGCCACCGGCTCAGACGCCTCTTCCTGGCTGGTGGCTGCCCGTTGGCTTTCGGCCTTGAGCAACTGCTCGGTTTCGGCCTCTAGGGTCGCTGACAGCTGTTCTCGCTCGTCCGCTTCCTGAATGGTGTTGGCCAGAGCCAGGCCGGTCATGGCGTCGGAGGCGTAGGCCACCAGGCTGCCGTATTCCGGCGCTATGCGTAGCCGGGTAAAACGGTTGGATAGGGCGGCGCCTCCCACCAGAATCGGGCAGTCGACATTTGCTTGCCGGAAGTCGCGGACAGTATCCACCATCATCTGCGCCGACTTAACCAGCAAGCCGGACAGACCGATAATGTCTGGCCGGTGCTCGTTAAAGGCGTCGATCAGCTCTTGGGGCAGCACTTTGATGCCCAGGTTGATTACCTGGTAGCCGTTGTTGGACAGGATGATGTCCACCAGGTTCTTGCCGATGTCGTGGACGTCCCCTTTTACGGTGGCCAGAACAACCTTGCCCCGGCTGGCGCTATCCGTCCGCTCCATATGGGGCTCCAAGTGGGCCACCGCGAACTTCATGGACTCGGCGGACTGAAGGACCTCGGCCACGATCAACTCGTTGGCGTTGAACTGGCGTCCCACCTCCGTCATCCCGGTCATCAGCGGACCGTTGATGATTTCCAATGGCCCTCGTCCTTGGAGGGCCTCATCCAGATCCTCGTGAAGCCCCTCCTTGGTGCCCTCGATGATAGCCAAGGCCAAGCGTTCGTCCAACGGAAGATTGCGGCGCTCCTCGCTGGTTGCTTTGGGAGGACGGTCCCGGAAGTGGTCGGCGAAAGCGGCAATGGGGTCCTCGGTCCTGTTCCAAATCAGGTCTTCCGCCAGCGTTATCTCTTCTTCCGGTATGGTGTTGTAACGGTGCATCAGCTCGGAGTTGACGATGGCCATGTCCAACCCGGCCTGTACGCAGTGGTAGAGGAAAACCGAGTTCAACACCTCTCTTCCCGCCGGAGGCAGGCCGAAGGATACGTTGGAGATACCCAAGATGGTCTTGGCCTGGGGCAAGGCCTCCTTGATCAGCCGGACCCCCTCGATTGTCTCGGCAGCGGACCCGACGTAGTTCTGATCGCCGGTGCCGGCGGGGAACACAAGGGGATCGAAAATGATGTCCTCAATGGGAACACCGTATTTCTCGGTCAATATCTCCGCCGAGCGTAAGGCGATTTCCACCTTGCGTTGACGGGTGATGGCCTGGGCTTGCGCCTTGTCTTCGTCGATGCACCCAACCACCAATGCCGCGCCGTAGCGCTGGGCCAGGGGCACCACCAACTTGAACCGGTCCTCTCCGTCCTCCAGGTTGATCGAGTTGATGATAGCCTTGCCTTGGAGGAGTTTGAGGGCCAGCTCCACCACCAGGTGGTCGGTGGAGTCGATCATAATGGGGGCCTTGACCTTCTTGGTCAGAATTTCAAGGAAAGCGGTCATGTCGGCAAATTCGTCGCGGTCCGGGTCCTGGAGACATACGTCAAGGATATGGGCCCCGTTGCGAACTTGGCGGCGGCCCACCTCGGCAGCTTCCTCGAAAGCGCCTTGATCGATCAGGCGGCGGAACCGGCGGCTGCCCAGGACGTTGGTTCGCTCGCCCACGATGGCCGGGCGGGTGTCCTGGTCAACGACCAGCGCCTCGATCCCCGAGATGCGGGTCTCATGGGAAAAGACCGGTTGTCGTGGCGTTTTGCCCGCCGCCGCTTGGGCCAGCAAGCGGATGTGTTCGGGACCGGTGCCACAGCAGCCGCCTACCACGTTGAGCCACCCGTTCTCTAGGAACCGGCCGATGGTGGCGGCCATCATCTCCGGGGTCTCGTTGTATTTGCCGTTCTCGTCTGGCAGTCCAGCGTTGGGGACGGTGGCCACCGGGAACCGCGACAGGCCGGCCAGCGTCCGTATGTGGTCTGTCATAAACTCGGGGCCGGTGGCGCAATTGAACCCGATCCACAGCAAGTCCCGGTGGGCCACTGACGTGTAGAAAGCCTCGGCATCCTGGCCCGCCAGCAGAGTTCCCATGGCCTCGATGGTTCCTTGCACCGCGATGGGGACTTGTTGCCCCAGCTCGGCGAAGGCCCGGTCTATAGCCTCCAGGCCAGCCTTCAGGTTCAAGGTGTCCTGGGTGGTCTCCAACAGCAGAAGGTCCACCCCGCCCTCCACCAAACCCAGCGCTTGTTCCTGATAAGAAGCGGACATCTCATCGAAGGTTATGCCGCCTGTAACAGAAATCGACTTGGTGGTTGGTCCCATGGAGCCGGCGACGAAACGGGGCTTCTCCGGTGTGGAGGCCTCGTCGGCCAGACCCCGGGCCAACTGGGCAGCTTCCCGGTTGATCTGGCGGGCCAGATGGGCCAGGTTGTACTCCTCCAGCACCACCGGAGTGGCGCCGAAGGTGTCGGTCTCCAGGATGTCCGCGCCTGCGTCAAGGAACTCCTGATGGATGCCGGCGATCACCTCGGGGCGGGTCAGGACCAGATACTCGTTGCAGCCCTCGTACTCGGGGCCACCAAAGTCATCCGGGCCCAGGTTACGGTCCTGGATGGACGTGCCCATGGCCCCGTCGACCACCAGGATTCGTTCCTTGAGCAACGATTTAAGTCTATCTATACGGCTTTCGGTATCCATTAACACGTCACATGTTTTACGGAATCGGGGATAATTATAGCACCTTTACCCACGAAACCAATCGGCGAGCTCTTGTCCGTTTTGCTCCAGCCATTTGATGTTGAGCCGCACCCGCTCCAGGGATTGGAGGATGGTGCGCTGGGCGGCTGGGATTGGGTGCTCCTGGAAGAAGGCCTCAACGTCGGCCAGTTGCTCTTGGGTGGTAAAGTGGCTGCAGATAGACACCAGACGCATCAAGCCGAAGCCGCCGCCGCCGTAACGCCGGTCGAACTCCGGCCATTGGTCCTTGACAAATTCCCAGGCCAGGTCCCGCCCGTCCAAGTTGGCGGCTACTCCGCTCACCACGCTGATAGTGTCCTGGGAACGAACGTCGGACGAGAGGGAGCGCTCCAAAGTTTCCCGGAGCAACTCGGGCTGGGTAAAACGGGTAAGAGCCATCAGTAGCCGGATTTTCTCCTCCTGCAACGTAGCCTTCTTCTCCAACTCCCATAGCTGACCATAGGTGGCTTCGTCACCGGTCTGTCCGGCCAGGCTGAACACCAAACCGCGAATGTCCGGGTGGACGGATTCGGGGTCCTGAAGGTATCGCTGGAACCGGGACTTGGCTTGGTCCAACACCTCGGGGTCCTGATAGTTGCCCGCCTGGCTGAGCACCGTGCTGCGCAGTAAAGCGTCCAGGTGTCCTTCTCCGGGACGGGCTTCCCAACCGATGCGCATTGCCGCAGGACGGAAAATCTGCCGGCCGAAACTCTGAAAAGGCCCGTGGACCGGGCCGTCGGCCAAAAGGGTTTCCACATCTCTCAGGTTGCTGGCCAGGTCCGACCATACCGAGGCGTCGTCTTCGTTTTCGTAGGCCCTGGCCAGGGACAAAAACTGGGTGACCGGCAGCAAACCGGCCCTGGACAGGGCGTAAGCGTCGTTTTGAATCCCCAACCGGTCGGTCGCGGGCAACTCCAGTGCTCGAATCGCAGGCACCAGCCGCTCCCAGTCGTCGGCGGAGTAATTCACCCTGAAGAATCCGGTCTGGCCTGGATTGACCTTGAACCACTGGCTTTCCGAAAATCCGGCCTTAGGCGGGGTAAGACTGAGGCTCGCTTGCCGGGAGTCCATTACGATTCTGGTGGCTTCGGACTCTCCCCCGGAAGTTTCCTGGAGTGAAACCCCGACGGGCACCTGCCACACTTGGGGCTCGGGCTCTCCGGCTTCCAGCAAGCGGTCGTACACGAAACGCTCCTGGTGGAACCGGAGATCCAGGCGGCCGGCAACACGGTCGGACTCGACGCTCAACACGGGGTAGCCGATCTGCTTGGTCCAGGTGTCCATGATTGAGGTCACCGGTTGACCCGATGCCTCGGCCAAAGCCGACCACAGATCTTCGGTGCGGGCGTTACCGTATTGATGGGCCGTAAGGTAACGGGACAGTCCCTGGCGGAAGGTCTCCGGTCCCAGGAACTGCTCCAGCATCCGGATCACCGAGGCTCCCTTGGAATAGCTTATGGCGTCGAAAAGCTGGCTGACCTCGGCCGGGTCCTTAACTTCCTGCTCGATGGGGTGGGAGTTTTTCAACCCGTCCAGGCTCAAGGCCCGGGCAGTGTCCATATTGACGAATTGGGTCCACATCTGCCATTCGGGGAACAGCCAGTCCACTGCTTTGGTGCCCATCCACGAGGCGAAGCTCTCGTTTAGCCACAAGTCCTCCCACCACTCCATGGTAACCAGGTCGCCGAACCACATGTGGGCCATCTCGTGGGCCACAACCTCGGCTACCCGCTGCCTGGTCCCGGCGGACGAATTGTGTTCGTCCACCAGCAGGGCGGTTTCCCGGTAGGTGATGGCGCCCCAGTTTTCCATGGCGCCGGCGGCGAAGTCTGGGATGGCGATGTGGTCCAGCTTCTCCAGGGGATAGGGTATCCCGAAGTAGTCGTTGAAAAAGCTCAGCAGCTTCACCGAAGTGTCCAAAGCAAAGCGGCCCTGGTCCTCTTTCCCCCGGGTGGTCCAGATGCCGACGGTGGTGTCGTTGGTGGCTTTCTCGTGGATGTAGACCAATTCGCCGACCACGAAGACCAACAGATAGGTCGACATAACTGGGGTTTCCGCGTACCTGACAGACTTGAGGCCGCCGGTCAGCATTGTCTCTTCCACCACCGGGGTGTTGGAAACCGCCTGCAGGTTGTCGGGCACCACAAGAGTGACTTCAAATATGGCCTTTTGGGCCGGCTCGTCCCAGCAAGGAAAGGCCCGGCGGGCGTCGGTGGCTTCAAATTGGGTGGCCGCCAGGTACTTCTGCTCACCCTCAGGGGTGGTGTATTCGCTGCGGTAGAAACCGTGCAGCTTATCGTTGAGCTCGCCGGTAAAGCTGATGTCCAACGTGGCGTCCCCGATGGGGATCTGCTGTCCGAAGGACAAGGTAGCGGTCTGCCGCTCTTCGTCGAAGGTGATGGACTCTGCCGTATTCTCAGAACCACCGCAGTGGAGGGTGGCCGAGGCAATCTCCAGATCCAGGGCATTCAGCACGATCTCCCGGGTGGCCTCCACAACGTGGATGTCGATGCTCTCGTCGCCCTGAAAGGTGAACCGGTCCAGGTCCGGTTGCAGCTTGATCCGGTATTTGACGGGGCGTACCGTCGCTGGCAGTACGATGGCCTCGGACGTGGGCATGAGCAGGTTCCTCCCTGAGATCATGATGTGCTGAGGCCCCGCGGCCTGGGAGGGCCTGGAGCATTTGCCAGTGTAACACCAAAATTGTCGCCTCGGCGCCGCAACCCGTGACCTAGCGAAAAACGCTTTTGGACGCCACAGAGACACGGAGACACGGAGCTTAATTATTTTGTGAACCTCTGTGACTCTGTGTCTCTGTGGCCAACCATTCGGGTGGGCCGCGCCAATGGGCGATGCTATAATGGGTGCCACTTTCGAGTTGGACTTTTGGAGACCGGTCGACTCAATCACCGACTTAGTTATTAAGGAGACTCGTACCGATATGCCGCCGCAGACGATGTTTGAAAAAATCTGGGATTCCCACTTGGTGCACGAAGAGCCGGAGCAGCCTTCCGTTATATATATCGACCTACATCTGGTGCACGAAGTGACGTCGGCGCAAGCCTTTGATGGGCTGCGCATGGCCGGACGGGGTGTCCGCCGCACCGACCTGACAGTCGCGACCGCCGACCAC
>JADFFS010000147.1 GCA_022568195.1 Chloroflexota bacterium | reverse complement strand
TTGCCCATGCGCTCCCAGTCTGAGTCATTGGATAATTCTTGGTCGGTGGCCCGGTCTGCGTCGGACTCCGGCATGGTGCTGGTAGCAGGGCCGTCTACGGCTTCCAGGCGCACGATGTCCCGCCACATGCCCTTGTCGGCTGGCTTGGTGGACAGTTCCAGGTACGCCAATCCAGGGCAGTGCCTTCATCAAGGTGGGCGACAATGGTGTGATTTCAGAGCGGCTATGCTATTACACAAAGCTACCCCAGGGATAGCGAGTCGTTGATTCACCCGCCAGGGCGTTGGAACCAGGACGGCGCCAAGACGCGTCGTTAGAGCCACACGGCCCGTAGCCACTGGCAGAGCAGGTATCTACCCTGGCTACGGGAAAAGTGTTGCCATCAACTCTGTCATTGCTTAGGTGCCAAATTTGTAGAAATGCCCTTCCAGTTCGTCCGATGAAATGGTGTTTTTACAAAACGAACCCACCGCGGGAAGAGAAACAGCGTCCAAAACGGCTCGAGGACGAACTGACATGAGCTTCCGGAATCTCACGACGTTCCTCATCGGCCTGTTGATTCTCAGTTTTAGATTTGGGGCCATCCTGCTGTGGGGCTAACAGACCCGGCAGCGCTGGCTCGTAGGGATGGCCGGCGTTTCACGCCATGGCACCGATGCTCCCCGGATGGCGAGAACGTGAGGAAGGCATGAGCATGGCGGCAAGCGTTCCCAGGAAAAATAGGGCCGAGGCGCAGTAAAAAGCGGCCGGCCACCCGTAGGCTCCAACCAGCCACCCGACGGCTATCGCTGCCCCAGCTCCAAAGAATGCGTTGCTGCCCCACATCAGGCCCATAAAAGTGGCGTCCAGGCCTTGGCCCTCGGCTTCATCTATGGCTGCGGCCTGGGTCAAAGAGTTGACCGAGGAGTGGAAAACACCGAAGATGCCCACCGAAAGGGTCATCCACAATCCCGCGCCGCCCAGCACGGTGGTTATGGGCAAGATTATCGCCACAGCCATCAGCAACACAATGATTAACTTGCGCCCAACCCTATCGGACAGAGCGCCGAGAATGGGTCCGGATATTATTCCAGGCGCAGCTACCAGAGCCACGTGTACGGCGATAGACAGGAAGCTTTTATCCAGCTCTTCCCGCAGGTACAAGGGCAGAAAAAATATGTAGGACCGGTCGCCCATGCCTCGCACGGCAGACACGGTGAAGATTGACCACATCCCGGTGCCATCAAAGGCTCGCCGCAAGCTGGTTAACTGGGTACCCAGCTTATTGCGTAAGTTCACCGGGCCGGGCCTGTCTCCCGTAACGTTCCAGAGCAGGATCAACACCGTGATGGACAGCACGATGAGCATCGGGGTTCCACCGCCCATGATCCAACGCCAACTCAACGGATCAACCGTCCAGCCGCCCCCCAGTATCCAATGCAGGCTGAATCCGCCCAAAAGAAGTCCTGCTACCAATGGCCCGATCAAGTCTCCGATGTTCCCGGTGGAACGGTGCAGTGATATGTACCATCCCCTACGCCGGGGGAACCGTTCGGACAGCAGACCCAATGCGGGTGGGTGCCACAGGGCGCTGCCTGCCGAGGCTATGAACAGAGCAAACAGGATGAAAAGGTAAGATGGAGCTATGGATACCAGGAAGTAGCCCAGGCCGATGGTGGCCATGCTGAACGCCAGGACTTGGCCGCTTCGGTGCCGGAAAATGTCTACGAAAAAACCGCTGCCGATGCTGGTGACGCCGGCGGTAAGTTGACGGACTGCGGAGAGAACACCGGCTTGAAACGGGACCAGCCCCAGGTCGCCATAAATGGCGGTGACCAACACCGGAAAGCTGTGGGCGTACAGGTGCTCCAGACCATGGGCGGCGATGAGGGTGACGGCCATGGTCTTGTCGTTGGTCCGGGGTCTTGGATCGGAGATAGCGCGATCCGCGGTCTCGGCGGCTTCTACCAAGTAGATGACCTGCCTTTCATGTTTCGTGTCAAGTGGCGGCCCTTGTTCGGCCCTTGTGTCTCAGGCTTCCCAGATACCGAAGAGTATACACCCGCGCACCTGCCAGTGAAAGCGCTTTCGTCTACTGGGTGACCAGATTCCGTAACTCATTGCTTCGACCAACGGATTCACGGACGCGAATCAGGGTCGTGATTCACGGATTCGAAACACGGGTTCACGGATTCAATGTATCTTCCAGTGGTAATACCCCGGCAACCCCCTGGGAGCATGACACTCCGAATCGCTGATGTGCGGCCTTGCCCCAAAACTGTCATCCTGATCCTTCCGCAGAAGGAGAAGGATCTTCCTCGCGTGGCCGACCAGGGGAGACCCTTCGACGGGCTCAGGGTGACACGTTGTGGGCGATTTTGGGGCAATGCCCTGATGCGCCTATTTGATGGGGCAGTGGGAACAATGACGAATATGCGACGTCAACCGGTTGGTCGGACTCGAGCGGTATAGGCCAGCCTCCGGGGTCGTTCGACCAAGATGGCGGCCGGGGTGTGACAGGCTTCGGGATAAAACTTGCCTGATGGAGAATCGCGCCATAATTCGACTCCCATGCGCCAGCATCAGGTCTATAAGCCGAGTATAATTTAGGAAAAGAACGCTCGAAAGGAACGACGCCGGTGCGGGCTCTAATCCTGGCAGATATACATTCAAACCTGGAAGCCCTCAACGCCGTTCTGGACGACGCGGTGACCCACGGGGGCTTCGATCAAATATGGTGTCTTGGCGATACCGTGGGCTACGGCCCGGACCCCAGCGCCTGTCTGGAGTTGGTCCAGCATTACCCATTGCTGGCGGTGGCCGGCAACCACGACTACGCCGCCGTGGGTAAAATGAGCACCGACGACTTCAATTATGCCGCCAAAGCCGCGGCCTTGTGGACCACAAGCCAGCTGTCGGAGGTCGACGCCGGATTCTTGGGCGAATTGCCTCTTACCGCCATCGCCGAGCCATTTACCCTGGTTCACGGTAGTCTCAGAGACCCGCTGGAGGAGTACCTGCTGGACCAACAGGCCGCCCAAGCGACCCTGGACCTCCTATCTAGCCGCTTCTGCCTGGTCGGCCATTCCCACTATCCGTTTTTGTGTCTGGAAAACGAAGGTTCTCCCCAGTTCGTTCAGTTTACCGAGGATGCCGTCTATTCCTTAGGCGAAGAGCGCTGGATAATCAACCCGGGTTGCGTAGGACAGCCACGAGACCGGGACCCCAGGTCCAGCTATGCCATCTACGACAGCCAACAAATGACCGTTCAGCGCCACCGGGTCAGCTACGACATTCCCCAGACCCAGGAGAAGATGCGCCAGGCCGGGCTGCCCCAGTACTTGATCGAGCGGCTGAACCACGGGATCTGAAGGAGTCACGGCCAAGCCGTGTATGCCGGCAAGCAATAATGCATGTTGATAGCTTGCTACTACCCTGAGAGACAGGTGGTTTCGAGGCTGGTGTCAAGCAGCACAGGTAGCGTCAACATTGTCGGAATCGGTTACACCTTTGAATTCTTCGGGATGCCCCAACTTCGCAATATTGGCCGCCGTCCGAATGATTCCTGACCATTGACCTTAATGAGTTCAGTGCATATAGTGTATATATTCCTTTAACGGGGTGGGTTATGCGTAGAATTTTAGTCCCGCTGGTATTTGCCCTCCTAATCGCAGTTGCCGGAACCCTTGGTTCGGTACTCCCGGCTTCCGCAGATGAGTCGGCCAAGCCCGTGCATGGTGCTGGGGGTTGCCCATTCGAGAACATATAGGGACCTGTAGGCATTAAGCGGAAATACCTCGCTGTCTCAGCGAGGTATTTTTATTCAAGGACTATAAATTAGGGGTGGAGGATCAATAATGGACATTCTAGCCGGAGTGATTATCGGAATAGTTCTGCTGGTAGGCGTCGCTGGACTGTTGAAGGAGCGGCAGCGGAGGAAGGAAGCACAGAATTAGCGACCTCAAACTTGGTTGGGCATGCCTAGCTGAATGTGGAAAGTTCTAGTATTTCAGCACTTTTGTGAGATCGTTCCAATTCCATAATAGCTACTTGGCCCAGGCGTCGTAGTTGTTTCGGAAGGCTGGGGCTTCCGGGGTTCACCATCAGAATTCCCTGGTATTCCTCAACTATGGCGTAGTGGGTGTGGCCGAATATAACAATGTCGACAGCCTCATCAAACACAATCTCAAGAGCCGTGGACAAATCGGCGTCCGGGGGGAAATGCTTGGATAGAGGGCTATGCTCCGTGATTTCTTGGGCCATACCGGGCACCAGTAAATCATGGGTCAAGCCGATAGTGTGTCCTTCGAGATGTAGGACTCGCGTATTCGTTGCCACGCGAGCATCGTTTTTGAAATGAGCGTCAGCCCCCAATTCAACGGCGTACACCGGCGCGATCGCTTCTAACCAATCAAGGCAAGACGGGACGTAGATGTCCCCTGCATGTAGGATCACGTCTACGCCTTGAAACGCGATCGCTACTTCCGGTGGTGGTTCCACCCCAACACTGGGGTTGTGCGTGTCCGATATGACGCCTACTCTCACTCCGGGTACTCCACGTTGGCTGGCGCTCTGGTCTGGCAACCTTTGGCGGAGTTCACGTCGTCCACTCGAAGGCCAGGTTGGCGTAACGTACGAAGACGGTGCCGCCCGGCAGTCCCAGCGGACCGTTGGCAGCCAGCACTGCTATGGTGTGGCGGTCCCCGGGTGAGGCATTGTCGGTGACCAAAACCCTTTGCGGAACGTTGAAACCCTGGATCGTGCCCCTGTCTCTATTGCATTCGCCATCTATCCAGATCTCGCCGTAGTCGTCGACACATGTTTCGAACTGCACCCGGACACCGCGAGTGGTGTGTCCACCAACCGTCTCTGGCAGTGTGACGTTGATCCGATACCAGACGAAACTAAACCCGTGGGAAATCCGGGCAGTCAGGTCGTGGCACACCTCCCAACCGGAATCATCGTAGTCGGGCAATCGAGCCGGACTGCCTTCTCCCTGAGATATAAGACCTTCGTTTGGCTCACCCGGCACGTATCCCCTGGAGAATCTCCATTGTCCTCCTACTTCGGATAGGCCAGAGGAGTCTCCTAGATTTATAGTTGCTCTTGGCATCGGTACTCCTGTACGAGTCGGTTGGTGGGCTGAGTACTTGCATCCTCTTATTTATTAACCTTCTACGAAGGTCAGGGCCGGGGCCCTCAATGGTGGTAACTGACCGTATCGTTCAACCAGCTTCCCAACGACGGTCTACCATCGCTTCTAAGATGGCTTATCTCTGGAGCTATGCTACGAAACTCATGTAAGAATTGTATTTGGTGGCTACTTGAAGAGACGCCGGTGAATGCGCGAACAACCTTGTTGAGCCATGTCAAAACTTTTGCCATCGATCATTCCCCTGAGGATCGCCCTCGCTTCGGATACGGCATACGCCCGGAACCCGCGCATACGAGCGGCCCGATCATATCACAACCAAATACTGAGACTACCGAACTTTGGATTAGGGTGGAGTACATCAGTTGGACAGTATTGGGGCGATTAATTATCCATTGCCACCGAATTGCCTTCTCAGTGTTACCGTCATCTCATCTTCATGTTTTAATGGCCGGAAAGCTGACCAGCCCAGCCGCAGCGCTTAGATTCCCTTGAACCACTGGCCGAATTGGGAGGCCAGTCCGGCGTCGCCTTCCACCTCCAGCTTGCCTTGGGAAATCGCAGCCGATGCATCCAAGCGGCCGTACATCATGAGGGCCAAGGTACCAGTGTCGCATCGGAAGATTATGTCGGCGGGTCCAGCAGATGACTGTTCGAAGCGGAATTTGTCGCCTGTCACCACGATGTCGGCTTTGAAGGGAGCGGGTTCCGCCACGTCGAAACGGTAACGCACCGGTTGGTCCAGCGCTGGGCCGGGCCAGAATGCCCAGCGGATCGAGCCGGACGCAAAAGACTCGGTGAGCAGAACGACCATGGAGGACATGCTGCCCGGCGCCAGGCCCGCGCTGGGCTCTAAGGCAGAGCGAATGTCCCATTGGTGCAACGCAAGTTCCTTGAACCGCAGGTCCACGAAGTTGCCCGCTGGGACGATGCCTCCGGGATGGTAGCAGGGCTTATCCCGGTCTTCCGGACTGAGCCCGGACAGCAGCTGGGTTAGGCGCTTGGTGCGGGCTTCCAGAGTCGAGAGCAGCTCACCGCCCAACCTCTCGCGGTTGGCGATAGCCCCTTCAGCCGTGCCCGCCGCTCCCAGGGACGGATGGCCCGTCCCGGCCGCGGGCCGGCCCTCCGGCGCGTCAAACTCACCTTTCAAACCTCGCTCTACCGTCGCGGCATAGAATTCGGCGTTTCCCACCAGGTGGGCCACGACGTCTCCTACCCGCCACAGATCGCAAGCGCTTTGCTTGTTCCAAGCGTCATCCGGCAATTCGCTCAGATATTGCTGGAACCTTTGCGATTCAGCTTGAAGCAGCTTGGCGCGCTCTTCCCAGGTACTCATTTGCTGTCTCCCGAGCGATGGTTTCGAGGTCACCTACCCGATCAACATTTTAACCTGTGAGCCATGTTGTTCCCCATTCCCGGGGTCCGATTCAGGCCCACGTGAAGCGTGACGACGATGAAGGTGACAACCGGATCGCCCGCAGCGGCTAAGAGTCCCGCTCCGGCCACACCGGATCGTTGTAGCCCAGCGGCACCGAGGGGCGAGCCCAGTGCGGCGGCGTCTCGGAGAGGCGTACCACCGGTCCGAGATGGTGCAGCCGGCCGGCCGGCGTGTCGCTGGCCATCGCCCAGCGCTCCAGCTCTGCGGCGGTGAATTCCTTGGGCACGTCCTTTAGCCCGGCATCCGGCACCTGGCCGCGTCCGACGAGCCAGTGTCCGGTCTGCGCCAGAGAGATACGCACAAGCCAGCTGCCGCCCTCTTGCCAACGGCGGGTGAGGGCCACCAGCGCGCCGAACGCCATCAGATAGCCTGTCAGATAGTCGATAGCCGACACCGGATAGAATTGCGGGCCCGGCGCATCGCCCGGGAACAACTCACCCTGGCGGCTGGTGATGCCGCTGACCGTCTGCACCACCGTGTCGAAGCCGCGGCGCGACGCCCACGGCCCGACATGGCTGAAGGCGGACAGCGAGACGTAGATGATGCCAGGCCGCAATTTCGCGAGTTCCTTGGGCGAGAGCCCCCGGTTGCCGAGGGTTCCGGGCCGGTAGCCCTGCGAGAACACGTCGGCCTCGCGGACCAGCCCACGTAGCGTCTCGAGGTCCTTCTTCTCGCGTAGATCAAGATGGGCGGAGAGCTTGCCGTGGCCGGTATCGTATTCTTGATACCCGATATTCGGCAGATGCGCCCCGGTGATCTTCAAGACGTCGGCGCCGTGCTCGGCGAGGGTGCGCGCACAGGTCGGCCCGGCAAGGACCCGCGTCAGGTCGAGCACCCGGACGCCCGACAACGGCCGATCGCCGCCGGGGAGTTTTTCCGGCGGACTGTCGCCGATCTTGACGATCTCCATCAAAGGCAGAGAGGCAATCGCGGCGCCCTGCGGATGATGGGCCCATTCTTCCATGGTGCGCACCATTCCCCCGGCGCCGTTCGCGGCGATGATCGCCTCTTCAAGCTCGAGAGCGTCCCATTGTTCGACCGCTTTGCTTACCGCCTCGCGATCTTCCGGCACGCCGAGCACGCTGAGAGCGGCGGCGCGATGGTTCGGAAAATTGCAGTGGAGATAGCTCCAGCGGCCGTTCTTGGCTGGATAGACGCCCATCACCGTGTTGCGCTCGGTCGAAACGGGAGCCTCGTCCATCTTCATGTAACGACCGCTGCGTAGCGATGCAGTCGCCTGGCGGGTATCTACCGCGATCTCCTGGCGATTCCCGGTGCGTAATTCCCACAGATCGGATATGGCGAGGCCGATCGCCCCCAGCGCGGCGGAACTGGTCTCGCCGATGCGGAACGGCGTCGGCAAAATCGGATCGGCACCGCCGGTAATCTCGACCGAGCGGGCGCGCTCCTGGGACCAGCCGGCGATCGGCAAGAGCGTGTGTAGAGCGTCATTAGTCGTTGCTTGGGTCATGGCCTGAATTCCCCCTTTTGCTATGGGGTGCGCTTGCTTAAGCGGGTCGCTCAATCTTACTCTGGTTGTGAATGCGATGCTATTGAGTGGCATTACGACCCCCGTGGTACCAAGACCCCAATCGAAATACACAGGCATTTCACAGGCCGCGTCGTGCAGACCAACTCCACCGAAAGGTCGGAGAGGGTGGCGTCTTGTGCCCAACCAACAATCCGGCGAGCTAATCCTGCTAGCCACGAACATTACAGGGTGTTTTACCCTCGGCGTCGCAGGTGATAAAATAGTGCGCGGCCAGATCGGCAAGGGCGTGATGGAGGTGTGCAGCGACGGCGATCTGGGTGTGACGACTTTGTGATGTCAGCATGACCTGCCGGAGACCCGCGAATCGGTTTGTCATTGCTATGTTTTACACTTCATCTACCCACTGATTTGCGTATCTGGCCAGACTGGCCCGCTAGCTCAATTGGCAGAGCAACTGACTCTTAATCAGTAGGTTCCCGGTTCAATCCCGGGGCGGGTCACCAAGTTTTAGGCATGTAATAGGCCCCTGGGATGGTCCAGGGGCCTCTCTTTTTTGGCCGATGTGCACAGGATGTGCACAGACTATTTTCGCGACAGCTTCGCGGCCACGGCCAGCGCCGCCGCCTCTTGCATGCCCGGTAGCAC
>JADFFS010000146.1 GCA_022568195.1 Chloroflexota bacterium | reverse complement strand
AAATGCTCCTGGAAATCATCGCATGACCCGGTGCTAGACCATTCTACCAGGTCTCGCACCTCGGCCAGTCCCATATCCAGGGCACGCGCCCGGCGGACCAGTTCCACGCGGCGAACGTCTATATCCGAGTAAAGTCGATATCTGGCATCACTCCGGCCCGGGGGTGGGAGGACACCGGCTTGTTCATAGTAGCGGATGGTCTTGGCCGGGACACCCGCGAGTTCCGCTAGGCGGCCGATGGTAAACTTCCGCTCCATAACGAACCTCCAGAAATAGCCTAATCCTTCCACCCACTGGAATGTCAAGCCCATGAGCAGAGCAATCAGCCAATCAAGGGGGAAGTTAGGGCCCCGGCTAACACGGTCCCTCAACCCTGAAGAGCACTTTGCTGGCCCGGTCCCGCCGCCCCTTCTGGTACAATGAGTCGCCGGACCAGCACGCGTGATACAGGAGAGGTAACAGATATGGCCGCAACCGACGTGATCAAGACTGCATTGGAGCGAAACTGGGGCATGGTGGACCGGGCCCTGGAGGGCTTGGACGACGCCACTTTGGCCCGCCAGCCGAATAGCGAGAGCAACTCCATTGCCTGGCTGCTGTGGCACATGACGCGGGTAGTCGACCGGTTCATTAACACCCAGCTCCAAACCAAGACCCAGCTTTGGATCCAGGACGGTTGGCACCAGAAGTTCGGCATGAGCGACGACGACGCCGAAAACGGCAGAGGTTGGTCGCAGGAGCAGGTGGCCGCCTGGGTTGCGCCACCTCGCGACGTTTTGCTAGGGTACTATCAGGCAACCACGGCCTCGGCGCGGGAGTACTTGGCTAACCTGAGCGACGCGGACCTGGACTCAAGCGTGACACCTCCCCCGGCCAACGAACCAAGACCCGTGCACGAAATGCTGGGAATCATGGTCTACGACAACGTGGTCCACGGAGGCCAGATTGCCTACCTTCGTGGCTATTTCGGCGGCCTGGGATGGTTCGTCTAGGCAGTCCACATCATCGTGTAACCCCTGACCCACATTCCCCGATGACCACCCAACATAGCGCCCTGGCCCGACGTTGCATTAGATGGTCAACCAAAGGAGCCCGAAAGTTTGGCAACGGTCCTGGACCTGCACGTACATACCAACCGGGGTAGCGCGGACAGCAGTCTAACCCCTGAGGACTTGGTGGCCGAGGCCAACCGGCTGGGGTTGACCGGGGTCATGATCACCGAGCACACTGGCTGGGACCGGCCGGACTTTGAAGCGTTTGCCCGGCAACAGGACTTGGTCCTGCTACTGGCGCTGGAGGCCTACACTCCCCTGGGGCACATCATTACCATCGGGTTGGACAAGTACGTCACCGGCTTCTCGGGGGGTATCGACACCATACGGACCCTACGCCGCGAGGTGGACAAGGTCGGCGGGTTCATGATCCTGGCCCACCCATTCCGGTTTCTTTTCGACAATCACGGCGGCGCCTACACACAGAACATCCTGTACGAACGGGTAGACCAGGTCCCGGCGACCCCCGAGGAAGCGGTTAAACACCCGATATTCGAGTTGGTGGACGAGGTCGAGGTGGTCAACGGGGGGAACAACGAGGCGGAAAACCGCTTTGCTCAAGGCGTGGCCCAAGTGTTGGGGAAGTGGGGAACCGGAGGCAGCGACGCCCATTCGGTCAACGGCTTGGGGAAGGGCGCCACGGTCTTCAACGGAGATATCCGCAACCAACGGGACCTGCTGGACGCCCTCCGGGCCGGTGACTTTTTCCCGGTGGAGGGGTACCACCTGGGGAATCCGGTGGATTACGGGAGAACTTCGTGATATTCATTCCCTTAGCCTACCGATCCAAAGCGTACCGGTGCGATTGACTGGCATCACCGTAGCCGAACCTGGCATAATAGGCGCGGCCATCGCTTCCGGCCCCAAGATTGGCGCGTAGGGTCTACAAAGCCTTTATCCCATCACGTGAAGGAGGAGCAGCATGGACGGCAACACCGCCATAGCCAACATCCTGAAAATGGAAAACACCGAGTATTTGTTCTGCTTCCCGGCCAACGCCCTCATCGAAGCCTGCGCCATCGCCGGGATTCAACCCATCATGTCCCGCACCGAGCGGACGACGGTGAACATGGCCGATGGGTATACCAGGGTAACCAACGGCCGGCGCACCGGCGTGGTGGTCACCCAATCGGGACCGGGCATAGAAAACGCCTTTGGCGGCATCGCCCACGCTTATGCCGAGTCGACGCCCATCCTGGTTATTCCCGGCGGGACCGCCCGCGGCAGATTGGGTCAGTCGCCGGACTTTGACGCCATGGTTGCCTACAACGGCGTCACCAAATTCGCGTCGCAAATCAACCAGACCAGCCGTATTCCTGAGATGATGCGGCGGGCATATACGTCGCTGCGGACCGGAAGGGGCGGCCCCGTGATGGTGCAGGTACCCGGCGACGTTGGCGCGGAAGAGGTGGACGAGTCGGTGATGGATTACCGGCCGGTGAAGGGCTACAAAAGCTTGGGCGACCCCAGCGACGTGGCCGATGCCGTGAAGGCCCTGCTGGCGGCCAAAGCCCCGGTGATCTACGCCGGACAGGGGATACTCTGGGCCGAGGCGTCCAGTGAGTTGGTGGAGCTGGCCGAGCTGGTCAACGCCCCTGTGATGACTTCCAACACCGGGAAAAGCGCCTTCCCGGAGAACCACCCTTTGTCTTTGGGAACCGGCGCCGGCACCATGACCAAGATGGTGCGCCACTTCCTGGACAAGGCGGACCTGGTTTTCGGCATCGGCGCCAGCTTTACCACCAACCTGGCCTCGGTGGGGATACCCCAGGGCAAAATTCTGGTCCAATGCACAGTGGACACGCGCGACCTGAACAAGGAGCAGCAGCTGCACCATGCCATCATCGGAGATGCCCGCTTGGTCCTACAGCAGCTGATCGAGGAAGTGCGGGAGCAAGCCGGACCCGACGGCAAGAAGGGCAACGGCTCGGTTGAAGCTGAAGTTAAGCAGGTCAAGGACGAGTGGATGGAGGAGTGGCTGCCCCTATTGACCTCGGACGAGACGCCCATCAATCCATACCGGGTGATCTGGGACTTGATGCACACGGTGGACCGCACTAACACTGTGGTAACCCACGACTCGGGCCACCCCAGGGACCAGACCATCCCCTTCTACGAAGCCATCGTGCCGCGGGGTTACCTGGGATGGGGCAACTCTTCCCAGCTGGGATACGGCCTGGGCATAGCCATGGGCGCCAAGCTGGGCGCTCCCGACAAGATGGTGGTCAACATCATGGGAGACGCCGCCATGGGCATGGCCGGGATGGACATCGAAACCGCCGTGCGCCACAAGATACCCATCCTGACCATCGTGCTCAACAACCACGTTCTCAGCGGCTACGCCAGAAATTACCCGGTGTCCACCGAGCGGTTCGGGTTCACCAACCTGTACGGCGACTACGCCAATCTGGCCCAAAACCTGGGCGCTCACGGCGAACGGATCGAGGACCCAGCGGAAATAATCCCGGCGATCCACCGGGCCACCGAGGTGATGTCCACCGGGCGTCCTGTCTTGCTGGAGTTCATGACCAAGGAAGAGAACCGCTTGTCCCGGTTCCCGCCCCGGTAACCGGCGGTCCGTGAATCTAGTTTTGGCCTTTCCGCCGAAGGAGACCGCACTAATCACATCGCAACCAGGAGTTGATCAATGGCCCTCCAATTTGGGGTGTTCGACCACATCGAACCCGTGCCTGGCATGGAGCTAGAGCAAATCTACAAACTGCGATTGGAGCAAATCGAGCGATTGGATTCAGCCGGGTTCTATGCCTATCACCTGGCCGAGCACCACACGCCGGCGGTACACAGCCTGGCGCCGTCGCAGAACGTGTTTCTGGCTGCCGTGTCCCAACGTACGACAAATTTGCGGTTTGGGCCTTGTGTTTACGTGCTGCCCCTGCATCATCCCATCCGGCTTATCGAAGAGATCAGCATGCTCGACCATCTCAGCGGAGGCCGCTTGGAGCTGGGTGTGGGCAGGGGTGGTGTGTTTGAGGCGTTTTTCTGGGGGCAGGATTCGGACGTTGAAGTGAACTATGCCCGCTACGTGGAGACCCTAAGAATCATCCAAGAAGGCTTGAGTCATGACCAATTGACCTTCAATGGCGAATTCTATAACTTCGACGAGCTTCCCATGCGTCTCCATGCCAAGCAAAGCCCGTACCCGCCATTTTGGTACATGCGTAACGTGGAGACGGCGGCCGTGGACGGAATGAACACTATCATCGTGGGAGGACTGGATGGCTTCGAGGCCAACGTCAAACGGTACCATGAGGAATGGGAGAAGCATCAGGGAGCCGGCGCTTTGACCGCCCAGGGAACTGAGCCAAAGATCGGTCTTGTCGCCCACTTGTTGCTGGCCGATACCGACGAGGAGGCCCTGGCCCAGGCCAAGCCGGCTTGGGAGGTTTATCGCTGGAACCTGGGCACCCCGCGAAGGTTGGAAGCCGAGCGGCGGGGTCTGACCCAATTCTACGGCGACAAGATGAATCCCCGTCCTGCTTCCGCTCCACCTCGGGAATTGCCTCGTGAGGAGCGTCGTGACCTGGACGCCTCGCTGGAAGAATCGGAGCGCCAGCAGCGCCGGGAGAACCTGCGAGGAGGTCTCGCGGAGGGCGCGAGCGGCGGCGGATTCGGCTCAATCGCGGGATCGCCAGCCACGATACGAGAGTACATGGACGAGTATATCGAAACCGGGGCTAATTACTTTGTATGCTCATTCCAATGGGGTGACCTGAGCCACGAGCAGGCCATGCGTTCAATTGAGCTGTTTACCGCCGAGGTCATGCCCCACTACCTGGCCGCGCCGGTTTAACACCCGGCTGTGACCCAACCGTGGTCGTCGATACCTTCCCCCGCTTGGCCGGCGCAAGCGTGTCCCATCAGAGAGCCGTCAGGATAACAAACGCCTCTCCTTCGCAAGGTCACCTTCATCACTATATCGTCACGGTGTTCCCTCAGCTACGCCCGCTGCCAAAATGGTCCGGATTTGCCCAGATGTGCCAACACTTCGTCCCGCTCTTGCATTCGCCGAGGACGCCAGGCAGAGATGTAATCGGCGTCGAGTAAGTGCCTTCGGCCCTCGGTGCTGAACACTGCAACCCAGTCCGCCAACGGCATTATCCCGTCATCGGAATTCGAGTTGAATGATGCCCAGGCTCGGACATGCTCCTCCGACCGGAAGAGGTTCATCTGTGCTCAAGCAGGGGCGGTGGCGGAACCGGTGTAGGGGAGGTTGGTGTGTCCGACGATGGTTGAGGGGTTAGCGTATAGAACTCGACCGTCTTGCATCTCGACCGTGATACCTTGATTGCAATCGAGACAAGGGCAGTCTATTCGTACTACCTTGCCTGGAAAGAGCCAGCAGACCGCCAGCGAGTCAAATCCTCATTGACCGAACCACTTCTGTTGCCCATCCACCGTTATACGATAGTGGGTGGGGATGCTGGAAAACGGCGCAACTGCTTCAATTAGGTCTGCGTCGGGGTGTAGCCTAACCGCCCCGGTGGACTCCACAAGTTGATGTAGCACTCGCCGCCCATCGTCGATACTCAGTGACAGATGGTCTGCCAGCTCGCTGTAATGGGGAGCTTGCCCAGTGTCAACCATTCTGGTGATGATGAAGTGATATGCGCTGTCCAACGTCGTCGCTTCAGGTATCATTCTTACTACTCAATCGCCAACATCCTAAATGAACAATTGCTGGCCTACAAGGGCGTCAGGGGTAACTTGGAGAGCGCCGTATTTGATGAACCCAGAGGGAGATTCAGTGCATTCGTATTCAAGCCGCGACACCGGCTTCTCGCCCGGCCGTGTCACTCAGACCGCGGCCACCGGGGCCATCCTGTTACCGGCGGGAGGGCGGCGGGTAGTCGTCCAGGTTGAAGGGCTGGCCGTTTAGAGTCATGGTGTCGTGGAACAAGCCGGGATTGTTGATGGTCTGGCGCACGTAGCAGCCATTGCGGGCATTGCGCATCAAGCCGGCTATCTTGGCTGGCTCATCCTGGGACTCAACGTCATAGTGCACCTCTATTTTCTCCGCCCGGGCCTGCACTGTCTGGGCCAACACCGAGCCTTCGACGCCCACGCTAAGCGTTATCTTAGCCCGAACGTTTTCCACGTTGACCTTCATCATTTGAGCGTACCGCTCAATCTGGGTCATTTCTCAAAACAAGATGGCGGAGATAAAGTAGGCCAGGGGCGGCGGGGCTGTGTTCTCCCCCATAGGCTCCCTTTCGTCGCACATGATGGTGAACCCCCGGGTGTCTGCTTGCTTTTTCATCCGCTCGAGCATGCGCACATCGCCCTCGATGGAAAACGTGCGAGAGATGGTGTCCTGCGAGGCGGACTGTGGGGAAGGTGCTGGCGTAGTCATGGTTGTCTCCCAAGATGATTTAGAGTCCGCGTAGTATAGCATGGGAATGGCGGTAGTCCCGCCGATGAAAGTGTTGACTTTCCACCGTGAGGTCAAGATACTGAGGGCACTGCTCATAGTAGGCCGACGGGAGGCAGGAGGGATTACACCGATGGCGATACAACAGGAGAACCGGTACAGCGTCGGAGGCGTGATGATGCCCCGGCCCTTCAAGATACGGCGGTTGGGCCACTTCGGCTTCAACGTCGACAACCCCCAGGAATGCCTGCGCTTTTACCGGGACCTACTGGGCTTCAAGGTCTCGGACCACATGGACTTCAAGGCCAACCCCCAGCGGGCCGAGCTGCTGAAGGACGTGGAGGACGGCAACGCATACTTCATGCACCACGGCGGTGACCACCATTCCTTCGTGCTATTCCCTCGAAAGGCCATGGACGCCATGGGACGGGGCAGCGGCCACATGGGAGAAGGCGACGTAACAATCAACCAGATTACCTGGCAGACGGGCTCGCTGGAAGAAGTGGTTAACGGAAGCCACTACTTCCAAGAGAACAACGTGCCCATCCGCCGCACCGGGCGGGACATGCCCGGCAGCAACTGGCATACCTACGTGTGGGACCCGGACGACCACATCAACGAGCTTTACTACGGCATCGAGCAGATTGGGTGGTTGGGGCGAAGCAAACCGCGTGACATGTATTACCGGGGCTACCAGGAGGCGCCCACCCTGCCCCAAATTTCCGAGGAGACCGAAGTCGAACAAGCCGTGCAGCGTGAAATCGACGTTTTCTCCGGCAACCGGGATGTGGAAACCCTACCTGCCATCTATAACGTGGAAGGGGTCTTGTTGCCTCGCCCCTTCAAGATCACCAAAATCGGCCCGGTGAACCTGTTCGTTAGGGACCAAGAGGCAGCGCTGGACTTTTACACCAACCAACTGGGGTTCGTGTTTACCGAGGAGTCTCACTACCACGGGCACCGGATTATCTTCTTGAGAAACGGCAGCGAGCACCACAGCCTCGGCTTACTGCCCAAGGCGCTGCGAGAGGAGCTGGGTTGCAGTAGCCACACCTCTTGCATGTCCTTCGGCGTGGAAGTGGGTAGCTACCAGCAGCTGAAAAACGCGGTGGCCTTCCTGAAGGACCAAGGGGTCACCTTCGTTGATATGCCGCAGGAGCTGCATCCGGGCATCGACTACGCCGCCTATGCCCGGGACCCCGACGGACACTTGATACAGATTTATTACTACATGGAGCAGTTGGGCTGGCAGGGCCAACCGCGTCCAAAAGAGCAACGGCGTCAGCCCAACGGCGACTGGCCGGAATCCCTGGAACCACTTTCCGACACCTATGTAGACCAGGTATTTCAGGGCCCCTTGGGCTGAGCCCTACGGCATGGCGACCCCAATTTTAGGAGGCAGGCATCGCTGAAATTCTAGGAATTGGATGCTCTCACGCCCCCATGATCTTAAATCCCCGGAAGAGTGGGGCAACATGCGCCAGAGCATCGGAAGTTCTTGGACACCCGAAGCGAGCGGGTCGCTGTCATCGCCTCATCAAGCTGGTCACACAGCTTCCTGACCCACAAATTCGGCTGCTCGGCTTTTGACGAGGAGTTCGACCGCAAGAACCTGGAGTTGCTCAAGAAGGGGGAGGAAGCAAACTCGCCGCGCTAACCCCCGAAGAGATACACCATTCGGGTGACCACGAATTCCTGAACTGGCTGGTGCCCTTGGTAGTGTTGGGCGACCGGCCGGCCGACATCGTTGAGGTCTTGGACGAGCAGTCCCAGATCTCCTTCAAGGTGTTCGCTATTTGTGAGTAAGCGACCTGCGCTGGCGGTGAGGCTTCATGACTAGATTATTCTCGGGTTTCTGAATTAGCCCGGAAGTTGACCGGACCGTAATTCCTTGGTGGAGGTTCCCGGTAGCCCAGAGCGATGGCGATCCGGTCCTCGATCTCTCCAGGGCCCCAGGGTTTGTGGATATAGTCCAACGCACCGTCCCGCATGCATCGCCGCTCCGACTCGGCGTCGATCTTGGCCGTGAGAATGATCACGGGGATGGACATGGTCGCGGGGTTACTCTTCAGCTTGCGCAGGACTTCAAGCCCATCCATCACCGGCATCATCAGGTCCAACAATATTATCTGAGGTCTTTCCGAAGCCGCCTTGCTGCATCCGTCTTGCCCGAAGGCTGCCTCAATCACCTCATAACCCCGCCTGTATAAAAGACGCATAATAACGTCTCTCACCATTTTATCGTCTTCGATCACCAGAACTTTCGTCATTACCCTA
>JADFFS010000145.1 GCA_022568195.1 Chloroflexota bacterium | reverse complement strand
CCTGAAACTGTGGCGAGCCAGCCTGGCACCGGCGGGATCAGCCAAACAGGCTCCCAGAACAGGGGACCGAAGACGGTTTTTGACCCGGACCGCGCTGCCCACGGGAGCCTCCAGGCCAAAACGGATTGATTGAGTTCCCGCAAGACTCGCCTAGCCCTGATGGCGGCGTTCCTCAAGAATCGTCGGACAGACTCCTAGGGCGCACGAGGCTCCCCTTATGGAGCATCTTGCTCTACCCGTGCTAGACATGCCTACCGCGCCGGTATTCCTTGTAACTCCCCATAACTGCCACTGAGAGACTTCGGCGTGATTCCCAATCTTTCACCCCGAATTTCTGGCTTACCGACCTCTGTCGAATGATGGGCTAACTTCTGGCAAGCCTCCTTGCCAGTGCCGTACGTTCCACTTGGCAACTGGTCCACATCATCTGGGTTCCCTCCTCCAAAAAGAGACCAATGGCCTCCTTCTAAGTGCCATTCGGCCCTGTCGTCGCCTGCCGGCCCGAGTGTTCACTAGATGTAATGCTTTGTTCTTAGGGGCGGCCCATAAGGTGCTTTGACCAAGCCAGTAAAGGAGGACAATCCATGAAATTCGGAATGTTTTATTTGTTCAGCGACTTTGGCGACATTCCCCAGCGGCAGGTCTTCAGCGAGGTGCTGGAGGAAATCGAGTACGGAGAGGAGCTGGGCTTCGAGTCGGTCTGGCTGCCGGAGCACCACTTCGCGGTGTACGGCATGCTGGGCAACCCCATGACCCTGGCAGCAGCCATTTCCCAGCGCACCCGAACCATGAAGATCGGCACCGCCATCATGGTCCTCCCCTTCCAGCATCCGCTGCGATTGGCGGAGGACGCCGCCCTGGTCGACAACCTCAGCGACGGTAGGCTGCTGCTGGGCTTGGGCCGGGGATACCAGCCGCCAGAGTTCCACGGATTCGGCGTACCCCAGCACGCCTCCCGGGCCATGTTCCTAGAAAGTTTCGAAATCATCAAGAAAGCCCTGTCCGGCGAAAAATTCACCTACAAGGGGAACTTCTGGGAAATAGAGGAGCCCACGGAGATCTTCCCCAAGCCCGTCCAGACCCCTCATCCGCCCTTTTACCTGGCGGCAATAAGCCCGGCATCCTATGAGATCGCGGCCCGTTTGAACATCTCCCTGTTGCGGTCGCCCCAGTTCACCGATCTGAAGACGGTTGCCGAAGCCTATGAAGGCTACGTCAGTAAGATGCGAGAATTCGGTCACGACCCGGATTTGCTGGATCAGCCTTTCTCGGTGCAGACCTATGTAGCGCCCACCGACGAGGAGGCCAGGGCCGAAACTAAGCACGTAGTGTGGTTCTATCACCTACTGGCTACCCTCCTTCCCGGAGCACCGGGGCGTCCCATGCCGCCGGCAGGTTACGAGAATTATCCCAGAGACCCGAGCGTTCTGGCAGGGGTTACCGAGGATGAGGTGTGGGAGCGAGGCACCTGCTTCGGCTCACCCGAGCGTGTCATTGAGCTCATGAAGGGATATATGCGGCAGGCCGGAGCCACCAGCTTCATGGTTCAGATGCGCATCGGAGGGTTGGAGCATCACAAGGTGATGCGGTCTATGGAGCTTTTCGCCAAGCACGTCATGCCCGCACTCCGTGAGGAGGAGGCCAAGACAACTGCCGCCGTGAAGGTTTGAGGTCACTGGTGAGAGCGATCATCCGATTAAAGGGCCAGCAGATAGTTACGGGCCTCTAACGCCCCGCCGACTTCATCGCGGAGCTCTACTGAAGGGCCCGGAATCTCGCCCTCCCGGGAGTATTTCGAAGAGGAACCCAAGTTCGAGGAGGACTTGTAGATTCATGGAAGCGGCAAGTAACTGACGGCTGACCCATCCGTGAGGCTCCGCCAGGTACACATCTTTCCCTCCCAAAGGTGGATGAACCGGGCGGCCTCGTCAACCCAGGGGCCCCGGCCAAGGCGGCTGGGGCCCCTGGGACACAGGTTGAGAGGAAACGAGGCAGACTCAGCGGCATGGGCCGGAGGCCCACTCGCCGACACCCAGGCAGGACGAGCGGTGCCCGCCAGTTATAAAAGACCTATATACAGGAGGATGTTCTCATGAGTAATCGTACACAGACTCACGGAAGTTGGCGCCGATGGTTGATCGCGCCGCTTCCCCTCCTTCTGCTACTGCTCTGGGGTTGCGGTGGGTCGGCCCCTCCAACCCCGGTAGTGGTGGAGAAGGAGGTCATAAAAGAGGTCATCAAAGAGGTCCCGGTAGAGGTGGTGGTGGAGAAGGAGGTGGTTAGGGAAGTGGTCAAAGAAGTGGTCGTAGTGGCCACCCCCGAGACTGTGTCCAAGCCCAAGAAGGTAGTACCGGCAGCGGGCACCGTCACCGTGGCAGTCCTCCAGACCCGGGCGGGGTCAGGCATACCCCAGTTCTGCACCGCCGGTTGCGCCGAAACCGTCTATCAAATCGGCATCGCCGAGACCCTGTTCATGTCTGACTGGAAGGACGATTCGGTGCGCAAAGAGGTGGTTATCAAGCCGCGTCTTGCCCTCAGTTGGGAGTTCGATTCCGCCAACGTGCCACCCAAATACGTGGACTTCAAGATCAGGAAGGGCGTGAAGTTCCACAACGGCATGGACATGACCCCTGCCGACGTGGCGTGGAGCTTCAACAACGCCAACGGCCGCACCAACCCGGATAGCATCCACGGCCAGGCAGGAGACTTCGCTCCCCTGATCGACCGCGTGGAGGTGCTGGACGCCGACACGGTCCGCGTCCACTACTTCTCCTTCGACAGCCGCGGCATACTCCACCGCTTCAGCACCTTCTGGCAGAGCGCCGGCATATTCAGCAAGCAGGCCTTTGACCAGTTCGTAGCCGAGGAGGGCATGGACGGCGGCATAGAGAAGATGCGGGATAATTATATCGCCACCGGCCCCTACAAGCTGGTGGAGTGGGAAAAGAACACCCGAATAGTGGTGGAAGCCGTCCCCGAGCACTGGCGGCAGCCGGCCAGCGTTCAGACTGTCAGACTTCTGGAAGTCCCCGAAACGGCCGCCCGGCGGGCGGGCCTGGAAACCGGAGAGTGGCAGATCGCCGGTGAGTTGGCCGCCAAGGACGTGATAGCCCTGCGGGATAAGGGCTTTAAGATTCAGGACCGCACCGGGTTGGTCCGGCTCTTTGCCCTCTACTTCACCGGCAACTACTGGGAGCAGCAGCACGTCCTGACTGGTGAAGCTTTGGACCTGACCGGCCTGGAGACCGCGCTTAAAAACGAGATACCGTGGGTCGGGAACCCCGCCGATGCCGACTCCATGGAAAGGGCCAAAAAGGTGCGCTGGGCGTTGGCTATGACCATACCCCAGGAAGAGATATTCGAGAACATCATGCAGGGCATTGGGGAGCCGCTGGAGCTTGGGTATATCTCGGTCAATAATCCTCACTGGCAGGACAAGTGGGAAGTCCCCTTCGACCCGGCAAAGGCCAAGCAGTACATGGAGGAGGCGGGCTATCCCGACGGCTTCAAGATCCCCCTCTGGGTGGGACCCAGCGGAGTGGTGCCTGAGTTCGGTAAGGCTATAGCCGGCTCCTGGCTCACCAATCTTAACGTGAAGGTCCTCCTGGAGAACGTGCAGTACAGTAAGTACCGGCCGGGTCTGGTGCAGCGCACGACCTCTACCCCCTGGATCTCCACCGCCGACGACGGACGGAGCATCTTCCCCTTCAGCTTCGCCAAAGGCGCCCCAACCAGCTCCTACACCCGGGGCGGATTCGGCGCCGGACTGGAGAACAGCTTCTCCGCCGAAACCATGCTGAAGATGAGTCTGGAGTTGGACGAGAAAAAGCGTTTACCCCTGGCCGAAGCCTATTTCGACTACATGCACGAGCAGATGCTAATGCCCGGCGTGGGCGGCGTGCCCTGGATTCAGGTGTACGATCCCAAGGTGATCTGTGACTGGAAGCCGTGGCCCGGCGCCAACAGCAACATCAGCGGCTTTGCCAGCGCCGAGTCTCTGGTGCTCTGCTAGCAAATCCGAAAATTTGCACCGGGCCACGAAGTCCTCTCCACGGCCCGGTGCAAATCGGGTGGCCCATCTAGCCTTAACTTAGACAATGGGCCACCCCGACCCATAGCATAGGCAACTTTTTCAGACACGCCCCGCGAATCGGGAACAATTTCCCCTGGCGGCTAGCACTGCTGGTCCGCGCCATGAACCACGGTCACTCACAAACTGGTCACGAGGTCCAAACATGCGGAGTTTTCTGATGCGGCGGGCGGCCTACAGCATGTTCGCTCTGATAGGCGCAACCATTCTGGTGTTTTCCCTCTCCCGGCTCGTCGGGGACCCTCGGCTGATCTACGCCCAGGAAGGAGGATACGGGATTCCTCAGGAAACCTGGGAGAGACTGGGAGAGAAGATGGGCCTGGATAAGCCGGTGATAGTCCAGTACGCCATTTGGCTGGGAAAAACCGTCAGGGGTGATCTTGGCAACTCCCTGTTGGATCAGAAACCGGTGACGGGAATAATAATGAGCCGCGTCGGCGCCACCTTGCGCCTGGCCGCGGTGGCCTGGGTCTTCGCCACTTTGGTGGGGGTGCCTTTGGGGATCTTGTCGGCCGTCAAGCGGGGCGGTGTTTTGGACGGTATGGCCCGCACCTTTGCGTTGCTGGGCCAGACCCTGCCGCCCTTCTGGATCGGCATCATGGGGATACTCATATTCGGCGTCAAGTTGGGCTGGTTGCCCAGCGCCTACAAGTACGAACCCGGACTCAATCTCAGCAGCTACGTGATGCCGGCAGTGACCCTGGGATGGTTTGCCGCCGCCGGTTACATGCGCCTCACCCGATCGGCCATGCTGGACGTGCTGGATTCGGAATACATGAAGCTGGCCCGCGCCAAAGGGGTGAGCAACGTGGTGCTCATCTGGAAACACGCCTTCAGGAATGCCATCATCGCCCCTCTCACATTTTCTTCCCTGATTTTGGGCGGTTTCATCACCGGAACGGTGGTGGTGGAGACGGTGTTCTCCTGGCCCGGCTTGGGAAGGCTGGCGGTGGAGTCCACCTGGGACAACGACTTTGCGCTGATGACCGGTTGCGTGTTGCTATTCACCGTGATGTTCGTGGGAATCAACTTCATCACCGACGTAATCTACGCCTACGTCGACCCCCGTATCCGCTACGGATAGGTAAAATATGGCTACCGTTACCACCGTCCTCAGGAGACGAAAGTTGCCCGGCGCTGGGCTGCAGAAGGTGTTTTCGGACCTTCGCCGTTGGCCCATCCTCTCCGTCATCATCTTGACGGTGCTTTTCATAGTCGGGATCTTCGGACCACCCCTGAAAGTCGGGTTCCTCGACTACCCCGGTTTCGCGCCTTACGGCTACGCCGAGGGATCGCCCAGGGATCGGACCATACCCCCTTTCTGGGGCCGGGAACAGGTAAAAATGAAGACGGTGGTCCAGAGCGTGAACCAGTTGCGTCAGGAAGCCACCTACCAGGTATCGCTGCGAAACGCCCGCAAGGTTAAACCCGACGCCCAACTGGGCGACCAAGTGGCGGTGGTGTTACGCCAAAGTGGTACTTTCGCCCACCCCCTGGGCACCGACGAAGTGGGCTGGGATATCTTCAGCCGTTTGATCCACGCGGCCAGGGTGACCCTGTTGGTCGCCGGCATCTCGCTGATTAGCGGGCTGGTGGTGGGCGCCAGCCTGGGCCTGATAGCTGGCTATGCCGACCAGATCTCGCCCAGGTTCGGCCGCCATCTGGATGAATTTGTCATGCGGGTGGTGGACATCTGGCTCGGCTTGCCCTTCATCATCGTGGCACTGGCGGTGGTCATAGTCTTGGGCCAAAGCCTGATGGTGCTGCTGGGGCTGCTGGCCATGCTGGCCTGGACCCCCTTCGTTCGCAACGTGCGGGCGGAGGTGCTTTCCATAAAAAAACAGGAATACGTGGCCCTGGCCAAAGTGGCTGGCGCGGGCAGCTTCCGTATACTGACGGTGCACATCCTGCCCGGCGTAACCAACACGTTGATCGTTATCGCCACACTGCGGGTGGGCCAACTCATTATCGCCGAGGCGATCCTGAGCTTCCTTGGCGCCGGTATACCGCCCCCCCAGCCGTCATGGGGCGCCATGATCGCCGACGGCAGGGGTTACCTGGCCGATGCCTGGTGGATTGCCTTTTTCCCTGGGGTAGCCATATTCCTGGTGGTGATGGCTCTAAACTTCCTGGGCGATTGGTTTCGCGACCGGCTCGACCCGCGCCTCCGGCAGCTTTAGGGCAGGCGCCGGAGCTTAACGCTCGGGCCTATCCGCCAGCCGAGAGGAACCGCGGAAGCTGATGCAAGCGGTCCTCGAAGAGTTCCCCACCAACATGCTCCACATACGCTTTTGGAGATAGTGTTGGCCTGGGGCGGGAACAAAGATCTTGACTTCGCCAATATGCCAGGTCCCCAAAATCTCTCATCCAAACATGGACCCGCCCTTGTCTTTCCCCTCGCGGACTGAGGCGAGCCTCTAGAAATCGGTGGGATTGGGTAGCCAGAGGCACATGGCGGCTGTGCCCAGCCGTTGGACGGGTTGCCGCCAGCCAGGCCGGAGCTGATTGCCTATCAACGAGAACCGCCATGTATTCAGCCTCTACCCACGCCTACGAATTTGAACCTTCCGATCGCGGGTATCGGTGGATGATGCTGGCGGGCGTCTGGCTCGCTTACAGCTCCTTTGGGTTGGTCTCCGGGGCTATTCCTCCCCTCATAGGGCCCTTGAGCGAAGACCTCAACCTAAGCCGGGCCGCCATGGGGAGCATCCTGGGGGCTTGGCCATTGGTTTACATTGCCATGGCCGTCCCCGCCGGAGCATTGATAGACCGGTTCGGGCTGCGGCGATCGCTGGCTGCAGGTGTCGTCTTGATTGCCATCTCTGGGCTGCTCAGAGCCGTGGCAGTCAACTACGCTACCCTGTTCCTGGCAGTAGCCCTCTTTGGCTTGGGTGGGCCTTTCATATCCATCGGGGCACCAAAGCTGATCAGTGTATGGTTCAACCGGCGGGACCGTGGCGTGGCGATTGGTCTCTACATGACCGCGTCACCCGTCGGGCGTGTCGTTGCCCTGGCAACGGCCAACAGTATCCTCATGCCTGCCTTTGGGTGGAGCTGGCGGCTCACCCTGGCCTCCTATGCAGGGGTAGCGTTACTGGCCGGGCTGATTTGGTGGGCCCTGGCCAGGGATCTCCGCCATCCGGACGGCCAGGCCGCGGACTCACGCGGTTCGCTTACCACCGGTTTGTACGTGTTTCCCTTTCTGTTACGGATGAGGGTAGTACAGATTATCCTCGTCTTGAGCGCCGGCTCATTTTTCTTCAGGCACGGCTTCAATAATTGGTTGCCTGAGATCCTCCGTGCCGGAGGTATGACGGCGGCTCAGGCCGGATTTTGGGCCGCCTTGCCCATTTTGGTAGGAATCGGAGCTACCGTCATTGTTCCCCAAATGGCGAAACCCAGCCGCCGCATACCGATGCTTGTAGGAATCTTTCTGGCATCGGGGGCCGCTGCGGTGATTGTGGGCACGGCCTCAGGAGCACTACTCGTATTCGGTTTGCTTCTCGAGGGCGCCGCGGGCATAGGGGTTGCGCCGATCATCATGCTGACCCTCATGGACGCCCCCCAGGTCGGCGCCAAACATATGGGGGCAGCCGGTGGTCTGTATTTCGCAGCCGGAGAGGTCGGTGGTGTGCTGGGACCGGTGCTTGTAGGGGTTGTCGCCGACATGACCGGGGGCTTCCTTGGCGGATTACTGATGCTGGCAATAGTGAGTGTGGCCCTTGCCTTTGTCGCCGTAGGGCTGAGAACTGCCTTGCGCACCGGGCTTTAGCAACCCTTCTAAAACTCCGCATAACCCTCATAGTCGTGCCCGCTGGTCGCGAGGGTGGCAATTTGCGGAAAGCGAGGCGAACTCCGGTGGAAGCTGGTATGGTGATGATCAAGCAACCGCGGGCGCCGAACCCCAACTACCACCTGGTCTTACAGAACCGGACCATTCTGGAAGAATGGCGGCCGTACATACCGTGGTCGGTCCGAGTGTAGGGGTGCGGCCAAGTAGCCTCAGCCGCGTCAGTTCTTCGAAGGGACGTTCCTCGTCACGTCGGCCAACGGCCACTCCAGTACTTCGTCATCGTAATACCGCACCGACACAGTCTCCCGCAAGCGGTGCCCCACGATCACCTTGCCGATCTCCGCCGAAAGCCTATCGAAGTCCGCCCGGAATTCCTCTGCCCGTTGCTCTACATCCATCGTCATCGCTCCTATTCACCCGTCGCATCGTCCTGAGTATTATGTAACCCGCTCATTTTTAGCTTTTAATTTTCAATTTCAAATTTTTCATTCTTCGCGATCCCGAGTCGAATCTATCCGCCGCGTTTTCCGTGCAATCGCCCGCTCCTTGGCCGCGAGTTCGCTTTCGGCGCGGGCGAATTGATCGGTTACGGGGGGCGTGTCCAGGCCCAGCTTAACGACTAGGGGCTTGATGGTCAGGCCCTGGACTATGAGTGTGAAAAGGACGGCGCCGGTTACGAGTACGACGAAGGAATCCGTCGCCGGGTTGGGGTCAAGGCTGAGGACGATAGCGAGCGCAATGGCCCCGCGCAGGCCGCCCCAGTAGATGACCGTGCGGTAGCGGATGTTGACGGCCCCCTCGCCTGGGAGCAGCCCCACTATGGGCATTAGCCCGTAAACGACGACCGCGCGCGATACGAGCATGGCGAGGATGAC
>JADFFS010000144.1 GCA_022568195.1 Chloroflexota bacterium | reverse complement strand
ACCCGCGGGGGGCCAGAGGACCTGGCCCAGGCCAAGCGGTTGATGGCTGAATCCGGATTTCCCGACGGATTCCAGACCACCTACGATGCCCGCAGCGTGGCCAACTACCCGGACTATTGCCAGGCGGTCATGACGCAGCTAATCGATGCCCTGAATATTCAAGGAGAGCTGCAGGAATGGGATAGTCGTGCCGGCTACGAGCTTTACCAAACTGCGCGCCCTGAGGGGGCGGAGGGCGACTGGGCGTTGGCCTGCCAGGGTCAAGGCGTCACCATTCCTGACCCTGAGGCCACCTTCGCCAGCATCTACTTGAAAGGCGCGCCACGGAACTATTCCAACTGGTCCGATCCGGACGTCGAACAGCTGTTCCAATTGCAGCAGAAGGAACTGGACCCATCCCGGAGAGCGGCGCGGCTACGCCTGGCGGCGGACCTCTTGCGCTCCTTTGACGACAACCACTGGATAACACTGGCGTGGGCCAGGCCCGTCTGGCCGGTGCACCGGGACATCAAGGGCTTCAACCCTCCCCAGACAGCACACTACGGATTCAAGCACGAGGACCTGTGGCTTGACCGATAGTTGGACCCTGAGGGCCGCCACACGGACCACGGATTAGCCTACCACCCTATATGAGATTGGGCGTGGCCCGAGGGGCCAACTACAAGTATTGGGGCTTTGGGGCCATCGCCATCGGCAGCTTTGCCTCGGTGGTGGACCACGGCAGCGTCAATATCGCCCTTCCCTCCATCGCCACCCACTTCGACACCAACCTGCCAACGGTGCAGTGGATCGTCATCGGCTACGCCCTCACCATCAGCGCCTTGCTGCTGCCCATGGGCCGGTTGGCCGACCTGTTGGGACGCAAAGAAGTCTACATTGCCGGGTCGGCGCTGTTCGTCTTGGGCGCTGTCTTGGCCGGTTTAGCCAATCGCCTGGAGGTGCTGATCCTGGCACGGATTGTCCAGGGTGTGGGCGCCGCCATGTCCCAAGGCACCGGCATGGCGATTATCGCCTCCATGTTTCCGGCGGGCGAACGAGGCAAAGCGATTGGGCTGATCATGACCGTGGTGGGCACCGGGGCCGTGGCGGGTCCGGCGGTGGGGGGCCTGCTGGTTGACGCCCTGGGCTGGCGCTCGGTATTCTTTTTCAACGTTCCCCTGGGCGCTCTAGGCGTGCTGGCTTCTTTGGTGGTGCTGGCTGGCCGCTCCTCCCAACCTGCCAGCCCGGAAACCCAGCGACAGAGCTTCGACTGGTGGGGCGCTGCTCTTTCGACCGGCGCCCTGGTCTTGTTTCTATTGGCGATCACGAACCTGCCCAATTTCGGGTTGAATTCACCGCCTATCCTGGGCGGGTTTCTCGGCTTTGCGGTCCTGCTGGGGGCTTTTATCTGGTGGGAGCTACGCTGCGCCACCCCGCTGTTGGATATGCGGCTATTTCAGCGCAAGACCTTCTCCTTCGGCGCTATGGCGGCGTTGCTCATATTCCTGGGAAGCTCCGCTGTCTTTTTTCTGATGCCTTTCTACCTGCAGAGGGTGCTGGCTTACAGTCCCGGGAAAGCGGGATTGGTCGTGGTGCCCGGCGCCCTCTGCATGGCGGTGTTGGGGCCCTTGAGCGGCCATCTCTCCGACCGCTACGGTTGGCGGCGGTTCACCGTGGGAGGCCTGGCTCTGTCGGCGGCGGGGCTGTTTATGCTCAGCCGGCTTACCGAGGGATCGTCGCTGGCGCTGGTGATACCGGCCCTGATCATGTCCAGCAGCGGCATGGGAGTCTTTTATTCGCCCAACACAAGCTCCATTCTGAGCGCCGTGGAGCAGGAGCGATATGGAGTAGTATCGGCCTTCCTCAACCTGGTTCGCAATGGCGCCAACGTCACCAGCATCGCCATGGCCGCCGCCATCGTTACCGCGACCATGGGGTCCATGGGTTACGAACCCAGCCTGGCTGCGGTGGCCGGCGGCGGGGTAACCCACGCGTTTACCCTGGGCATGAGCAGGGCCTATTTGGTAATGACGGTCCTGCTGATTACGGGGATGGTTGTGTCGGCGTTCAAGTTCGAGCAAAAGTAAATCCCCCGGCATCTGGACCGCCAACCGGCCCAGCAACTACAATACGCGCATGACTCAACCCGACTCCGGAACCGGCCTCCTTCTCAGCCCTTACAGAGTGCTGGACTTGACCGACTACGGCTGCCTGCTTTGTGGCAAGATCCTGGCAGACCTGGGGGCCGACGTAGTGCAGGTAGAGCCCCCCGGTGGCAGCAGCGCCCGGCATCTTGGCCCGTTCTACCAAGACCAAGTCGACCCGGAGAAGAGTCTGTTCTGGTGGGCCTACGCCGCCAACAAACGGGGCATCACCCTGAACCTGGAAACTCCACAGGGCCGCGAGCTGCTTAAAAAGCTGGTCACTGCAGCTGATTTCCTGATTGAGTCCTTTGCTCCCGGCTACTTGGACGGCCTGGGCCTTGGCTACCGGGACCTGGAGGCCATTAACCCCGGATTGGTAATGGTGTCCATAACCCCCTTCGGCCAGGATGGCCCCTACGCGCACTGGAAAGCCCCCGACATAGTGGGCATGGCTATGGGCGGGTTCATGTATCTCACCGGGGACAGCGACCGGCCTCCTTTGCGGGTCGGCTTTCCCCACTTTTACCTCCACGGCGGCGCCGCCGCCTCCGCTGGCGCCATGATTGCTCACACGCACCGTGCCGCCACCGGCCAGGGCCAGCACGTGGACGTCTCCTGCCAGCAGGCCGTGGCCAAAACTCTGGCCCACGCTCCCCAAAGCTGGGACATCGAGGGCGTGGTTCTTAAACGCATGGGGGTCTTCCGGCAGACCTCCGGCGACAACGTGGTGCGCGTCAACTGGGCATGCAAGGACGGTTATGTCAACTATGTGCCCCAAGGCGGGGGTTCGGGGGTGGTTGCCAGCACACGGGCCCTGCTGGCGTGGATGGACGAGGAGGGCTTCGGAGACGAGTATCTGGAATCGGTCAACTGGGAGGAGCTTGGCTACGGCCAGGTACGGACCGAGGTCATGGATAAGGCGGTGGGGCCACTGCAACGTTTTTTCGCCACACAGACCAGGGCAGAATTGACCAAGGCGAGCCTGGAGCGGCGCATCTTGCTGTTCCCGGTGGCCACCCAAAGTGACATCCTGGACCACCCCCAATTGGAAGCCAGGGACTACTTCCGCTCGCTGCCTCACGACGAGCTCGGCACAACGGTCACTTATCCCGGAGCCTTCGTCAAAGACCGGACTGGGGACCGGGTGGGATTGCGGCGGCGTCCTCCATTGATAGGCGAGCACAATCAAGAGATCTACCAAAAGGAGCTGGGCCTCACCACGGCCGAGTTGGTCTCGCTCCAGGAAGAGGGAATCATCTAACTGGGTCACTTCGGCCAGGTCACTTAAAATTCTAGGAAGGGAAGAATGATTACCAATTTCGGCAGTCTTTACGCGGGCCACGTAGATTTGGGCGACATCGGTCTGGAGGCCACGGCGGTCAATGACCGCTGGTTCTCCGACGAGCACCTGAACACCATATACGACCGGGCCACCGCCGTCGCTCAACTCATGGACCGGGTCGGGTATGACAGTTTCTGGATGGCCGAGCATCACTTCCAGCGGGAGGGCAACGAGTGTATCGGCAACCTGCTGTTGCTCTACCTGCACCTATCCCACCTGACCAAGAACCTGAAATTCGGTTGCGGTTTCAACATAACCCCCATGTGGCACCCTCTGCGCTTGGCGGAAGACTTCGCCACGGTGGACCTTCTCACCAAGGGGCGCGTGATTTTCGGTGTGGGCCGGGGATATCACTCCCGGGAGGTCGACACCTACGGCGCTCCCAGCACCAACACCGACAGCGACGCCAACCGGGACCTGTTCGAAGAGCAGGTGGAAATCATTATGAAAGCCTTCAACAACCCTACTTTCTCCCACCACGGCAAGGTCTACGACCTTCCACCCAAGGGGCTGCCCTACCGAGGTTACGAGCTGGAGGAAATCACCCTGGTGCCCCGGCCTATCAACCGGCCGGTGGAATGCTGGCAGCCCATCGTCAGCGCCGGACAGCGGGCTATGGACTTCATGTGCAAGCACGGCATCAAGGGCGTCATCGGCGGTGGCGCGGTCACCGGCGGCGCCTCGGACGAAGTTGTGACCCGGTGGCGCGACACCTTGGCCCGCCACGGCAAGGAGACGGAGTTGGGCGGTGATTTGACCATCGGGGTTGTCACCTACATCGCCGACTCCCAGGAGCAGGGGATCAGGGAGTCCAGGAAGTACTTCGAAGAGGACATGAAAATGTTCGCCCCCCTGGGTTTCTTCCGGGGAATGACCGATCAGCAGCTTTCCGACTTGGCCGACCCCAAAATTGCCCCCACGGCCGAACTGCCGACCATCGAAGCGGCCGTTAAGTCCGGGTCCTGGCTGTGTGGCCCGCCGGAGCACATCACCGAGCGGTTGGAGGAGCTTCAGGACAGGTATCCGGGTCTGGAGCACGTCCACGTGGGCTGCACCAGGATGGGGACGACGCTGAATGTAATTTTGGAGCAGCTGGAGCGGTTCGGCACTGAGGTAATGCCAAAATTCAAGGCCCAGAAAGCCAAGACGGCCTGAACCAGTATCCACCCCAAAGAGTTCGGGACAGGGTAGTGTCGATTAGAAAGGAGCAGGTCATGCAGTACCATATCAACCACGTACACATCAGGTCGTTGGACCCCCACGCGGCGGCGGCATGGTACGAGAAGCAGTTCAACGCGAAGATTATCTCGGCGCGAGAGGTAATGCCCGGCACCATAACCGTGAGCATGGAAGTCGGGGGGCCGGTGCGCCTCAACATCTCCTCTCAGCCCGAGGGGTCGTCGAAAGAAAGAGCTCCTGCCGAGCTGAACCGGTTGGGTCTGGAGCATTTCGGCTTCAACGTGGAAGACCTCGAAGCGGAGTTGGACCGGTTAGAGAAATCTGGCGTTCGCGTGGTCCTGCCGTTGACCGACGTGGTGGGTGGGACCCGTCTGGCATATATCGAAGGGCCGGACGACGTTCTCATAGAGTTGGTGCAGCGCCCTAATTAAAGCTGGGGTGACCGTTTCCGCTCTGTAAGCCGGTCTGGCATCGATTTGATCGTGATGGATTGACCGGTTTTGACTATCGGTCATTCCTCCGAAAATGTCATGCTGAGCCAGCCGCAGCGGCGAAGCATCTGGGGCGGGGCCGTTCCACCCATCCCCAGATTCCTCCCTGCGGTCGGAATGACAGTTGCCGGTTTTGTTAGGAGGTCTTAATGTCCACCAAACCCCTGGACGGCATCAAGGTCCTGGATTTTTGCTGGGTGGCCGTGGGCCCGATGACCACCAAGTACCTGGCGGAGCACGGGGCCACGGTAATCCGGGTTGAGTCGGGCAAGCGCCCGGAGACACTGCGCCGGGCCGCACCGTTCGCAGGCGGGGTCTCCGGCATCAATCGCAGCGCCTATTTCGCCAACTACAACGCCAACAAATACGGGGTAACCATCGACATGGGCCACCCAAGGGCCCGGGAACTGGTGCTTCGCCTGACGGCCTGGGCCGATTTGGTCACCGAAAACTTTACCCCCGGCACCATGGAGCGGTGGCGGCTGAGCTACCAGGACCTCAAGGATGTAAATCCCGGGATCGTCATGTTCAGCACTTCCATGCTGGGCCGGGGCGGCCCCATGGAGCGCCAGCCCGGGTTTGGGCCGGTGCTGTCTTCCCTGGCGGGCCTAACCCACATTACCGGCTGGCCCGACCGGGACCCGGTCAACCCGTACGGCGCATACACGGACTTTATCGGCCCCAGGTTCGCTGTGGCCGCGATCCTGGCCGCCTTGGACCACCGGCGGCGGACCGGACAGGGCACTCACCTGGACATGTCCCAATTGGAAGCCTCCCTGCACTTTTCGGCGCCCTACCTCCTGGACCAGGCGGTCAACGGCAGGGAGCAAGGACGCCGGGGTAACCGGGACCCGGATGCAGCGCCCAACGGCGTCTACCCTTGCTTGGGCGAAGACCGGTGGATCGCCATCTCCTGCCAAACCGACCAGGAATGGCAAACCCTGAGCCGCCTCATGGCCCCGGAAGGCGAAAACGTGGACCACTGGAGCAGGTTCTCCACACTGGCCGGACGCAAGTCCATGGAAGATGAGTTGGACCGGATGGTGGCCGACTGGACCAAAGAGCAGGACGGGCAGGCCCTGATGCACGCCCTCCAGGAAGCGGGCGTTCCCGCCGGGGTGGTCAACGACTGCCGGGACCTCTTTGAAGACCCCCAGCTATGCCACCGGCAGCACTTTACCTTCTTGGACCACCCGGAGATAGGCCCTTACGGCAGCGACCGGGCCGAATTCAACCTGTCGAAATCACCGGGAAGCCTGGACACCCCTGCGCCCTTGCTGGGACAACATACCGAGTACGCGCTGAAAGAGCTGGTCGGCCTAACCGCCCAAGAGTACCAGTCCCTAGAAGAGGATGGAGTGCTGGAGTAGAGGCCGGAGTTGATGCAGTCAGCCCCCGAGCAGGTTCCGGAGTTGGCTCACCAGCCGGTGGATTCCCTGGGTGCCTTCCCTGTTGGGAGCATGGTCCAGATAGAACTGCAAGTCCTCCAGGGCTTCCTGGTTGCGACGAAGCTGGTACAGCACCAGGCCCCGGTCTCGCCGTTCCGGCGCGTCTAGGGGATTGAGGGCCAACAGCCCGTTCATCATCTCCACCGCTCGGCCACGGTCTTGGCTATGCAGGTACATGGCCTTCAAGTTCCGTAGCAGTCTGGAGATGAACTCGCGGGTGCTCACCGGCTCCAGGTATCGGCTATCCCAGGGAGTATTGGCCCCCGCAATCTGCTTGACCCGTTCCGCGCATTCTTCTTGAGAGAGCATGATGCCCCGGTAAAATGGGTCGATGAACAGGTTCTGCTCATCCCGATGCATCACTATGAAGTGTCCTGGAAGACCCACTCCCACCAGCGGTATGCCCACCCGCTTGCCTACTTCAATGCACACCAGCGATAGTGTGATGGGAATTCCCAGCCGCCGGTCCAGCACCTCGTTCAGAAAGCTGTTCTTCGGGTCGTAGTAGTCCTCCTCATTGCCGCGAAAGCCTACCTCATCGAACAGGTACTCGCTGAGAGCATTGACGCTGCTCATGGGTTCCCGGTCCCCGCCCAAACGGTAAGCGGCGCCGGCCGCCAGGGCATCCAGGACACCCAGTTGGTGGTCAACGTCCAGGCCCGGGTACTCGGTAGACGCGATTAACAGAGCGGCCCGGGCCAGATCGATCTGGTCGTCGGGCAGCTCGGCCAGGCTGGCAAACCTTTCCCAGGGTTGGCCGCTATGCTCTGACATCTATACCCTGACTCTGGAATCGATACTTAAATCCTGTGATGGGGAAATCCCCCTTTGGTAAAGGGGGATATAGGGGGATTTGGTCCCCGCTAGCCCTGGGATTCGAAGGCCAGCGTGGCGTAGCGCATGAAGATGCCGCCCCGGGGCGCGGCCAGCGGGCCGTTTAGCACCAGGCATGCTATAACGTGCTTGGCCCCCGGCTCGGCGCCTCCGGGTATCTCTACCCTTTGTTGGGAATTGATCCCAGTTATGACCCCGGTGGCCCGGTCGATCTCCCCGTCGATCCACATCTCACCATAGTTGTCGATGTTGGTCTCGAAGAACAGACGGCTCCCCGACACCTCCATCCCATCCACCCTTTCCGGCAACTCCACGGTGATGCGGTACCAGGCGAAAGTAAACCCCACCGACAGGCTCTCCCGGACATTGTTGCACACGTCCCAAGCTGAATCGTCATAGTCGGCCAGGCGGGCGGGACTGGCCAGCATCTGGGCTGTCAGGCCTTCGTTGGCCTCTCCCGGAACAAGCCCCATGGCCACTTTCCACTGACCTTTGACCTTGGCTCGATCTTCGGCTTTATTCAGGTCCAATGCTACTCTAGGCATACCAACCTCCAATTAATGCGGCTTGTTATCGGGGACCAAATCCCCCTTTGGTCCCCCTTTATAAAAGGGGGATATAGGGGGATTTTCGCCAACCCACGCCCTAGCCACCGCCTGATGGACCCAAAACCAGCTACCCGTCGGTGACTTCCTTGACCCGCCGGATGGCCTCGATATGCTGGTCGGGAGAGCCGGCGCCTCCGGTGCCCACGGACATGTGGGTAGCCCCCATCTCCGACCAGACTTTAAGCTCTGTGGCCCATTCCTCAGGGCCCTGCCCCACCGCAGCTATTCGCCCTTCCAGGGCCACCTCGGAGGCGTCACGGCCAGCTTCTTTGGCGTAACCGGCCACCCGGGAGATGGCGGCGCGTCCGGCTTCGTCGGGAGCGAACATGGGAAACCAACCGTCGGCCAACCGGCCGACCCGGCGCAGCACTCTCTCAGAGGGTATAGGACTGGCCGAGGACCCAGCGCCCATCCAAATAGGGATGGGGCGCTGCACCGGCAAGGGGTTCACTCCGGCATGGGATATTGTGTGCCAACGGCCCTTGAAGTCAACCACTTCCTGGGTCCACAGGGCGCGCAGCACCGCAATTTGCTCCTCGTAGCGACGCCCCCGGGTGTGAAAGTCCTGACCCAGTGCCTCGTACTCCACCGGGTTCCAACCCACGCCGATGCCCAGGCGCAACCGCCCACCGCTGAGCACGTCCACTTCGGCTGCTTGCTTGGCCACCAAGACCGTCTGGCGTTGCGGCAGTATCAGTATTCCAGTGGTTAGCTGCAACTTGGTGGTGATTGCCGCGAGGTAAGCCAAG
>JADFFS010000293.1 GCA_022568195.1 Chloroflexota bacterium | reverse complement strand
TCGTTGGCGGTCAAAACGGACACCACCCCGGGGAGGTTGCTGGCCGGGGAGGTGTCCACGGACCGGCTGCGGGCGTGGGCGTAGGGGCTGCGGATCACCGCGGCGTGCAGCATGCCCGGCAGCTTGAAATCTTCCACGAACGCACCCTGGCCGGTAATCAGAGTAGGGTCTTCAAACCGTCTTATGGATTGGCCCGAGTAAGTCAACGGGTTTCTCCTTCCGGGTTTCTCTTTGAGGGAAGGTTGCTTCGGCCTATGATACCCGTGGCCCGGCGTCCCGGCAAACGGCATTAGTCGGACTCAAGGCGCTCAACCTGGTCCCAACGTACGGTCACCGCCCGTCCGTCGCCAAGGAGCACATGGTACCCAGGGGCGAACTGGCCGGGCCAGTCCACGGTACGTTGGAACACAGCCGAGTCGACCACGCCCGCCGCCCCCGAGTGTTTACCGGAGAGGATAACAACCCGGTCGCCTCGCCTGAAACGGTAATATTGACTCACAGGGTGACGGTATTCTGCGGTCACACAACCTGGCAACGGGGCGATGTCAGGCACATCGGGTTGCTCATCTTGTGCTCATCCAACACGAAAATGACAGATGCCATTGCTCGGAAAATGTCATGCTGAGCCAGCCGCAGCGGCGAAGTATCTGGGGTGGGGCCGTTCCACCCATCCCCGGATTCCTCTCCTTCCGCTGAAGGATCGGAATGACATTGGTCGTTTTCCAATTGAAATGGTACTAGCGATACGCTTGGTTTGTTGACGCTGGACCAGGCTGCTGGTACTCTCGCCCGGCAGGCGCAGCCCAAACCTGTCGCCGGACAAGCCGGAGGAAGCCGACTTTGCCAAGTGGATCCAACAGGTCAGTTGACGAAGCCAATCAAATCGCATTAGACCGTGTCCGGGAATCCCAGCCGGTATTGGTGGACATAGTGCAGGCTGGGGACGCTGTGCCCAGCCTTAAAGACGGGGTGTTACTCCACGCCGGACCTCCAATAGACTGGCCTCGCATGTGCGGGCCAATGAAGGGCGCGATCGTCGGCGCCCTGCGTTACGAAGGCTGGGCGGCAACCGAAAATGAGGCCCAGGCCATGGCCGCTGCAGGAGAAGTCGTTTTTTACCCGGCCCACGATTACGGGGCGGTGGGCCCCATGACCGGGATCATAACCCGCTCAATGCCGGTGTTCGTCGTCGAGAACCGGACCTTTGGCAACCGGGCGCTATGCACCATCAACGAGGGGCTGGGCAAAGTGATGCGTTTCGGCGCCAACGACGACAGCGTTATTGCCAGGCTGGGTTGGCTGCAAGGCACCGTCGCTCCCATGCTGAAAGAAGCGGTGGCCCGGGCCGGTTCGATAGACCTGGGTCCCCTGATGGCGCAAGCATTGGCCATGGGGGATGAGATGCACCAGCGCAATGTGGCTGCCACCTCTCTGTTTTTCCGGAGCTTGGCCCCACACCTGGTACAAGGCCCCCAGAAGGACGTCGCCGAAGTAATCGAATTCATGGTGGGCAACGACCAGTTCTTTCTCAACCTGGGCATGGCCGCCGGCAAGGCGACCATGGACGCTATCTCAGCCATCGATGGCTCGACGGTGGTTTCGGCCATGAGCCGCAACGGGACCGACTTCGGCATCCGGGTCAGCGGCCTGGGAAACCGGTGGTTCACCGCCCCCGTGCTGATGCCTCAAGGGCTCTACTTTCCTGGATTTGGCAGCCAGGACGCCAACCCGGACATGGGCGACAGCACCATCCTGGAGACCATGGGGCTGGGCGGGTTCGCCATGGCTGCATCTCCGGCCGTGGCCGGTTTCGTGGGGGCTGGCACGGCCAGCGACGCCATTAACTACACCCGGGAAATGGGGGAGATCACCCTGGGAAGGAACGGGAACCTGGCCATCCCCGCCCTTGGCTTTCAAGGCACGCCCTTCGGCATCGACGTGCGTAAGGTGGTGGACACCGGCATCACCCCGGTAATTAACACCGGCATCGCCCACCGGGAGGCGGGTATGGGGCAGGTAGGCGCCGGAATCGTGCGGGCGCCCATGGACTGTTTCAAGTTGGCCTTAGAGGCCTTGGAATCCAATAACGATTAGAAGTGAATGCGCGACGCTCCCCCATCCCTTCAACCGGGCTCAGGGCAGGCTCTAACCTTCCCCGTCGATGAGCTTCGCCTCAAAAGTCGGCCCCAGCTTGTGCCCCTGAGCTTGTCGAAGGGTCTCCCCTGGTAA
>JADFFS010000023.1 GCA_022568195.1 Chloroflexota bacterium | reverse complement strand
TTGCTTGGCCACCAAAGCCGTCTGGCGTTGCGGCAGGATCAGTATGCCCGTGGTTAGCTGTAGCTTGGTGGTGATTGCCGCGAGGTAAGCCAAGAGGGTAAAGGGCTCATGGATGTAGCTCTGATGTGTGTAGGCAAATCGTGGCACCTCCGGGTGGCGCTGGGGGTCGGCGCCCAGGACATGGTCCAAGGTGCGTATGTGGCTGTAGCCCAGGTCCTCGGCCGCTTGTACGTAATCGCGTACCGCACCCAGGTCGGCGCCGAACTCCGTGATGGGGACCGTGACTCCAATCTGCATCGGTGCGCTCCTATTAAATCAGAATATTGTAAGCCAACAGCTTCTCGGGTTTTCGCCTGGAACCGATGAAACAGTGCCGCTCATACGGGTCTTAAGGTGAGAATTGGCTTTTCAGAGGTCACCGAGGTCTCGAGAATTGGCTCATGGCGTCTATCAAAACTCACCGCAGAGCACGCTGAGGCCGCCAAGCTATAAAGGCGTTTTAATATGATTTCTCCGCGTCTCTGCGGTTATGTTAGAGGTGCTCAGTCAGATATCCGGGTGCGAAACTGATCCCGATGGATTCGGCGTCCGCCGCCCGTACGCCCTAGTGTACGGCAGCTTCCTGCTGGGCCAAACGCTCGTCCCAGGGCCCTGGAAACCGCCCGGTGCCGATGCCCGGGTCGGAGAACAGCTTTTCTTGCTGCGGCCAGTCGCTTCTGGGCATCTCGTAGTAAGCTTCGATGCCGTTCCCGTCGGGATCGTGGAAATACACGCCCATGGAGATACCGTGGTCGGCGACGCGGGCGATGGGGACGTTTTTGTCGATGAGCCTCTGATATATCTCTTTCAAATCGTCCAGGCTGTCCATCGACCAGGCCATGTGGTTCAATCCGACCTGGCCCTTGTGGGGGCCTGCGGCCTCCTGGCCCACTTCCACCAGGGCGATCTCGTGAGACTGCTCCATGTCCGCCGACATGAACGCCGCTCCCGGCCTGCGGTCGTAGGTGTGCAATCCCAGAATGTCGGAATACCACTGCTGGGATTGCTCGGCGTTGCGCACGTAGATGTTGACGTGGCCAAGAAACTTGGGCTTGTAACTCATATTCCTTCTCCGGTTGAGAAATGTGGCTTGCGACGCCCACAGTACCATACGTTCTACGCGCCTTGCAAGATAAGCCGATGACCCCTTCTGTTTTCCAGGGCCAGCGTCTAGAATGGGGGCCAAACCTGTACCAGGAGGAAGGCTATGGACCCCAGGAGCGTTTCACTGCTGCCCAAGCAGTTCGGCCCCTTGCAAGGAGTACGCATCATCTCCAGCGGAACCATCATAGCTCAGCCCATCGCCGCCGGCATGGCCGCCGAGATGGGGGCCGAGGTCATCCAAATCGAGCGCCCGGGGCAGGGAGACGCGGTGTGGAGGAACCTGGAGTTTCCCATTCATGCCGATAACGGAGCAACCGTAGCCGCTGGTTGGGTCCAGGGACGGCGCAACAGCTTTCACGTTACTTTGAGCCTGGAAACCCCCAAGGGGAAAGAGATTTTCCTGAACCTAATTCAGCAAGCCGACATCTGGATGGAAAGCTCCATTCCCGGGACTTACGCGGATTGGGGCCTGGACGACGAGACGGTCCTCAAGGCCAATCCCCGTCTGGTGATTTGCCACGTATCCGGGTACGGCCAAGTCGGGCACCCGGACTACCTGAAGAGGGCCTCCTACGACTTCATCGGCCAGGCTTTCGGTGGACTGATGAACTTGACCGGCTTCCCAGACCCCGACCCGCCGGTCCGGGCGGCGCCGTGGACCGGCGACTTCATCACGGCGCTTTTCTGCTTGTGGTCCTCCCTGGCTGGATACATCCATGCTCAGCGAACGGGGGTGGGACAGTCTATAGACCTGGCCCAATACGAGGCCGTGCACCACATCCTGGCGGGGACCATGGTGGCCTACTACGAGCTGGACCTGAACCGGGAGCGCTCCGGCAACGCGGCGGGGTTGGTCCAGCCCTACGACTCCTTCCTGGCCCAGGATGGTTGGGTGGTCATCGCCGCGGTGGGCACCACCTTCGACCGGGTTTGCCGGCTCCTGGACCTGGATCCCACCGATGCAAAATGGCGCTCGGCTTACACCGAGACCCAATCTCCCGAGGGTATCGAGTTCGATGCCATCCTACGCGGATGGGTTTCGGAAAGGACCGTGAAGGAAGTGGTGGAGATCATGAACGCCGCTCAGATCGGGTGCTGCTCCATCATGACCCCCAAGGACATGGCCGAAGACCCACATTACGAAGCCAGAAACGTCCACACCGAGTGGGAGGATGTGCAACTGGGTAGAAAGGTAAAGGGCGTGGGCATCACTCCCAAGTTTTCCCATACGCCGGGGGAGATTTGGCGGGGGTCGGTGGCATTGGGCTACGACAACGAAACGGTTTACGAGCGGTTGCTGGGAATGTCGGCCTCGGAGATGGAGCAGTTGAAGGAGCAGGGAGTTATTTAATGAAGTTCCATCTGTTCATGTTGCCCACCGTCGGCCGCCCCCAGGAATTGCAAAGAGGCCTGGCCGGTCTGCGAGACGACCTGTACCAACGGACCCTTACCGAGATCGAGGAGCAAGCCCGCTTCGCCGACGAGTTGGGGTACTACAGCCTGGGGTTCACCGAGCACCACTTCCACATTGAAGGCTTCGAGCTGTCCACCAACCCCATCATGCTGGACGCTTTCGTGGCGCTGCGCACCAACAGAATCAAGGTTGGCCAGCTGGCCACGGTGCTACCGGCCCACCACCCGCTGCTGGTGGCCGAGGATATCGCGATCCTGGACCAGATGACCAAGGGGCGGATGTACGTCGGGTTCGCCCGGGGCTATCAGTCCAGGTGGGTGAACACTTTGGGCCAGCCTTCCGGTCTGGGAGCAACAGCCTCGGACAAGTCGGACCAAGATGTCCGGAACCGGGCCGCCTTTGAGGAGGCCTGGCACATCATCAAGCTGGCCTGGACCGAAGACACCTTCTCCTACGACGGCCAGTTCTGGAAGGTCCCTCCGCCGGACACCACCTGGGACATGCCCGCCACCCAGAAGTGGGGCCGGGGCGCCGATGCCGATGGAACCCTCCGCGAGATCGGAATCGTTCCCAAGCCCTTCCAGAAGCCCTACCCGCCGGTCTATGCGCCCTTCACCTTCAGCGCCACCACCGCCCGTTTCTGGGCCAGGGAGGGTGGAACTCCCGTGGTGCTCGCCGACGACGTGGAGTTTTGCAAAACCCTGTTCCAGGTCTACCTTGAAGAAGCCCAGGGGGCGGGGCGGGACCTGAAACTGGGACAGGGCATCGCCATGGGAGCCACCCTGTGCCTGGGGGAAACCGAGAAACAAGCGGCGAAGATGAGGGAAGACTTCGACTGGCTATTCCAAAGCTGGTTCGTGCCCTTTGGGTTCCCTCCCGGCCTTGTCTTCCAAGGAACTCCCGAGCAGGTCACCGGGCAGATCAAGCAGCTTCATGACGCTCTTCCCTTTGAGGAGCTGTTCCTGTGGATCAACACGGGCTTGTTCGAACACCAGGTGATGATGCGGCAATTAGAGCTGTTTGCCACCAAGGTGATGCCCCATTTCGGGCCCGAAGCTCCTTGATTAGCTTAGAGCCCCGGCAGTAAATACTCGCCAAACATCTGGATCTGCCGGGGAGCATCGGTCACCGGCCACACGCAGATTTGTTTGGCTCCCGCATCCATCCATCGCCGCAGCAGGGTCTTGCACTCTTCGTAGTCGCCAACCAGGAAGTGCCCGCCTTCTCCGTCGAAGGTGGTCCGGGTGGTCCGTTCGATGATGGGTACTGCCACCTGCCTGGCCCGGTCGCCATCGGCATCGACGTACATGAACATGGTGTTCACCGCGTTGGGAAAGTCGTCCGGGTCCCTTCCTCGCGATTCCAATGCCGAGTTGAGCACGCCCAGGGCGGTTTGAAACTCCTCGGGCGAGGAATGCCAGGCCGAGGCAATCCAGCCGTCTCCCAACCGGGCCACCCGGCGTAACCCAACCGGCGCCCCCCAACCGGACAGCCAGATAGGGGGACACGGTTTCTGCAAACCGGCGGGAGCAACCGTGACGTCGTCAAAGGAATAATATGGGCCGTGGTGGCTGGCGCCCGGTCCGCTGAGCAAGGCCCGCAGGGCCACCACTCCGTCTACCAGCATCTTGCGCCGTTCCTGGAATGGGATTCCCAAGGCGTCGAAGTCCGACTGGGTGGAACCCTCCCCCACGCCTATAATCAGGTTGCCCCCGCTCAAGACGTCCAATGTGGCGAAGCTCTGGGCCATGGCCACTGGATGGCGCAGCGGCAATCCCACCACCCCCGTGGCAATCTTCAGGTCATGCTGGGCAGCCCGGCCCGCGATGGACGCCAGCAACAGCATGCAGTCCATCCATGGGTCCATGTAGACGATGTGGTCGGTGATCCAGACGGCGGAAAACCCGGCCTCTTTGGCGGCGTCCACCACATCGTTTAGCTGGGCAGCCGAAGGTGGCTGGTGGTCCACTCCGGGCAGCATGCGGACCGGGAGATGGATTCCGAAAGAGACATCCGTGGGCGGCATACCCTTCCTCCTGGTTTGCGGCTAACAGCTCAACAACACTTTTATAGAATGTCATTCTGAGGGAGCGCAACGACCGAAGAATCTCCTCGCGTGGGTGAGACCCTTCGCGGAGTTTATCCTGAGCGTAGCCGAAGGGCTCAGGGTGACACTACTATCTTAAGGTTGACTGAGTACTAGGTACGCCCCTCGGAGTGGGTCCCCATGTCGATGGCAATGACCTCTTCCGGATTGAGCCAGACCTCCGCTCCAACCAGTTCGGGTTGGGCCACGGCATCCAGATAGCACACCAGCACCGTCTGGGCCTCGTCGTTGATGGCCACTACTTCGGCCAAGTCACCGGTGTCCAGAAGAACATTGACGCCTACTTCCAGCTCTTGGAGGTTCATAAACGCCAGGCCTAGTGCACCGGACCCTGTAGTGCCGCTTCGCCGTCAAACCTGGCGACCATTTCCCGCAGCACGGGAGCATACTTGGCCGCCCCACCGGTACGGCGCATCAGCCCCCGCCGGGCAAAGGCCCACGGGTCGTCCTGGCCCTCCCAGGGCAGGTCGATGCACTGGTTTTTACCGGGGTCGAAGAACACGTTCATGGGCTGGCCTTCATCCTCCATGATCGCCAGTTGCTGGCGGAGCATACGGCGGTAAAGGATGATGCCTTTGTCCGACTCGCCCAGCTTCTCCTGAGACCTGTCGGCAATGGGTCCCTGGGTCACCCAGGCAGTGATGTCCTGGCTGCTGTTGTTGTCCATCAGCTGCCAGTCAGCGATTCCCTGCTCGTCCACGGGCAGCGGGACCTTGTAAACGGGGACTGTCTCCTGCTTGGGCACGTCCTCACCCGGCGGCTGGGGGTAGGCGGTGAACCATATGTGCAAAGTATGGGTGTCGTCCACGGGAACGCGGTACTGGAAGTTGCTGCCCACTCGCAGGATGTTGGGGAAGAGGATAGGATGGCCGATGCGCCATTCCGGGTCCTCCTCGGACCTTCCATCAAGCACCCGGCGCTTGATGATTCCGTGCTGGAACTCGTCGAAGCCGATCTTCTCGTGGGAGAAGGTACTGGCCATCTCGCCGCCGTCACGGCCGTTTCGGAAGAACTGGCGCTTCAAGTCCCCCCGGCCCAGCCGCTCCAGCACATAATCGGAGAACCTGCCGTGCAGCCACTCCACGTGCACCGGATCCAGGGAGTTCTCCATTATCTGCAGCCAGTTGCAAGGTATGACCGCGGTGCCTATATCCCGCAACACGTTGTCCCACACGAACAGGTCCCATCGGGGCAACAAGGGCACCGGTTCCGGCCCCAGATAAGCAAATATCAGCCCGGCCAACTCCTGTACGGGATAGCCCGTGATCTTCACTCGGGTGGGGAAGGTGCTGTCGGGAGCCTCGGCCGGCATCTCGATACATTGGCCGGTCTCGTTGTACATCCAGCCGTGGTAAGGGCACCTCAGTCCCTCTTCCTCGGGGATTCCGTACAACAAGGATATTCTGCGGTGGGCACAGGTATCGCCTATGAGGCCGATGCCTCCTTTCCTGTTCCGATACAGCACCAGCGACTCACCAAGGAGTTTCACCTGCTTGACCGGGTTTTCATCCAGCTCGGCAGCGGCGGCGATGGGCTGCCAGTAGCGCCGCATCAATTCGCCCATGGGGGTACCGGCGCTGACCCGGGTTAGCCTCTCATTCTCCTTTACCGTAAGCATAAGCCCTCCTTGCGCAGGTATCGAAATCACTATACCAAATTTTGAGACTTATGTGTCCTCAAGCAACTAGGCAAGGGGGACCGAACCACCCCTCGTCTTCCGACAGGATCAGGACGGGTCGAAATGACGACGATTTCGAGGCTAGCCCCACGCAAAGTAGGTTGTCTCGAGGATGAGAATGGGGCAATCGGCCGAATCGGATGCGTTGACGTGCTCTGGAAACCCTTTTATAGTTTCAAGGCGTCCCGGAGCATCCTATATTCAGAGCAATCAATGTGTTTAAACACCTAACAGGAGAGTCTTCTTCATAACATGGATTATGCCACTCTAAGAAAAGAGGTTGCCGGTGCAGGGCTCCTGGAAAGGCAATACGGCTACTACGCCTACAAGATGGGCTTTACCATAGGACTGTTGGTCTTAAGTTATTCACTTCTGGTAATAATAGACAACTTCGTTTTTCAGCTTTTCAATGCCGCATTTTTAGCCTTCGCCTTTGTACAGATCGGGTTCATCATGCATGACGCTATTCATATGCAGATCTTTAAAGGCAGGCTGAAGAACGAGCTGGCTGGGGTATTGACCGGAAGCCTGACGGTGAATGTGAGCAGCTCTTGGGCAGACCTGCACCTCCGGCATCATAGCGCACCCAATCATGTTGACCTGGACCCGGATATCAATATGCCGGTTCTAGCATTTTCAGAAGAACAAGCCCTTGATAAAAAAGGGATTGCGAAGTTTATGGTGAAGCACCAAGCTTTTATTTGGCTTCCGTTGCTGACGACAGTTACCTTTATCATGCGTTATGGCAATACTGCTACGTTGGTTAAAAATCTCAGAGGCAAAAGGTGGAGATTTCATCTTACAGAGGCTGTTTGCTTATTGGCTGGTGGCGCGCTGTACTTTGGGTTTATATTCAGCTTCCTAAATTTCACGCAGGCAATCGCATTCCTCTTGGTAAACAATGTACTGACGGGCCTGTATATGGGCACGGCCTTTGCGACAAATCACAAAGCCATGCCGTTGATGAAAGAAAAATTGGACTTTCTGCACATGCAGGTGCTCACAGCCAGAAACGTTAAGAGCACCCTGCTGACGGATCTATGGTTTGGCGGCCTGAATTACCAGATAGAGCATCACCTCTTCCCTTCTATGCCCAGAAACAACTATGGCAAAGCCAACAAAATCATAAAAGCCTTCTGCCAGAAGCATTCGATTGAACACTACGAGACCGGCGTTTTTCAGACATACAAAGAAATCTTGCGGCACTTTCATCAGATCGGTGCAGTTCTGCGGAAGCCTAAATCAGGTGCTGGTCAGCTAACATCTGCAGACTAAATTTTGAGACTAATACCTGCTAGTACCATTTAAATTTGTAAAGACCAATGTCATTCCGATCCTTCAGCGGAAGGAGAGGAATCTGGGGATGGGTGGAACGGCCCCGCCCCAGATGCTTCGCCGCTGCGGCTGGCTCAGCATGACATTTTGGGAGCGATAACGGGTCGTCTGAACCGGCCAACCCGTCACGATCAACTTGACGCGGCGCTAGGTGGCCAATCTTACGCCAGGCGCACCTTTTTGGTGAAGTCGTAGTCTGGGGCGATGTCGGACTGGAAACGCCACACCACCCGGTCTTTGGGCAATTCCCCGGCGTGCACCCGCTCCATGAACTCCAGAATCATCGACCACGCCTGCTCCGATTCCTTGGGACGGTAGCGGCCCGGCATAGTCGAGTTCATCCAACCATGGGGCATGTGGGAAAACAGGGTGAACTCGTAGGTCTTTCGCTTGGATTCCAGGACATCCCTCAAGCGCCGCATGTCCTCCACCGAAACTACCTGGTCGTCCTCTCCCCAGATCCCCAGGATCGGCGCTTCCACCCTTTCCAACATCGACTCGTAAGCCTCGGGACGGTACTCGTCAACCTCCCACACCCTGGCTTGCGCTCCGCCGTAGACGACGATGTTGGCTGCAACCTCGTGGCGCAGGCTGTTCAGGACCAGCGGATAATCTCCGCTCTGGCAAACTCCCATGGCGGAGATGCGGTCGGGGTCCACCTGGGGATGGGACAGCAGGTAATCCAGACTGTCGCCCATGTATGACCTGATGTCCTCATCGGAAATTCTCACCTGGATGTCGCCCCGGCTCAGGGCCTCTTTGTCCCCGTCCCACCGGGAAAACATGTCGGGCGCCAGGCCGACATAGCCGTGGGCGGCAAACTTGGCCACCAGGTCCAGGGTGTGTTGCACCAATCCGTACCTCTCGTGTCCCAGGACCACGGCGCCAAAGGGACCCTGCTGGTTTTCCGGTATGGCAAGAAACCCTTGGACTCTGTCGCCGTAGCTAATCATCGAGGTCACGGCGCCGGGATAGGAGGTTTGCTGACTACTCATAGAAGTTTGCCTCTTTGTTGGGGTTGGGAAACATCGGAAATCCCCCCAACCTTCCTTTGAGTGACAGAAGGGAAGGTCGGGGGGATTTGTCCGCCCGGCTCATGTAGACGCGAGGAGCAATGGCCAAGGTTTTAGAGCGTCCGGTGTGTCTATTCCCCCTGGCTGCCCTTGTTCCGGGCACCCCACTCTCCCAGGTATTCCAACACCTCGGCCAAGGGCACCACGTCGGCATATTTCTGGTTCATGTCGAAGAGATTGATGGCGTGGGTAGCCTCATGGCGGTCGAAAACGCCTTCCTCCACGACAATCATGCGGTAGCGGTTGGTGCAACCGTCGACAACGCTGGCCCGGACGCATCCGCTGGTGCTTTCGCCCACGGTAATGATGGTGTCGACTCCCAGTGCGTTCAGGTGCCCCGTCAAAGGAGTACCCCAGAACGCGCTGGGAGAGGACTTGCGCAACACAGCCTCGCCTTCGATGGGCGCTACCTCGTCGATAATGTCGTAGCGGCGGTATTTCCGCTCGGCGGCTTCCGGGCTGGTGTCAGCCGGCTGAGAAGACCGGCCCAGCTCGGACCAACCCGCGACCCCGGCGTGGTCCAACCCGGTCATGTGAATAATTGGTATACCAGCGTCACGGGCCGCTTGCAGCAGCGTCTGGATGTGGGGTATGGCATCCCAGGCCGCCAAACCGCAGCTTCCCGGCCATTCCTTGATGGCCTCCAGCAATGGCTGGGGTTCGTCGCCAAAGACCCAACGATAGAGGTCCACCAGTAGCAAAGCCGGCTTCGACCCGAATCCAATGGTCTTCTGACCGGTCGCCGCTAGATGGGCTTGGTCCTGTTCCGTAAGATAGCGGTCCCAGACTCGTGTCGGCATTTGGCGCCTCCTTCTATCTCGGGTTAAGTCGTGTTGCTTTGGGTTTTAATTAGGTTGGGCTAGCTGGTTACGGGTACTTTAGCCACTTCGGTGAATCTACCATCACACCCGTCTACCGTCAATGGTGGCGATGGTTGTTCGCAACGGGAACAGTTGTTGACAGCAAAACCCCTCGCCATCACAATTAGGCAATCGCATTGACTCGAATAGTGAGCAGGAGGATCGGGATGACTCAAACCGCGACCTACACCATGGACGCTTTTCTTGACGACGTTAGGCAGGTTTTTGCCTCCAGCAATGACCCATTGACTCAAGCTCAAGCCGTGGCGGACCACTTGAAGGAGTTGCTGGCCGTTCCCGGCTGGTTGGAGGAGAGGATCGACCTACCGAAGGAAGGCGGGTTCGGCCGCAAAGACCTCCATTTTGAAGAAGAATCGGGCCACCCCGGCCCCGGGTGGCTGTTGATGTGCTCCGTCCAGGCGCCCGGCCAGGACAACCTTCCCCACGACCATGGAGCGGCCTGGGTGGTTTATGGGGTGTACGAAGGCGCCATCGAGCAGACCAAATGGCGCTGGTTCTATCCGGGAGAAGGCGTGAAGTCTCCGCGGATCAAAGAAACCGGTCGGTTCGTTCAGAAAAGCGGGACCACGGCATTCTTCCTGCCTGGGGAGATTCACAACACGCGGAACGTGGCCGGCGTAAACGGCCGCTCCCTGGTGGTGCGCCTGGAGTCTCAGAAGCTGGACCGGGTGACCCGCTACCAATACAATCCCGAGAACAACTCGGTCAAGATCATGGACCGGTAATCCCGCCGGGCGCTGGCCCTCGACCCTTTCATCGTGACCCGTGGCGGCCGCGTTAAGAGCGTCTATCAAAACTCACCGCAGAGCACGCGGAGAACACAAAGCTAACTTCAGTTTTCATCTCATTTCTCTGCGACTCTGCGGTTACATCCCTAGTTTTAATCCTCAGGCATCCTCTCGGAGGATCTACTTTGCCTTTAACCTTGGCCGTACACAAAACCACCAGTATGCTGGCGGGCGACCGGACCGAGCTGGCGGGAACCGAGCTGCGGGTTGATATTGAGGAGTTGCGCCGGTACCTGCTGGAAGATTCCAGGCTGGAGGAAGTTGACCTGGAGATCGCCGGGCCTGGGGACTCGTTCCGAGCCGGCTACGTATTCGACATCTTGGAGCCCCGGGCCAAGGAGCCTGGCTCGGGACCGGATTTTCCGGGGATCCTGGGGCCGATGGCCGCCGCCGGACAGGGCACCACCCACGTGTTGCAAGGCGCCGCCGTCACGGTACTGGACGGGGGACAACCCGGAGGCGAGCACGGCTACGTTTCCCGGCGCGGCGGAATGGCCAAGGTCCTGGAAATGAGCGGGCCAGCCTCCCAGGCTACTCCCTACGCCTCTCTGCACCACTTGGTGCTGGTCCCCCACGCCTATCCCGGTATCGAGCGCCACGCCGTGCTCAACGCTTTGAGGCTCGCGTCGGTCAAAGCCACTGTCTATCTGGCGCAGGCCGCCCTGGGACAAGAACCAACTACTACCCGAATTATGGACCTGGAGGGCCCTGCGGAGACCGGGCGACAGGGTCTGCCCCGGGTCGCCTACATCGGCCAGGTCCACGGGCACCAACACGGAACCGAGGCGGATGAGCACATCGTGTACGGCAGCAACACCCGGGGTATGCTTCCGGTGCTGCTACACCCCAATGAGTGGCTCGACGGCGCGGTGGTGATTTCATACTCATGGGGCGCTCGCGGTCTGGAGACCTACTTCCATCAAAACCACCCTATTATTAGCGAGCTATACCGCTTGCACCAGGCCGGGGAGATTACCTTCGCCGGCGCCATCGCCACCGTGTCTTCGGACCTTCGGGAGGAGCTGGAGCGGAACAGCATGTTGGCGGCCCAGCTAGCCAAGTGGAGCCTGGGCGCCGATGGGGTTATCGTGACCAAATATGCCGGTGGGGCGCCCCACTCGGACATGTTCGAGACAGCTCGCCTCTGTGAGGAACTGGGGATGAAGACGGCCATACTGGTCAGCGACACGGCTCCCGACCGGCGAGCGGAGTCGGCTGCGTTGATGAACATCCCCGGAGTGGACGCTTTGGTCAACATCAGCGAGGGAGTGGAGGTTTCCTGGCCCGCCCCGCCGGTCGAGCGAGTCGTTGCCGGGAACCCCCAGGTGGCAGCGGACCTGGCTGCCCTCCAGGAGCTTCCGGCGGGCATCATCTGTGGGGTCACCAACAACCAGGGCGCCTCACGCCTCCAGTCGATCGTGTATTAAGGGGCATCAACATGCGAGTGGTCCACTACTTAAACCAGTTCTTCGGCGGCCTCGGCGGAGAGGAGAAGGCCGATTTACCTCCACAGACCCGGACCGGAGCGGTGGGACCGGGGCGGCTGCTTGAGCAGGTGTTGGGTAACGACTCCCAGGTGGTCACCACCATCATCTGCGGCGACAACTATGCTGCCGAGAACCTGCCCGAAGTGGCGTCGGCAGTCACCAAGGCGGTGCGGGACGCCCAGGCCGATTTGCTGGTTGCGGGGCCCTGCTTCCAGGCGGGCCGCTACGGCACATCGGCTGGCGAAGTGTGCGCCGCCGTCCAAGCCCAGTTGGGCGTGCCGGCCATCACGGCGATGGCCGTGGAAAACCCGGGCGTCGACCTGTACCGGGAGCAGGTTTACATCGTCGACTCGGGACCGGATGTTTCCCGGATGCAGGACGTGCTGGCCACCATGGCACGCCTGGGCACAAAGCTAGCCAACAAGGAACCCCTGGGACGCCCGTCTGACGAGGGATACTTGCCCCAGGGCAAATTGCGCTCCGAATTCGTGGAGCAAACGGCCGCCCACCGCCTGGCCCAGATGCTCCTGGCAAAAATGAAGGGCCAGCCCTTCACCTCGGAAGTCCCCATCGTTCCTGTGGAACCGGTCCCGGTGCCCCCGGCCCTAACCGACCTCTCCAAAGCGACCGTTGCTATCGTCACCGACGGCGGCCTGGTCCCCAAGGGCAATCCAGACCAAATCCCCAGGTCCTTCGCTCAAGTATGGGGGGCCTACAGCTTCGCCCAGCAAGAATCCCTGTCGTCCCAGGATTACGAGGTGGCCCACGGCGGGTACGACAACCGCCACGTGGAGCAGGACCCCCACAGGCTGGTGCCGGTGGACGTCCTGCGGGAGATGGTGCGAGAGGGCCGGATAGGAAAGCTACACGAAGAGTTCCTGTCCACCACGGGGAACGGCAACCCCCTGGAGAACAGCCGGCGCATGGGCCGGGAGATGGCAGCCAGGCTCAAGGAAGCGGGGGTAGACTCGGTCATCCTGACATCCACTTGAGGGACCAGCACCCGCAGCGGCGCTGCGATCGGTACCGAGTTGGAAAAGGCGGGGATTCCGGTGGCTCAAGTGACCGCCATGACCCCGGTGGCCAAGGCCGTGGGTTCCAACCGCATAATTCAGGCCAAGGGCATCGTCTACCCATTGGGCGATCCTGAACTCCCGGCCGGCGAAGAAAAGGACTTACGCCGGAGAATAGTACAACAAGCCCTGGACGCCCTGGCCACCGAGGGCCGGACGACGCCCTAGAACGGTGCCACCCAGCCGGAGCCGGCCATTACCCGGAGTTTCAGGCCTTGAAACGCACGGAATCCCGGGGCTCCCACTGTCGCATCCGACTATCCTGAATCCACCGGCCAAGACTGGCTGTGCAACGTCATGGTCGAGCAAGGGACGATGTGGCGCCGCGATTGTGGCAGGAAAGGGCATCCCTAACCCGGCTACAACCGGGGTAGGCAGCGCCCTTCCTCGTCGGCCGGATTGACAGCCTAGCCCCAAGCCTGTATCTTCGACCCACTCTGGCTATAGGCAGGAGTAAGGGGGAATCATGGTACTTGGCATCGACCATATCGAGCTAATTGTCCGAGACGTGGACGAGCATGTGGATTTCTACGAAAAGCTGGGGTTCAAGCTGCTGATGCGCACCGCCCACCACGGCGGCTCCGCCGAGCTCCAGCTCCCGGGGCCGAACCAACCGGTCATCGAGATTCACACCGTCACCGGTGAGGAGACCATAGGCATCAACCACATCGCCTTTAAAGTAGCCAGCGCTCAAGAAGCCTACGACGACGTTACGAAGAAAGGGATCAAGCCCGAGCGAGGTCCCCACTTGGTCGAAGTTACCGGCAGGACCAACGTTAATTTGCGGGACCCCGATGGCTGGCGCGTGCAACTGGTGGATGCCGACCGGAAGCCGCCCCAGTAGCCGCGCCCGGCCCTCTGTTACGGGGTAGACCACCTGCGGCCAAGACATTGTCCGGGAAAAGGGTCATACCTCTGCTGGACGCCGCCGAGGGTCGAAGGTCTTCGGGCTTTTCTCATATTTGTTGCTAGCAAGCCGACCCAGTCAGCATCAATGCCTTTTGGCGCTGATATGGTTATTACTGAACCAACCAACCGCGCTTCCGCCATGGGGCCAATCACCGAAGGGGAGGCCCACCTGATCGGGGCCAAAGCAAACTGTATCCTTCATGCTTCGGGGTTCAACGGCCGGGTTATCGCAGCCGGCAGCAAAGCAGCGTACATCAGCGGCGCCGATGGTTCGATCCTAGCAATTTGCCAGCTAGACCAGCAGCCCCACCCTCGCGCTGTTCTGAGCACGCTGCCTCCCTCCCAACTTGAGGAGGGTGCAGGCGTCTGGGTTGAAGGCCGGAGGCTGCGCTTCGACAACGGGGTGGCGCTGGAGCTGAACTACGCCGAGGTGTGGACCAGGCGCCCAACCGAGCCTAGCCAGGGGTCGGACCTGGCTGAGGTGGCTAGGAGGTCCCGCCAGGTGCTCTTGGCAGCCATGGCGGTCCACCATGGAGATAATCTCGGGTTGGCCCTGCCCCTCATAGACGGCCCTTCTTCCCGGGCGGACGGGTCCTCTTCTGTCCTCACCGGGTCGCCGTTACTGGCGGCAGCCATTGAGCCTATCCGGATTGCCGTGTGCAATTGCCGCCGGGGCCGGTTCGACCTGGCCCTTGATGCTCTCGAGCCCCTCCTCGGTCTGGGCCCCGGGCTAACGCCCTCAGGCGATGATTTCACCGGCGGATTGTTGTTCGCGGCTTGGCACCTGGACCAGGCCAACCCCAATATGCGCCTCTGGAGCGGCGAAGGGGTTCAACGGCTGGTGTGCCGAGCAAGCTCCTTGACCAATCGTATCAGCCACGCATTATTGAGCGATTTGGCCGTGGGCCAGGGGTTTGAAGCCCTGCACGATCTGGTCGACGGGCTGCTAACCGGCCCTGGACGTTTCGATCCGAGTTTTGAGCCGCTGGTTCACGTTAGGCGGGTCACCAGCATCGGCAGCAGCAGCGGTTGGGACATGCTGGCCGGCGTCCTTGCCGGCATGCTGCTGGCCGGTAGTCCTGATTAAATCCAGGAGGTTGCGTGACCACCGACATCAGAGCAAGGATCCAGGCAGCCAACGCCGAAGCCTTCAACCGGATTACCGCTGCGGACCCCGTGTTGGTGGATATTCTGCCGGCGGGCCAAGTCGTGCCGGGATTAGAGGACCGCATGGTATTGCACTCCGGACCGCCGGTGGACTGGGAACAGATGTGCGGGGCCCAGAGGGGGGCGGTGGCGGCAATGGTCATGTTCGAGGGCTGGGCCAACGATTTCGCCCAAGCAGACGAGTTGCTGAGTCGCGCCGACATCAAACTGGACTCGAACCATCACCACGGGGCAGTCGGCCCAATGGCTGGGACCATCACCAAGTCCCTACCCGTGTACGTGGTGGAGAACCGGTCCTTCGGCAACCGGGCCTACAGCCGCGTGGTGGAGGACAAACAGCAATTCGGTGACTATAGCCGGGACGCGATTCATACCCTGGAGATGTGGCGAGACGTCTGGGCACCGGCCCTGGCCCAAGGCGTTCGGCAAATGGGTGGCTTGAGCCTCAAGCCCTTGGCAACCAGGGCGCTGCAAATGGGAGACGAGTTGCACAACCGGACCAACGCGGCCAGCTCCCTATTCGCCGCGGCCGTGGCCGCACCTATGGTTAAGGCTGGCGTGGAGCGAGAGATGCTTTCCCAGGCCATGTCATACATTTGCGGCCAGGACAGTCTATTCTTGGGCCTATCCATGGCCTATGCTAAAGCTGCCACAGACCCGGCCCGCAATATCGAACATTCCACTGTAGTCACGGCCATGGCCCGCAACGGTTGCCAGTTTGGGATTCAGATCAGCGGCCTGAATGGGGAGTGGTTCTCGGCGCCGGCGCCGGCGGTGGACGGCCTCTACCTGCCGGGCTACAACGAAGACGACGCCGGCCTGGACATGGGGGATTCCGCTATAACCGAAACCGTGGGTTGGGGCGGATTCGCCCTGGGTGGCGCTCCGGCCATTCTTAGCCGGGTAGGTGGCACGCCAAGCGAAGCCTTGTCCCACAGCCGGGATATGGGGGAAATTACCGTCGGCTCCAGCCCCGACTTCCTCATTCCAGCCCTGGATTATGAAGGAGTCGCCGTGGGCATCGACATCCGGCAAGTGGTCCAAACCGGCATCCTGCCTATCATCGATACAACCATCGCCCACAAGAACCCGGGACATGCAATTATAGGAGCGGGGCTTGTGCGGCCGCCCATGGAGTGCTTTCACCAAGCCCTCCGAGCATTCGCCGCCAAGTACGGCGTGGGGTAACCGGCAACCATGTTCACAGAATCCACCTTGATAAAGAACCGCTACTTTGACTCGGTGTTCCTGATGCGGGTAGCCAAGCGGCTGAGCGGCGAACCCGGTGTGCACGAGGCCGCCGTGTTCATGGGCACGCCGAAAAACCTCCAGGTATTGGCCGACGCCGGATATACCGGCATCGACACGTTGGGAGCCTCGGCCAACGACCTTGTGGTGTCCCTGAAGACCGCCACGGCGGAGCAAGCGCGGGACATCTTCGGTTCCATGGATGGCTGGCTACAGCGGGAACGAGCCTCGGCGGGCCCTGCCACCGTTCGGACGCTGGACCAGGCCCTGCAGCGGCAACCCCAGTCCAACCTGGCAGTGATCTCGGTACCCGGGGAGTATGCACCCAACGAGGCACGCCGCGCCCTGGAATCCGGCCTCAACGTACTATTGTTCAGCAACAACGTGTCCATCGACGACGAGCTCGCGCTCAAGCAGGTGGCTCAGAAACGGGGCTTGCTGCTGATGGGACCCGATTGCGGCACAAGCATCATCGGTGGCGCGGGCCTCGGGTTTGCCAACGCTGTACGCCGGGGCCCGGTGGGCGTCATCGGAGCGTCGGGCACCGGCATCCAGGAAGTAACCTCGTTGGTGCACCGGTGGGGGTCGGGAATCTCCCACGCCATCGGCATCGGTGGCCGTGACCTATCCGACGCCATCGGTGGGATTTCAGCCCTGCAGGCCATGGATGCCCTGGAAGCCGACCCCGAAACTTCGGTCATACTACTGATTTCCAAACCGCCGGGCGCCAAAACCCTCCCGCGCATCGATGAGAGGATTGCAGCGTGCAGCAAGCCCGTGGTGACCTGTTACCTTGGAGTGTCCTACGGATCGATCTCTGGAGCCGGAGCCGCCACGGCAACAAGCAACCTGGACGCCTCGGCCAGGGCCGCGTTTCGCCTGGCCGGGGTCAACCCTCCCGGTGACGGCACCCCAGGTGGGGAGCTTGTTGACGGGGAGCTTGTTGGCAAAGAAAGGGCTTCGTTGAACGGCGGCCAGCAGTTCCTAAGGGGGATATTCGCCGGTGGAACGCTCTGCTACCAGGCCCAGCAGGTGTTGCGGGACGCCGGTATCCCCGTCCACTCCAACGAGCCCTTGGACGGCGCCACCAAGCTGTCCGCCCATCAGCCTAGTACAGGCCACACGCTGATCGACATGGGGGCCGACGAGTTCACCCAGGGCCGCGCCCACCCCATGGTCGATTCGACCTTGCGTGTTACGCGGATCTTGGAGGAGGCGAAAGACGCCCGGGTCGGAGTGCTGCTCTTGGATGTTATCCTGGGCTATGGAGCGGCTGAGGATCCAGCCGGAGATTTGGCGGAGGCCATCCGGCAAGCCAAAGCCCTGGAGGCCAGGGCGGGCGCCCACCTGACTGTGGTGGCGTCCATCTGTGGCACCTCCGGCGACCCGCAGGGTCTGGAGGCACAGACCCGGGTTCTTGAGGATGCTGGGGCAATCGTCTTCGACACCGGGTACAGAGCAGCTCGATTTGCTGCTGCCCTGGTGTCAGCCTTGGTGTCAGATAGGAGTTAGCACATGGATGCGGACAAAGCGGTGGCCGATCTGTTGTTAAACAAGCCCCTGAACGTGATCAACATCGGCGTAGAGGATTTCGCCGAGCATCTCCAGGCCCAAGACGTGCCGGTGGTCCACGTTAACTGGAGACCCCCGGCCGGAGGAGACCCGGAAATGTCGGCCATCTTGGAAAAGCTCTTGTAATCGGTGCGATAGATAGACCGGCCGTCTTGACGCCTACCTGCGCGTCGCCCTCAACCTTCTGACGACATGCGACCACTGCTCCAGCCTTCTACCCAGCCAATACCCGCTGACCTGGTAAAGCTCACGGCGCTTTCGCCGACTCCACCCAATCACGAAGAACAAGCCTTCCGATCCCCGGGAGTTCATCCGGGTCAAGAAGGTCCCGCCGGAGCCGGTGAATCGCCGAACCTGGTAGGAGACTAGCTTGATAACCTAGTCATCAGCCCGTACACTTCTCCGCCATCTCCCTGGGACCAAGAGGAAAAGCCACCCCGCCACATAAGCGGACAGCGCGGCCACGATGGCCAAAATTGGGCCGCCAACCTGGCCGAGGCGAAGAACTGCCCACTCCCGGAAGGACTGGTCGTGCTGCCTGCTCCTCCTGCGTCGCCAGACTACGAAAAGGAAGAACCATCCGCCCGCTAATAGTAGCAGCACGACAACTATCGACCAGACAATAGCTGCCCATGGAATTCCGCCGATCTTGAACGTGCCAACCAGTTGGTCGATGCGCACCTCGTAGGTGCCCCGCTCAGGATAAATGGTAAAAGATACAGGAGCAAATTGATTGCCCTTCAAAAGGACGGTTTCACTGTCGCTCAGCCTGGAGTTGATCCACAAAACTGCGACGTACTCGGCCGGCTCGTTTAACAGGTTCGTTACCATTGCGGTGATGGTTACTGCCACTTCCGGCTGGGGGTCTGACAGGCTAATCTGCAGATCATCCACCTGGAAAATCACCAACGGCGGATCGGCGCTGCCGGTTATCGACCAAATGGAAAACTCGGTCACAATCAGGGAGTAACGAATAATTTCTTCGTCCTCACCGATCCGGTTGGCCTGAGCGGGTTTCCATTCGCCGGCAACCTCGTCGTAGCGGCTGAACTGAATCGACCATTCGTGAATATTGTTCTCCCTTATCCACGATTTCTCCACAACGAGGGTGACCTGAGCTACGAGCATGTCCCCCGCCTGAAAGTTATCCGCGGTGACCTCCAGGTAGTCGCTCACCACCCGATCGGCGGGAGCGGCACAGGCACAATCAAATCCCCCTTAAATCCCCCTTTAATAAAGGGGGACGCAGGGGGATTTAATCCGTCTGCGGTTTAACGAATTGTTCGAGGGTCAGTAAGACTTAGGAATACTTTCCGGAGATCTGGGGCGTGGTCCCTTCCAGTCCTTTATCAGCCCGGTCCAGCCTGGTTTCCCTGGCCCAAGTCCGCTTCAACTCATCCTGAACGTTGAAGTGGAGGACACCCAGACCGTCGACCTCCAAGTCTATGTGGTCGCCATCCAGGAAGGCGCTAAGGCCACGGTGGTTGGTGCCGGTGGCTATTACGTCCCCAGGCTCCAGGGTGTGAATAGAGCTGACCCACTCAATTACCCTGGGAATATTATGGGCCATGTCGCTGGTATTGAAATTCTGCTTGAGCTCCTCGTTAACCGACAGCCGGATCTGAAGGTTATGGGGGTCGGAAATCTCGTCGGCGGTCACCAGCCAAGGCCCCATGGGTGCGAAAGTTTCCCGGGATTTCATCTGGTAGAAGGTGTTGCCGGCGGGCGGCAGGCCCCGGGCCGAACCGTCGATGAAATTCAAGTAGCCGAAGATGTAGTCGTAAGCATCGTCGGCGCTAACATGAGACGCCCGCTTGCCGATCACCAGGGCCATTTCGGCTTCACCCTCGAAGATGGCCGCAGGCACATCGGGCAAGATCATGGTGTCGCCGTTGCCGATGACGGAGTTGGCCGATTTGTGGAAGGCATTGATCGGAGCCGGCTCGGCCCTGGTCCCGTCCTCCATGTAGTTGACGGCCATGGCCACTATGTTATTGGGCTTTGGCATGGGAGACCGTAGCCTAACTGAATCCACCGGCGCCCCGGTTCCCTGTCTCGCCAACTCCTCCAGGTTGGAGCGGTATTGGGAGAAATTTTCGATCAACTGGTTCAGCAGGTCTTGGGGTGAGTGGTGGTGAATTCCGCTGACGGCAGATGCCGCGTCGACAACTGTGTCTCCGTTCATTACGCCCAGTTTGAAGTCATCGTAGAAAACTAGTTTCATCTCTCCTCCATCGGTTCTGACAGTTCTTGGATAGCGGCCCGGAAAACTAACAAAAGCATGATACCCACTCGTGCCCCCCGTAGCAAATCGCAACACAAATTTCCAGGGTGAATTTCCAGGCGGTCTCCGGCGAAATCGCCGGCAGCGCTAGCCAGCCACCGTTCCCAGGACCACCGTTACCACACCCGCAACGCCCAAACAGGCCCCCACCACCAGCAGGGGGTTTATGGATTCCAGGCGTCGCAGGAAGAGGTGGGTCAGCAGCAGGGTAATCAAGGGGCTGCTGGCGTTGATGGGGCTGACCACGGTAACCGGCGCCCGGCTCAGGGCCTGGAACAAAAAGGTGACTGCCAGGCCCTGGCAGACCCCGGCCAGCCCGCAGATAGCGATGTAACGCAAAGGGACCCGTCGCAGACTGCTTACCACATCACGGTGTATCAGCGCCAAGAGAACGCTCCCTCCGATGGCCAGGGCGAACCCGGCGGTGACCAACGGCGGCGCGATGCCCGCAACCACATGGCGGCTGATGACATCCCTGCTGGCGAAGATGGCGGCGGCGGCTATAGCCAGCAGGTATCCCAGCTTGTTGATGCGGACAACTCGCAGGGCAGCCTCATTGCCGCCACTGGACATCACCACAAGGATCAGACCGATGACCACCATGGGAGTGCCCGCTAGAATTATCAGGTTGGGCCTTTCTCCCAGAATCGGGATTGCCAGCGCCAAGGCAATGACGGGTTGAAGGGAATTGGCGGGCGCCGCCCTGGCCGCCCCCACCATGGTGATCGCGGTGTTGACCAGCACCCGGGCCAGGGGATAGGCCATGATTCCCATCAGGGCGAACCAAGCGAAGGCCACCGGCGGCAAGGCTTTCACTTCGCCAAAATCCAGGGCTAAGGCCAGGGCAAGCACCAAAACAGCCCCGGTGAACACATTGAAGAATGTGGCCGTCGGGGCTGAGACATGTTGGACTGCTATTCGGATGAGGACGTAACCTGTGGAAAAGCCGATGGCGGCCAGGAAGGAGAAGGCCACAGCTAACGCCAAAGATAAGCTCCTCGAAAAGAAACACCCTCCCCGGCCCCGAGGGGTTGTCACGCGGCGGCATGTGGACGGCGCGGTCATCGGCCAGCAGATGAGGTGTGGCCCGATGAACTCGTACGGAACTGGCCGATTCGATCGGGGCGAATCCTGACCGGGGCGGTTCTTGAATAGAAGGCTAGGCGCTGGTCAACCAGCCCGACTCGGACATATCGATGATCACCCCGTCGGGACCGCCAAACTTAACCTCGGCGTTGCTGGGGCCCATGTCGCCGTGGCCGAAGAGCCCACCCGTACCAGGGTCAACCGTGGGGGTGAGCCTGTCGCCGCCAGCCTTGTCCAGCTTCTCAGCTTGCTCTTCCAGGTTCTCCACAAAGAAGCCGATGTGGTGGATGCCGTTGAAGTTGGGGCCGTGGGCTCCCACGTCGGCGTCCTCGTTCGTCTTGTGATTCAGGATGGCCATGTTGAAGTAGCCATCGCTTAGGAAAACCTGGCCGCTGGGGTCCCTTCGGACCTCCTCCATGTCGAAGGCCTGCTTGAAAAATTCCGCCGCTTTGCCAGGGTCGCTGCTGGTCAGGGCTATGTGCCTCAGCTTCGCCATGCCGCCTCCTGTGGTGTTAGCAGTTTAAATGATGCGGCGCCGGAAGGAACGTAGTTTGCCGCTAGGGGCAAGAATCGCTGCCAATCATGATACACCCGCGCCGCGATTCATGGCTAATCTTTGAAGACCAGCGTCAGCCCGGCTCCGCCCAACCCCGGGACCGCTCCACCGCCCGTTGCCAGCCGGCGTACAGGGTTTCCCGCTCCCCCTCTGCCATCTTGGGCTGGTAGCGGCGGGACAACCGCCACCGGCGCTCCACGTCTTCCTGGCTGTCCCAGAACCCCACGGCCAGCCCCGCCAGGTAGGCTGCCCCCAAGGCCGTGCTCTCGGCTATCTCGGGGGTCTCCACCGGGACTCCCAGTATGTCGGCCTGGAATTGCATCAAGAATCCGTTGACCGACCCCCCGCCATCGGCTCGCAGTGCCGGCACGCGCAGCCCGGTCTCCGACTGCATGGCTTCCAGCACAGCACGAACCTGATAGGCGATGGCTTCCAAGGTCGCTCGTGCGATATGGGCCCGGGTGGTGCCACCGGTCAGGCCAACCATGGTCCCACGGGCATACATATCCCAATAAGGAGCGCCCAGCCCGCTAAAGGCGGGAACGAAGTAGACGCCGCCGGTGTCGGCCACCGACCGGGCCAGGGCCTCGGAGTCCGCAGCCTCCTGAATGATCCCCAAGCCGTCTCGTAGCCATTGCACGGCGGCCCCGCTGACAAACACGCTGCCCTCCAAGGCATATTGCACCGGGGCGGTCTTCCGTTGCCAGGCGACGGTAGACAACAGCCCGGAGCGAGGCGTCACCGGCTCCTCCCCGGTCTGCATCAACAAAAAGGAACCCGTGCCGTAGGTGTTCTTGACCATTCCTGGCTGGAAGCAGGCCTGTCCGAACAGCGCCGCGTGCTGGTCCCCGGCCAGACAGGTTATCGGGATGGCCCGGCCAAACAGGCTCGGCTCAGTTTCCCCGAACCAGCCGCTGGTCGGCCGCACCTCGGGCAATAGATTGGAAGGGATACGCAAGTAACTTATCAGGTCTTGGTCCCAGGCCAGGGTATGGATGTTAAACAGCATGGTGCGGGACGCGTTGGAAACGTCGGTGGCGTGGACCGACCCTCCGGTCAGGCGGTAGAGCAGCCACGAGTCGATGGTTCCGGCGCACAGCTCGCCGCCTTCCGCCCTGCGCTGTCCGTCGGGCGTGTTGTCTAACAGCCAGCGAATCTTGGTGCCGGAAAAATAGGGGTCGATCACCAGGCCCGTGCGTTCGCGGACCAAGGGCTCCAGGCCCTCCCGGCGCATCTCCTGGCACAAAGGAGCGGTGCGCCGGCACTGCCAGACCACCGCGTGGGCCAAGGCCCGCCCGGTGGTACGTTCCCACAGCACCGTGGTTTCCCGCTGGTTGGTGATACCGATGGCCGCCACCTGGCGGGGCTCAACGCTTCCACTGGAAAGGGCTGCTCGGACGACCTCCAGGGTCGTTTGAAACACCTCCTCGGCGTCATGGCTGACCCACCCAGGTTCCGGATAGTATTGGGTAATCTCCCTGTCGGAAAAAGAGACTATCCGTCCCTCGTGGTCAAAGACAAACGCCGCCGTTCCGGTGGTCCCCTGGTCGATGGCCAGAATGTAGGTTTGGGTGTCTTCGCTTTGACTCATACCCCGGCCGGTTTTCTCCCCTGCCTGAGTTCAGGCTTCCGCTTCACGTCAACTCGCTCCAATCTGGCCCAATTGTCCACCCTCAGCGGTTAACCGCGCAACCTGAACCGCAAGCTTAACTCCAGAAACCTAAATGCTCGGTTTGGGCCACCTCGCGTGCACAGTGTTAAACTAGGCTCGACACCGCCTGAGGAGGCAGCATCTTGAACGTGGACTTGGTCAAGGTACAAACCCGAGACGGGCTGCGACTGGACGGAATCTGGCGCAAACCGGACCCTGACGTGTCGTCCCAGCTGGGCGTGGACATGGTGATCTTGCACCACGGCGTCGCCGGCAATTTTTACGCGCCGGGGATGTTTGAGGAATACAGTGACGCCCTGTTGGGTGAGGGATGCGCCGTGTTGAGGGTAAACAACCGGGGCCACGACCCCATCAGCCGGGCGGCCGGCCTTGACGGTCCCCAACGGGTGGGAGCGGCCTACGAGAAGATGGACGAGTGCATCCATGACTGGGAGGCATGGGTGGACTTTGCCCAAGAGGCCGGGTACCAGCGCATCGGCCTATGGGGGCACAGCCTGGGGGCCACCAAGTCCATCTTCTACATGGGCACGCAGGGGGACCATCGCGTCAAATGCATGGTGGCTGGATCACCTCCCCGCTTCTCCTATTCGGCTTTCATCGCTGGTCCAGACGGCCAGGAATTCCAGCGCATCGCGCGCCAAGCCCAGAAATACATTGACGGCGGCGAACCGCAGACCCTGATCGACACGCCTTACCCCACGCCTCTGCTGGTCTCCGCCGAGGTTTTCATGGACAAGTACGGGCCGGACGAAAAATACGACGTCTTGAAGCACGTCCCGAACGTGCGGGTCCCGCTGCTTATCATGATCGGGACGCAGGAAGCTCAGACCATGATGGCCTTCCAGGGCTTCCCTCCCAAGGTGGAGAGGCTGGCCGGGGAGTTGGAGTACCTGACCTTTGAGTCCATCCCCGGCGCCGACCATGCCTACACCCACCAAAGGGAGTATGTCTGGGACGTGGTACGCCGTTGGTTGAGCAAAGTTTAGGGGATTGGAATCAGCCAGCACAAACAGCCCTCCAAAATGAGTCGGTTGAGGGAGAAAATACAGGCAATCCAGGCCCTATGAGACACCCAGGCAGCAACGGGATGGTATACTGATTGCGACCGGTGGATTCCTATCGATTCAGCGGGAGAATGACAATGAGCTACACTCCGAATCACCTGGGGCACGTAAACATCTTCGTGCGCAACGCCGAGATATCTCATAAATGGTACGAGGACATCTTGGGCCTGCATACCTACGACTTCGTGCCCGGACGAGCCGCCTTCATGTCGGCCAACCTGGATGAATCCCACGAAGTGGCCTTGATAGAAGTGGGCGCGGATGCTCCCCTTCAAGCCCAGGGCCAAGTCGGCCTGAACCACATGGCTTGGAGGATGGACAGCCTGGACGACTTGAAAGAGTTTTATCACCAGGCCAAGGACAAGGGCGTGGACCCGGCGCCGGCAGACCATGGCATATCCCTGGGGCTTTACTTCAAGGACCCCGACGGTAACGGCATCGAAGTGTATTACGAGTTGCCCAGGAGCCAGTGGCATCGCCAGGAAGACCTCTTCCTGCATGGCGACCAGCCCAAGGGGCAACTCTCGGGCCCGTGGGACGAACGGCTTGCAGAGCAGCAGGCGGTCGCCGCGCGATAGATACCGCCACACCATCGCCGGAACAATACGGAGCGCCAACCCGCAGCAGGTTGGCGCTCCTATTTATTTAGCCCGTACCGGATTCCCAGCAACAGGCCGAGGTCAGAAATCGGCCGACAGCTTGCCGAGCCCCTCTTCCCACTGGGCTGCCAGCGCAACCTCATCTTCCCGGGCGGCATAACCCACCGAGGATTCGCTAGGCCGGTTCTCTCTGTACCAATCCACCGTGGTCCGGACCCACTGCTCCACGGGGGTAGACTCGATTCCAAAAGCCTGCTCCGCTTTGGACAGGTCGTGGATGTTGGAAACCGGACGGCTCAAGGGAGGCGAGTAGGACTTCAATGGCTCCCGGCGGCGGATAACCTCGCTTGGCACGTAGCTGATCTGACACTGGTGGCCGGCGGCCCGCCAAACTAAATTCGCCCACCGCTCCATGGTAATGATTTCGGGCATGGCTATGTAATAGGTCTGCTTAACGGTGTTGGGAGCGTCCAGGATTCGGATAAAATTCACCGCCGCGTCGGCGGAATAAAGCGTGCGAAATGCCCCCCGGGATTCCGCCGGGATGACCACTCGGCCTCCGTCCAGCGCCCTCTGTACCCACCACCACATTCGCCCCGTGGGGTCGTCCCAGCCCATTACCGCCGGGATGCGGATGATGGTATACGGCATCTGGCTGTTGTCCAGCAGCCATTTCTCGCAGTGGCGTTTGCCCACGGCGTAGGGGTCCTGCCCTTGGGGATAGTTGTATTCCAGGGACCTCCAGTCCACATCTGATTCGTTGTAGGGGCAACGGTTAAAAAAGTCGACTTTGCCCTCTAGATATACCGATCCGGTGCTTATCATCAGGTAGCGCCCGACACTCCCAAGGAACGCCGCCTCCGCGGATTCCATGTCCTCCTTACGATAGGCCTGCGTGTCGATGACGGCGTCGAAGGATTTCCCTTTTAGCTTGGCTTCAAATCCAGCATGGTCATCCCGGTCTCCCCGAATATGCTCGATTCGGTCCCACCATTGGGGCTTGGCGTTGCCCCTGGAAAAGATGCTGACCCGGTCACCCCGTTCCAGAAGCCGCTCCACCATGATTTTGCCGATGTAACCTGTGCCGCCGATGACCAGGATATTCACGATGCCTTCCCTTTAACCGGATTCCATGGGGAAATCAGATAATAGACTTTAACGAACTGGAAGTACGAACGATTGGACATGGTCCGGCGTCCAACGGCCACGGTGGGCTGGATGAGGAGAAAGAGGTGTTGTGCAGGAAAAATAAGAGGGCAGAACATCCTGCGATGTCCGCCCGAAATCAAACGGAGAGGGCGTTTATCGCCCTCTCCGAAGTTGGACTAGCTGAGCTGCTTAGCGGTAGGTGGTTCGCCGGCTGGCGAAGCAGTCGCTGCAGTAAACCGGGCGGTCGCCGCGGGGTACGAACGGTACAGTGGTATCTTTGCCACAATCGTCACACACCACCGGGTGCATTTCCCGTGGGCCCTGGCTGTATCCGCCGCCGCCGCCGCCGCCGCCGCCGCCGCCGCGATCGCTGCGGCGGGCCTGCCGACAGGTCGCACAGCGCTTGGGCTCGTTGGTAAAGCCCTTCTCCGCGTGGAACGACTGGTCGTCCGAGCTAAAGACGAAGGGCTGCGAACAGTCCTGGCATGTTAGAGTTTTGTCCTGGTACATCGGTGATCTCCTTTCCGATAGTAGTTGGCGCGAGTCTGGCCACCGATCCCGAGGACGCTCTAGACAGTCTGCTGGACACGCATGGACGCCGAACAGCGTCTGATGGGGCCACAGATGCGGCTATCACGAATCGAATGTGGGGACACATAACGCTGCCACCATCGGAATCATACCACAATCGAGCGCAAATTACCTCACTCGTCCACTTGAAACCGGGTAAAACGCCTCTGTAACACCCATATTCCATTGTCACAACCTTTTTAGGCGCTGGAAACCTATGGTCCGCCTTCTTCTTCTAGTAGCTATCTACTTTCTTTGCCGGTTTGTTCACGGCGGCCTTGCCCCAAAACTGTCATCCTGAGCGCAGCGAAGGATCTTCCTTGCGTGGCTCACCTGGGGGAGACCCTTCTCCTTCTGCGGAAGGATCAGGGTGACACGCTGGGGCCGACTTTTGAGGCAAAGCTGTTTACGGCAGAATAGCCGAGGGCTCTGTTCTGGGGTTGCCCTTTGGCTGGCCACAGGGTATCCCAACCCCGATGTAACCGAGACGTGTGAGCGGGAGTTGAGACGTTTTCACAGCGGAAAGTCTGTTTTAGAAAGCGAGTCTGAGCAAGAATAAACCGCCCGTTCGTTTGAACGGGCGGTTCAATTACGCTTGAGAGTTACCTGGATTGGGGAAGCTGGTTAGCGGCCCCTGAGCTTGGGGTCGAAGACGTCCCGCAGGGCGTCGCCCAGCAGGTTGAAGCCCAGCACCACCACGAAGATGGCCAGGCCGGGGAAGATGCCCACCCAGGGGCCCGTTTTGATGTGTTCCTGGGAGGCTGAAGTTAGCATACCGCCCCAACTGGGTACGTCGGGAGGCGAGCCCACGCCCAGGAAGCTAAGCGAGGCCTCGATGATGATAGCGAACCCCAGGTAGTAGGTGGCCAGCACCAGGTAAGTGGCGAAGCAGTTGGGCGCGATGTGCCGGAAAACGATGCGCTTACCCGAGGCGCCTATGGCACGGGCCGCCAGCACATAGTCGAGCTCCTTCAGGGTGAGCACCTGGGAGCGGACGGTACGGATCACCGGCGCCAGCATGCCTACGACGATGGCGATGATTACGTTGTTCAGCGACGGACCCAACACGGCCATGATGGCCAGGGCGATAATCAGGCCCGGCAACGCCATCAGGGCGTCCACGAACCGCTGAAATACCATGTCTATTTTCCCGCCTGCGTAGGTGCTGGCGATGCCCAGAACAAAACCGCCGGTGATTCCTATCAGCACGCTACCCAGACCCACATAAAGGGAGATGCGCGCCCCAAAGACCACCCGGCTAAACACGTCCCTACCTAGGTCGTCCGTGCCCAGGAGCCAGGTGGTAGTACCGGGCGGCACAAATAAGAAGTCGCCATGCGTGTCCCGCTCATCGTAGGGAGCAATAGCCGGAGCGAAAACGGCAACAAAAACCAAGGCGACAAACATTGCTCCGCCGACGGCCCCCAAGGGCTTGCTCTTGGAAAAGGTGGCGATGGTGTTCAGGGCCTTAAAAACCGGCGCCAAGACCCCGCCGCCAATCCCAGGTAGTGCCCGTACCTCGCTTGTTTCACGCTCGATCATGAAGAATTCTCCAGATGGCTGGATTGGCTTAGCTATATCGTATGCGTGGGTCCAAAACCCCGTAGAACAGGTCGATCACCAGGTTCAGGACCAAGACCGTCGCCGCAGCCAGCAGGACCACACCTTGCAGAACTATGAAGTCCCGATGAATGATGGCATCCACCAGGAACAACCCTATACCAGGAATCACGAAGATGGACTCGATGATAATGACCCCACCCAGCAGGCGGCCAAACTGGTAGCCAGAGATGGTTACCACAGGCATCAGAGCGTTCTTCAAGGCGTGCCGCCCAATAACTGTGAACTCGCGGAGGCCCTTGGACCGGGCGGTCCTCATATAGTCCTCCCGTAGCACCTCCAGCATGGAGGAACGGGTAACACGGGCGGTGAAGGCCATATCATGGAAAGCCAGGGCCAGGGCCGGGAAGAACAGTTGTTGCATGTTCAACCAGGGGTCTTCCCAGATGTTGGCGTATTCCAGTGGTGGGAGCCACTCAAACCAGTAGGCCAGCGCGTACACCATAAGTATGCCGAGCCAGAAGCTGGGCATGGCTATACCGATCAGGGCGAATATCCGGCTGAAGTAGTCGATCGTGGTGTCCTGTTTCACCGCCGAGATGATCCCCAAGGGCACCGCCGCCACGAAGGCCATCAATAACGCCATGGTCGCCAACTGAATCGTGATGGGGAACCGGTCTTTCAGGTCATCGAGAACGGGGGTCTTGTACCAGAGAGAATCCCCCAGATCACCCTTCATCAGGTCCCAGACCCAAGCGGAATACTGGACGTGTATGGGGCGGTTAAGCCCCATTTTTTCGCGCAGCCTGTCTATATCCTCGTTGGTGACCTTGCCCGCCGCGTCTTCGTCCCCGGTGAGCAGCATCATGGCCGCATCGCCGGGTACGATCCAGAACAGCCCGAAAACCAGGATCGTGGCCAGTAATAACGTAGGTATGAAGAGAAAGACCCTATGAAGAGCGTAGTTCCCCATCACCCCTCCTGGAATTTACCTTGAAGTCGTTTGTTCTAACCATGAGAGACTGTAAAGACGTTAACAGGCGCAGGTAGGGGCACGGCATGCCGTGCCCCTACACTAATTCCTACCTTGCAAGCAGGCCTACGGCACGTATCCGGGGGTGGTTGGCTTCGTGGCGTCAGGGTCCCAATAGACGTGGTCCCACTTGTGCACCAACTGGACGGTCGTAGGCGAGTGCCAGTTCCTCAAACGGTAGTCGAAGGTGGCTCCCGAGGAGTTCCACCACATGGGCACGATGTGGCTGGTCCCCTCGTGAAGTATGTCGGCAAACTCCTTGATCAGGGCCTTGCGTTTGACCGGGTCCTGCTCCTTGTTCTGAGCCGTGATCAGGGCGTCGGTCCTGGGGTCGCTCCAGTTGTGAGGATTCCGGAGCACGTCCTGTAGGAAGAACTGGTTGATGATGTCGCCGGGATCGGGGATGATGATGCCGGTGTTCACCAGCGACAGGGCGTGGGTACCGTCCCTCATCTTGACGTACATGGTCGCCAGGTCGACGGCGTCCAGGGTGATGTCCGCGATCCCGTCCCGCCTGAACTGAGCGGCGACCGCTTCTGCGGCTCTCTTACTTGGCCCTGCATTAAGGGAGTTGAGCTTGATGTCCTTGAGGCCGTCGGGGAAACCCGCGGCGGCCAGGAGAGCCTTGGCCTCGGCAATATCCTCGTCCTTATTCAGACGGTAACCCGGCAAATTGGCTTTGGCGAACTCGTCCGAGTCCTCCGCGAAACCGGGGGAGAAGAAGGTACCCGGAACGCCGAAGCCCCTATAGGCAACCTTCCCGAAATCCGGCCGGTCGAGGGCTATGTAAAAGGCTTTTCTGACGTTGGGGTCGTCGAAGGGCGGTTCGTCATTCCTCAACCAAAGGAACGCGATCCCAACCCCGTTCAGGACGGAAGCCCTCATGCGCCCGTCGGTATCCTTCTCCAGTTGTTCCATGTCCCAGGGGGTGTTGGCGCTGGTCCAGGGCAGGTAACTGGCGAAGACCTGGCCTGCCTGGTAGGCGGCCAGACGCCTGGCGGCGTCACGGACGATGAACACCTTCAAACCGTCGAAGAAGGGGCGGCCGGTTTTGAAGTAGGTCTCGTTCTTCTCGAATTCGAAGTTATTGTCCTTCTTCCAGCTCTTGAAGACCCAGGGGCCGGAACCGTAGGACTTCTCCGGGCAGCAGTTGAAGTCGTCCTGGCTCACGCTCTCCAGCGCCCTGGGATACATCTTGAAGTAGTCGGTAGCCAGGTTGGGAATGAAAGTAGCCGTGGGGAAATTCAAGCGAACCTCCACGGTCTTCTCATCGATGGCCGTGAAATTCCCCTGGTCGGCGACCGTCCTCAAGTACCCGGTCCGGGCCCGCAGAGCGTCGGGATCGGTGATCCGGTCCAGTGTGAACACGATGTCATCGGCGGTGACCGGTCCGCGGCCCTTGCTCCACTCGGCATCATGCAGGCGGAAGGTGTACACGTCGCCCGCGTCGTTCACCTCCCAGGTCTTGGCCAGGTCGCCAATGATCTCGGTGGTGTTGACGGGGTTATACTCGACCAGCCCGTTGAACCGGGGACTGGAAGGGGTGAGCACCGTGTTCAGGCTGCCGCCGTAGTGGACATCCCAGAACCCGGGGTTCCGGATGGCCATCACGGGGAAGAGCCCTTTGTAGTGGAGACCGCCGGCGATGTCCTCCCACTCCTCCCGTTCCCTGACTGTCGCCAGGACCGGTTGGGCGGTGGCGATGACCATTACCTCCCTGAAAACCTCTTTTATGACCTCTTTCTCGACAATGACCTGGACAGGTACCTCTTTGATGACCTCTTTGATCACCACCACTTCTTTGACTACTTCCTTGATGACTTCCTTCTCAATTATGACGGGCTCTGCTGCGGTGCTCCCACAGGCCACCGCAAACAGTAGCACCAACATCAGTGGTGAGAGGACCAGGACTCGGGGGTTGCGTAACCAGTGATACATAAATTATTCGACCTCCAGGGGTTGATAGGGTGGCTGCCAGGGGCTGGAATCCGGGTAAAACGACGGTTCACGTATAAATTATTCGGAAATATGCCTGCCGTAGTGCCGGAACCTGTTGAAATTACACCCACGGTGACCGAGTCCAAAGCAGCAACAGTTCCGACCCCCCAAGGCGTCTGCGGTAATATATACTATCCCACCTAGCAAGTCAACCGATTGTGAAAGCAGGTTTTAGATAGCAGATAGATACACAAGTCCATGCTGCTAACACACGGGCAAGCGGCAGGCAGCATTTTCACGGCTCAATAAAAAGCCGCCCGCCCCATTTAAACGGGACGGGCGGCTCAATTTCGCCTGAAACTTAGCGGTTGTTGCCTAGCGGCCCCTCAGCTTGGGGTCCCACACGTCGCGAAGGGCGGCGCCCAGCAGGTTGAACCCGAAAACCACCACGCAGACAGCCATGCCA
>JADFFS010000143.1 GCA_022568195.1 Chloroflexota bacterium | reverse complement strand
CTAACCCGCACGAATTGGCAAGCAAAGCCCCCGGTTCATAACCCCGGGGGCTTGCTTGGTGTTGACCCCAGTCTCCCGGCACGAGGGGAGCCGGGGCTTTTCATTTACCAGCGGCTACGGCTTTCCCCGGACCTGATCCGGGGGGTGCGCTGACCACCTCCTTTCTTTACGCTGAATCGGCGAAAATTGACATAGCGGGGGAATTGAATGTAGGCGTGCCCCCGTCGGGGGTGGTGCGTAGCAATAGCACCGCTCCGAAACATTTTAGGGCGCGGTTGTTCGCGACCCCAAGGAGGAGATACCTTGAGAAAACTGATCATAACCCTGCTCGTGCTAGGACTGTTGGCACTTGTTACGGCCGCACCAGCCTTTGCAGATCACCCCGGTAACGACGACCCCGGTCCTCCCGAGTGCGTCCCCGATAAATGCAAGCCCCTGGACCCTGGGCGGCCTGATCCGCCTGATCCGTGCCCCCCCGCTGGCTGCAACACGAGCGACCGCAACGTTAAGGAGAACTTCGCTCCGGTGGATGGGCGTGATATCCTCGAACGCCTGAGTACCATCCCCATCGAGACTTGGAACTACAAGACTCACGACCCGTCCATTCGGCACATGGGCCCCATGGCCCAGGACTTCTATGCGGCTTTTGGGGTGGGCGCGGACGACAAGTACATCGCTACCGTGGACGCCGACGGCGTGGCGCTGGCGGCCATCCAGAGGCTCTACCAGATTGTCCAGGAGAAGGATGTCCAGATCGCAGAGTTGGAGGCGCGACTAGCGCTCCTGGAGCAGAAGATGGGTGGTGAAGACGCAGGGACCACCTCTTCCGGCTCCGGCCTACCCAGCCCGTGGTTCCTTCTGGTAGGGCTCCCCCTGGGGGGCCTGGTGCTGGCGCGGCGCTGGCAGAGAAGGTAATGATGTCACTCTTGCATAGCCAAGGCCTAGAGTGGTAGAAAGGTAGTTACCTTCGGGAATGAAAATGCCCCGGCCTTTCCAGGCCGGGGCATCGCGTTGGGACCGGGGCATCGTGGCTCTAGCTGCCAACGCAGGCTACACCCTGGCTTTTATGTCGGCCAAGCGGGCCGGGCCAATACCGCTAATGCGTGTAAGATCGTCCACGGAGTTGAAGGGCCGAAGGTTGATCATATCGGCAGCCCGCACCGGGCCGATATGGATGATTCGGTCCAGTTCCCCCGCAGGAGCCGAGTTTACATCGGCCTGTGCTTGGTCGCACCCAGGACCGTCTGGGGTGGGCTGGGACTCAGGAGGCGGTGTGACCGGCGCAGGCTCAGCCGTGGGTTGCGCTCCACTTCCCTCAATGACCACATCGTTGGGACAAGTATCTAGCATATTCACTAAGGCGTCCCATTCGTTGGCTGTTGCTGTGAGGCTCCAGTTGTCTTTCACCGTTATCCAATTGACAGCGTATTTACACCAATAGTCCTGCTTGTCCGGCTGCCATTGTTCCGGCCCCCTGGCTCCCTTAGAGCGATTGGCCGACGCCGTGACCGCTATCAGGTGGCCGTCAAACAAAAGGTAATTGAAGTACTTCTTTTTCTTTGCACAGTCCACGCCCAGCCACCAGAAAGGTGCGCATTGGCCAATGGCACCATGTGGTCTATATCAAGGTCCCCCGCGACTGTGACAGTGGTCCCGGTGTAGGGAGCCAACCACTGGCCGTTGTCGACGGTGCAAAGCCCGTCACTCCTGAATCCCACGGGCACCAAGGACTCGCCTATCAAGACCTCCGCCCGTGTGTTCTGGCAATCTCTGTCAGCATCGATCCAGGGTTCCCAGTCCTCTCGGTTATACGCCGGGATGTCCTTGGGAATGGGCATAATGTCAAGCTGGGGGACGGTGATCGCGGTAGGGTTTTGTAGTGGGTCAACGCAAATGAGGTATAAAATCCTTGGCCCGTCCATGGTAATTGTCATTGGGTTAGCGGTTTTATCCAAACCGTCGGGTATATCTCCCTCCCAGCGTAGGAAGTCAACGTCGCAGTTGGCCGTGGCTGTTATCGAGGAACCACGGCGGTACATTTGATTCTCTTGCTGAGGGGAAAGCGTTATGTTCCCTGCCCCTTCGGGTCTAACCGCTGTCTGTAATAGCCAAGACTGATGCAACGGCGTTCCCGGTGGTACCCGTGTGGGCACCACAATCACTATCGCCTCGTAGACTTCGGTTGGATTAGGAATTGGAAGGGGAGTCTCCGAAGGCACCAGGAACGCCTCGCTGGTGGAGGTGGGTAAAGCGGTACTTATTGGCGTGTTCAGCGTAGCGGTGGCTTGGATAGTAGGGGGTGGATCCACATCTTGGGCAGAGCACCCAACCGCCATCAATACGGCGGGTATCAGGACCATTAGCGATTTCATTGGGCAATTATATGTGCAATGCCCTAGTCAGAAAACGCGGACTCGCCACTCTAGTCACGGAGTCGCCTGTCTTGGGAGCACCCCACCTGACACCAGGCCCTTTTTCGGCCTACTCCGAGGGGCAAACCAATTCCCCAGGACGGACCCCGGTCCGTGGTGGGGTGGATGCCAACGGGAGCTAATGGCCCAGTGGTCACGTTAACCGGGCAGCGGCACGCTGGCTGAGACCCGGTTGCCCACCGAGCGGGTGGTGTGGCCCTGTCCGGTCAAGTCTTCCACCTGCAGAATGTCGCCTGGGTTCAACGTCCGTTTGGTACCGTCTCCGATTCCGATCTCCATTTGACCGGAAAGGACGATAACGTACTGGAGCCGAGGAGCATTGTGCCAATCGCTAAAGCTTCCATCCGGGGAACTGCGGAATGTCATGTCGGCACCGGGCTTGAGGGAGATGGTCTCGGAGTCTCCCGCTGGCACGTTGAGGTCCTCAAAGTGGGCTTGACCATCATCACCGGTGTATAGGCGCGTAATCATTTGGCCTCCATCAGTCCAGGATGTGAACAACGATTGCTCAGAACATTTGGCTTATCTGCGAGCTACCCAATGCTCACCAATGCCACTCGGGGGCACAGTAATCCGCACCCTCCGGTGCCAATGCAAGCTACCCAGGGCTCTGTGACCGCCCGATTATACCATCGGGGACACAATGACAAGCCCCCAGCCTAAACTGGGGGCCTCTAACTAAGCGAACCAGAAGGGCCTGTGAGTGATTCAGGAGATGGTGGTTGCTTCGGCACGCATTTTGATGGCAGTATACAGATTCAGCGTTGGAGCACCGTTCGATCCTCCTGCAATCGGGGATTCACCAAAGATCGCACCAATATTTTATGGGAGTATGCTCCCAATGTTGACCGATGATAAACGATATCGACCTTCAGCGCGGAACTTTATGGCCTGGCCACAATCGTAGAGTTGGTACCCTTTGCCGAGAGCAATCCAGAATAATGGCACTGGACAGTAATGTCTGTGCCCTGGAAGCCCGAAGGGGCGCAACTACGCTTACAGGCCTGTCTCGGGTCCGGCGACTAAGTGCTCTGGAAAAGGGCTCAAGGGGAGGTGGTCTCGTGCCACCAGCGCTCCAATTCAACTAGTAGCGCTTTGATGCCCGCCTCGAGTTCCGTCAGGTCCTTATCAAGTTGCTCGACCTTTTCCTCTAGTTCAGCCATCTCGTCTCCTCCGCATAATCTGCCTGTTCCTCTAAACAATCGTAGCGCCGACCACACGGGTAGGTCCGTGACTATTCTTGCAGCAGCCGCGTGAGCTTGCTCACAGTTAGACCTGAGAAGCCCGCTAATTCTTCACGGCCCTTGGCCATCTTGAGATGGCTAGCACTTCCTCAACAGGGCCGGCCAGCATACCTCTCTTTCCGGCCACGCCGCACCACACGGTTGAACCGGTAGGGGCCAAACCAACGGTCCAAAAAGCCCATCACGTCGGCCCAAGGGGTACTTAGGACAGGCCGGGCCAGATGGAATAATGGCATTGTGAGGGCCGGCCAACCGCGATGATTGACGGCGGCCCGAGGCGGGCTAGTCGAACAACCCATCTAGCCATGGCGCACCACACCGAACAGTATGGGGGAATATTACCGGGACCGGAAATCTTGCACAACCAAAACAACGGGAGTACACCATGAAACTAGTGGTCGTAGGAACGGGCCAAGGGGGATCGAACATTGCCGACGAGTTTTTCGCCCTTGGCAAATGGGTGTGGAAGAACAGGCGAATCCACATATTTACCGGCGAGCCCAAGGATCCCGACACTTGGGGTGTATTTGCGGTGAACCTGGGAATGGGCGATCTGTACGGGCTTAAGCATATCCCCAAGACCGACGACCACGCGATCCTCTTGGGGGCTACCGACGAGTTTCGCGGGCGTGGCGCGGGCAAGGTCAACGCCGACGGGGCGGAGCAAGCCCGCAAAGATGGGAAGAAAATTACCTCAACCATCGCAGACTACGGCCACGTCTACGACGCAGACGCGATGCTCGTCATCGCCACTACCGCTGGAGGAACCGGGTCCGGCTCTATAGGGGTCATCGTCGATCTGCTGAAAGACACGTTCAAGAAGCCGGTGTACGCGATGCTGATACTGCCCTTCGAGAACCAGTACGACGATCCAGACAGCATGGCGAACACGGCGACTTGCCTCAAGAAAGTGCTGGAAAACTCCAAAGCAGACGCCGTATTTCTGGTGGACAACCAAAAATTCTCCCGGAAACACACAGACACCCTTTCCCAAATCAACCGGCGCATCGCCGACTCTTTTATGGATATCCTCTGCGTCGGCGAAGAAACGGACCGGCGATATGTTGGCGAAGTGCTAGACGCCAACGATGTCATACGGATACTCAAAGGGCCCACCGCCATCGGGATTAGCCACATTCAAGTTCCCAAAAAGCAAACCTCGTTGCTGGCCCGGATCAAGGGTAATTCCAACCATAAACAGCACTTCGCTGTGGGCAAGGCCCAAGTCGAGCGAGCCAAGAATGTGGTAAGCCAGGCCCTGGCGGAGCTATCGGTGGATTGTGAGATCCGGAACGCCGACGGATCTTTCGTCTATGACGCGGAAAGCGTACTTGGACTCTTTAGCGGCCCCGCACATCAATCGACTGCCGAGATCGTCGAGATGATGGACAACCATTTTGCGGAGCGGGTTCCAGGCGCCAACCGCCGCAAGGGAACCTATCCGGGGCGAACCTCGGACACCATCAGCGTCACGGTGATCGTGTCCGGCATCGGTGAAGGCGTGGCAAGGGATCAGATCAACTCATTCTACAAACGGGCCACCAGCATGATGGGCACGCTCAAAAAGAATAGAAAGGTCAGAGACAAGAGCTGGGTAGAATCCGCCAAATTGGCCGAAACACTGCCTGATTTATAGCGAAAGGCACCTGACGAAGAGCTGTTAACCGACATCCAGACCAAACAGAGACGGAGGCATCCATGCAATTTGCGAGGCGTTCTGAGCGAAGAGGCTTTCCTATCAAAGGTAAGGTTATTGGTCTCGGTCTTGGGTTGGGATTGATAGTCGCTGGCGCAGTGACCTATTATTCGGGGGCCCTTGATACTATTCTGTTCAGCGACGAAGGGCCTCCAATAGCGCAGGCTGTGGTACGTGAGCCGGTGACTGCGCCTGAGGTTGCCCCCATCTCTATGCCCATTGTTGCTCCCCGCCAGGACACACCGGCTCCTTTCCCAACGATACTACCTGTGGCCAATTTCGGGGAGGTCCTGTCCGAGGGGTTGGTGCAGCTGCTGTTGCCCACCGGCGTGGTTGCGGACACCTGGTACACATTCCAGGTAGATACCAAAAGCCACGAAATGACCCTTCTGTTCGCTCTTTATAATGAGCCGTTGGATACGATCATCAGCACCGCCACAGTGCGCAACTACACGGAAGGTGCCCGGCTGGACAAAGCCGAGATAACCCTGCGATATCCCAACGGACCGGCGCGCCACATCTGGCTGGACCGGGTGGATGGGACAATCATCGTCAACCAGCAATACACCCTGCCCTACGGACCTAGCATGTTCTCGCCGGAGTTGCGTCTGGCGCTGGTCTACTCTGGAATTAATCTCTATGATGAGAGCCGAAACAAGCGCGCCGAGCTCCATCTGGACCTCAGCGGCCTGTCGGATGGCGAAGCGCTAACATTCCAGGACTCCGCGCCAACGGCAGTGGAAGATGCCTTGAACGAGATACAGGAACTGGTGAGCCAGATAGAAGACCGGCGCCCACACAAGTAAACTAAAGCTTTACTCTCGATAGCTCCATGGCGATTCTGCTGCCCCTGTGGATATGCTTGACCAATCTCGCCAGGTGGCCAGGCCGATAAACGAGAAGTTCCTGGCTGAAGGCGCGGTGGGAGTCGCATGGGACGGCATCAACACCATCGATGCCGCCATTTACTAGGTTTAATAGCTGGCAGGCACTAAAGGTCAGCCGGGCGGACACCACCGCAAGCCGCTACCGCTTACCTAGGCTCCATTCTCAGCCATTGACTAAGATTCGCGGCTGCGTGAAATGCCTTGGCTGGGAAACTCTTTGAGACCGCCCCCCTCAAGTAGGACAAACCCGACGCTGGGGCCATGGGTGGACCGTTTGTTGTTCCTGGTGACAATGTTAACAAGACCTGCAAACAGTTGGGTTAGCCGACTCATGCTTTCACCTCTCTTAACGTTCCAACTTGTATTCAATTATCCTGCAATGTCTCCACGTTAACGTCACCCTTTGTAGTGACGTTAAGGGTGATAAAAGGGCTAGCCTCTGAGGCGGTTTGTCGGCCAAAGCAAAGCCCCCGGCTGCTACACCGGGGGCTTCTCATCGGGACCAGGGCAACCATCCGGTCCCTGGGAGTGGCTTGGTAGGAGCTACGACGTTATCCCGGTGGCTTCGCATCGTCACGACGACCGAGTCTTGTTACCCCGCTAAACGCCAGGGTTATGGGTAAGGACGCTGAGACAAAGCTGTCTTTGATCACCATGTGGTCAGGGAATGGATCGGGGAAGTCCCTCAGCAATTTTCCGGGCTCTTTCATGTTGGCCCACACCCGTTCGCAAGCATCGTAGTCGATGGTGGTGGTCTCCGTTACCCGTGGATGCTCACACGTGCCGGCGTTGCAATCCAGTAAGTCCCCTTGGCGGTCCCGATCCCGCTCCCGGGATCTTTCGTCGGCTTCGTCGGCCAACCGGCGGAATGGCCCCTTGAGGGCCGTGCATAGCCGCATCAACCCACGGTCCCCGCTCATAACAGCCTGTAGCTCTGACCGTTCCATGAAGTAAGCCATGGAGTGCCAGTGTAGCCCGCTTTTGGACAACACATCGGCCATATCTGTCACCCAGTGGTCAACGCTCTCGGGCGTGTAGAGAAATCGATCCTTTTTCGTTTTGTCTTTCATGGTGGCACCCCTTCGATTTAGTTTCACCGGGGCCAACCGGCCCCGGTGCACCACCACCCCACCCGTCGTTGTTGGTCTAGCTGCTTATCCGTACAGCTTGGAATCGCTCCGCGAAGATGGTAACGTTGGACTCCCGGCCCTCGATAACTCCCTCCTCGATGTAGAGCTCACCCGAAACTTTGATATGCCCGGCTTCGATCACTCGCTGGACCCGGCGTAGCAGCTTCGCTCTGTCTGAACCCCAAAGGGAAATCTTCAGTGAGTCTAGCCCGTAGGGGCCCTTAACCACCTGCAAAGTGACGTCGGGTGCGTCGCTGTCGCTGTTCTCGATGTAACGCACGACGAACGTCTCGTCCACCGGCAAGGTCATGGTGACTTGGCCCGGTATGTAGGTCTTTGCTCCCATGGTTACTTCCCCTCCCGGCACCATTTGGCGCCGTCTTTATGTGCGTACCAACTGCGGCCCTCACGGTGGTACTGCTTGAACGGGACGCCGTGTTCCCGGCAGTGATGAGAGCTGTCAACCTCTGCACCCCGTTGTGCAGAAGTTCGGTCACTGCGCTGGCCGTTGGCTTGTGTAGGTTGCTCCGTAGCCTGCGGCGGCTCTACGTGGCTCTCAGCGCTTACCTGCGGGGAGTCCGGGCCCTTGTGGCCATTAGTAGCCCACAGGCGCTTTAGCTCGGAGCCCAATTCTGCGTACAACTGGGCCAACGCTCCCTTTCGTCCACGCTGGCCTCAGCGCCGATCTCTACGGACTTCCAGGCGCCGTGGCCGGTGTCTTGGCTGTATTTGATTGTGGCGCTTACTCTGTCTACCTTCATGGTTAAATTTCCTCCCGGCCGATTTCCAGTTGGCCGTCAAGGTTCCTGCGAATCCGAAATTTGTAGTTGTCCACGGCGTAATGCCGCCATTCGCCTAGCTGCTGCTCTGGTCTAGGATGGTCTTGCTCCCACACGTCTAGGGCGCCGTTGACCAAAGCCGTGGCATCCTCTGGACATCTGCCGTCTTCCACCATCAGCTCCATCAACCGGAGGATGGCTCGTTTCAAGCCTTCGTCAGCTATGTCTGGCATGACTACTCACCCCCGGTAACGCAGTCAGCGGCCCGTTGGCCTTGGCTGGCCGCGGTGATTACCAACCGCCTGTCGGCCTTGAGCGCCTTGCTCCAGCCGTTGATGTAGCTGGCGCTGTTGCCGATGGTGTTGTCGATACCGGCCTGGGCGCATAGGAACGCGGCCCCAAACTCCGCCACCAATTCTTCTCTGGAATAGATGGGGGAGCCGAAGGGCGCCGGGGTTTCCAGGGAGTCACGGTCTAGGCGGCTCTTGTGGCCGGTGCTATGGGCCAACTCATGAAACAAGACGCTGTGAAATTCACCTGCTCCGTGGAAGTCGTTGACCGCCGGCATGTGGATTGAGTCGGTGCTGGGCCGGTAGTAGGCGCGGTTACCGCCGTCGTGGGTGATGGACGGC
>JADFFS010000022.1 GCA_022568195.1 Chloroflexota bacterium | reverse complement strand
GTGCCGGCCCCGAAGCGACTGAGGAAGTAAACCTGTTTGGGACACCGGAAGAAGTGGTCGACAAGATTCATATGTTTCGGGAGGCCTTTCACACAGACGAGATAATGTTCGAGTGCAACTGGACGTCTTCGGTCCCTCGCGACGTCGTGATGGATACCATACGGTGCATCACCGACAAGGTGATCCCCGCGTTCAAGTAACGCAGGCGGTCAGTTAAAAGTAACCACGTGTTCGGCGGTGCGATTCAGGTCCGACGCCCGGTGAATGGCGTTATACAGTTCCCCGGACATTTGACTCATTCTAACCACCCTCAGGTCGCTGGTGATCATCGCGACCGCTAGTAGCTATGGTCCACCGGCGTAACGTCGAAGGTGATCTGGCCGAGGCCAGTTCCCTGCTGGACGTTCCTTAGTGGAGCGGGTGCAGTCCAGGCGGGAGATACTGAGGGCCTAGGACCATTTGGTTACGCTGTTCCGACGAATTCATATAGAACCTATTGCTGCTCGCGTGCCTCATGGCCACTCCAGTCGATCTTATGTAGGTCCGTTCGCGGATTCGACGGAAGGGGAGACAAATTTCTCAACCCTGAGGACGTGAAGGCTCTTAGGCAGCCCTTCGTTGTTTGCTGCCTTTAGCTTTGGTGGCAACGACTGGGTTCGAACCAGTGACCTAGCGCTTATGAAGCGCCCGCTCTGCCGCTGAGCTACGTTGCCACCCAGGACCGCTCCGGCCAGCCGCCTGGAGCCGGTCCAGCGTAGCTAATGTTAATGCTGGCCCAGATAGGCTGTCAATTGAGTTACACGCGGCTGTCAGCATGTTCTCCAAACTCCAGAGCAAACGCGGGCGGGCCGGTTCGGTCCCAGGATTTTACGGCCCGGATTTTACGGCACGGAAAGCATGGGACTATCATGTAAGGCAGGATGGAAGTAAGTGATTTCGGCGTGGAAAAGCTTCGGGAGGCCACCGACGCTGCGCTGGAAGAGGCAGCGGCCCGGCTGCGCGAGGTTCTGGCCGAGTTGGCCTCCCGCTTGCGGCCCTTTCCGGCTTTCCTCAACATGACCTCGCTCCAGGCCGTTGAGCTGGACCCTCCCCTCCGGCCCACGGCGGACCGCGGCTGCGTGGTGGTGCTGCCAGGGGGCGAGATTTGCCAGTTGGACCTATCGGTGATGCCTGGGATTCAAGGTATTATGGACATCGACCAGGTTGAGGAGTTTCGCGAACTGGAATTGCCGCCTGAAGAGTACATCGTGTACGCGGTTACCGCCATCCGGGTGCTGTCGGAAGAGCTGGCTCGCCGGGGTGTCCATTAGCTTCCGGCGCCGGCCTCGGGCTAGTGCCTCAAAATCAGGCGGGCCCACCGCTTCACTTCGGTCCACCGCGGAGACATCCAGGCATAGTGGTCCAGCATCTCCTGGAGCCGGGCGGCGCTGCCTTCAAGCAGTGGTTTGCCGTGGCCCACGCAGGCGGTGTCGAAGGTCAACCCCGCCAGCCGCTCCACCGAGGCCCGGTAGTCTCCCAGATTGGTTCCGGGAAAATAGACGGGACGGCGGAAGCGGCGCCCGTCGGCCAGCAGCATGTCCCCGGTGAACAGCACACTATGTTTTGGCAAGAATAGGCAAACGCTGCCCGGCGTATGGCCGGGGGTATGCAGCACCTGTAGGCCCCCAAGCACAGGCAACTCCTGGCCGTCTTCCAAAAGCTGGTGCGCCGGGATACGCCGAAGCAAGGGAACGTCCCAATCCCAAGCGGGTGGCTGCCAAGGGTAGTGGAGCCAGCGGCCGTTGGTCTTGGCGCGGAGGCGGGTGTCGCCGGGATGGACAGAGATTACAGCGCCGGTGAGACGGGAAAGCTCTCTGATGGGGCCGGTGTGGTCGGGGTGGCTGTGGGTCAGCACCACCCGGGACAATTCTTGCGCGTCGCGGCCTATGTGCTGGATGTAGCTTAGGACTTTCTTCCCGTCGCCGGGGATACCGGCATCGATCAGAGTCAGCCCTTGGTCTTCCACCAGCAGGTAGGCGTTGCTCCAACGCAGTCCGGGCACTTGGTGGATGCCAGGGCGAACCTCCACCCCGCCTAATCCTCCAGGTTGATGTCCCCGCTCTGGCCGCCGGTCTTCTTCACCAGGCGCACGCTCTCGATGCGCATGCCCCGGTCCACCGCCTTGCACATGTCGTATACGGTCAGGGCAGCCACGGACACGGCGGTGAGGGCTTCCATCTCCACGCCGGTCTTGGCCGAGGTGCGGGCCGTGGCGGTGATTTCTATCCGGTTGTTGGCTTGGTCCAGCTCCAAGTCCACGTTTACCTGGTTCAGGGGCAAGGGATGGCAAAGGGGAATCAACTCGGAGGTCCTCTTGGCCCCCATGATGCCCGCCAGTTGGGCGATGGTGAGCACGTCCCCCTTTTTCATCAAGCCCTCCTGGATCAACCGCAGGGTTTCTGGCAGGACGGTAACGTGCCCCCGGGCGACGGCTTCCCGGTCGGTGGTCGGTTTGCCGCCCACATCCACCATGGTGACGCGGCCATGCTCGTCCAGGTGGGTGAGGGAGTCGCCCTTTATAAGATCAGGGGGATCAGGCTGATCGCCGGGGTTCCTGTTCGCCGCAACGTTCATCGCAGACACCGCCAGCCGGTCGGCTTCTTCATTCCAGCGGTCTCCGGCGTGTCCCCGCACCCAATGCCAAGCTACTTCCCGCGCTTGGGCCAGGGAATCCAGCCGGTCCCACAGGTCGTGGTTTACCCGCCGTTTCCAGTTCCTGGTCATCGTGTTGACCAGGTAAGAGCTATCGCTGTGTAGCGTCACCGCTGATCCGGCGGGCGTGGCCTCAAGCCCCTTTATCGCCGCCATCAACTCCATACGGTTATTGGTCGTTTGTTTTTCGGGTCCGGAAAGGCGCACCGGCTCTCCCGTCCCAGTAAAAACCACCGCACCCCAGCCGCCGGGCCCGGGGTTACCCAGGCAGGAGCCGTCGCTGTAGATGGTGATGGAGTGGTCAGATGACATGTTTATCGAGCTATCAGCCTTCAGCACTCAGCTATCAGCGTTTCCTGACGGCTTTTTATCCCCCGATCTGGTACATTTCGATTTTCTGGGGCGCGTTCTGTTGCGTGGCCAGGTCGGCCCGTTCTTCGGAATAACGGTCCACCCGGCGGCCCCAGACCCCGGTGAGCAAGTCTCGCAGGTCATCGTCGGTGGCGCCGTCGCGCATGGGGTCCCGCAGGCTGATCCCCTGGCTGGCGAACAAGCAGGTGTAGATCTTGCCGTCGGTGGACAGCCGGGAGCGGGTGCAATCGGCGCAGAAGGCCTGGGTCACCGAGGCTATGACGCCGATTTCGCCGCTGCCGTCGCGGTAGCGGTAGCGCTGGGCAACTTCGCCCCGGTAGTTGCCCTCCAGAGGCTCCAGGGGCATCTCCGCGTCTATGCGCTGGATTATCTCGGCGGCGGGCACCACCTGGTCCCACTTCCAACCGTTGCGGTTGCCCACGTCCATGTATTCAATGAACCTGACTATGTGCCCGGTGCCCTGGAAATAGCGGGCCAGGTCGACCACGGTGTGGTCGTTGACCCCTTTTTGCACTACAGCGTTGATCTTGATGGGAGACAGGCCCACGGCCTCGGCCTGCCGGATGCCCTGCAAGATCCGGTCGACTCCGACCCCCCGGCCGTTCATTACCTTGAATATCTCGTCGTCCAGGGTGTCCAGGCTCACGGTTATCCGCCGCAATCCGGCGTCCTTGAGCCCTTGCGCCTGCTGGGGTAGCAGGAAGGCGTTGGTGGTCAGGGTCAGGTCGTTCAGCCCTGGAATCTCGGCCAGCATGGCCACCAGCAAGTGCAACTCGTTGCGCAGCAGGGGCTCGCCGCCGGTAACTCGAATCTTGTTGACCCCCAGGCCCACAAAGATCCGGGCCAACCGGGAAATTTCTTCAAAGGTGAGGAGTTCCTCCCGGGGAAGAAACTGGTAGCTCTCTCCGAAGATTTCCGCGGGCATGCAGTAAGGGCACCGGAAGTTGCACCGGTCGGTTACGGAGATGCGCAGGTCTCTCAACGGCCTGCCAAAGGTATCGGTAATCATATTTAGCTTTCAGCAATCAGCTTTCAGCAATCAGCAATTGGCGTTTTGGCGCCAGCTTTTGGTCATCAGCAATCCGCTGATGGCTGACCGCTGACGGCTGATAGCTTATTCAAGACCGCCACAGCCCTGCGGGCCGCGTCGGCACGGTGGCTGATGCGGTTCTTTTCCTCCAGAGGCAACTGGGCCATGGTTCGGCGGTAGGAAGGAAGGTAGAAGACCGGGTCGTAGCCGAATCCTTCGTCGCCTTCCGGCTTATATTGTATCATTCCCGCCACCGAGCCCACCATACAGGTCACCTCCCTTGATTCTGGTGGGTCCTGCAGTTCGGGTGGCCGGAAGATGGCCGTGAAACAGCGGAACCGGGCGGTGCGCTTTTCCCAGGCCACCTCTGCCAGGTTGTGCAGCAACAAACTTACCCGGTCTTGGTCGGAAAAACCAGGGTCGCCGCCGTACCGGGCAGAACGGACGCCGGGGTCCCCATTCAGCGCGTCCACCTCCAGCCCAGAGTCGTCGGACAGGGTTAGCATGCCGCTGAGCCGGGCGTAGCTACCCGCCTTGAGCCGGGCATTCTCGGCGAAGGTCTCTCCGGTCTCCTCCACCTCGTCAGGAATGCCCAAGTCGTCCAGGGACACCAACTGAAAGGGAGCGTCGCGCAGAAGGCCGCGATACTCCCGCATCTTCCCAGGGTTGCGGGTGGCGATTAAAAGCTTGGGTCGGATAATATTACGGGTCCCTTTCTGCCTATGCCGTCTGTGCAACAGGCGTGGGTCAGAATAACATGGTAACAGCCACGCGCGCGGGTGTAAAAATTTGTCCGGCCACCTCCCGTGCGAGGGTGCGGAGGGATTGGTTTGTGCGGAATTTCACTAACGTCTGCAGGCTGCCCTATGTTATAATCCCAGCCGAATCCCTGCTCAAGCTGGACGATGCCCTATGCTTGATGATTATTTCCGCCAATATGGCTTGATTGCCATATTTGTCGCTGTCTCTTTCATCGTTCCCACCAGCATGTTGATGATTTCCTGGTCTATGTCTCGGCTGGGGATACGTCCTCATAATCCCACCGCCGTGAAGCTGGAAACCTACGAATGCGGAATGGAGGCCATCGGCGGGCGGTGGAGCCAATTTAACTTCCGCTACTACATGTTCGCCGTCCTCTTTGTGGTCTTCGACGTAGAGGTGGTTTTTCTCTATCCGTGGGCTGCCAAGTTCCTCCAGTTGGAGCTGTTTGCCCTGATCGAGATGATGGCCTTCGTGATGATTCTGATGGTAGCGTGGGCCTACGCCTGGCGGAAGAAGGACCTGGAATGGGGGTAGAGCGGCGTGGGCGCTGAAGTTTCCCAAGGCGGCGGGCCTTTGTATACGAGGACGGGTGAGCAGGACCTGAACGAAGGTCTCACCATCCAGCATTTGAAGGATACGTCTGCCGAACCCCTGGCCGAGCCGCTGATCGAAGTGCCCGACGACCTCAAGGGCAACTTGGTGGTTACCTCGCTGGACGCCTTGATCAACTGGAGCCGGAAGTCGGCCCTATGGCCTGTGACCTTCGGCCTGGCTTGTTGCGCCTTCGAGATGATTGCCACGGCCATGGGCAGGTTCGACATCGCCCGGTTCGGCATGGAGGCCTTTCGAGCGTCTCCCCGCCAGGCCGATTTGATCATCATCGCCGGCACGGTGACCTGGAAGATGTCTCCGGCCATCCTGCGTATCTACGAGCAGATGGGCGACCCCAAGTGGGTGATTGCCATGGGTGTATGCGCCACCTCGGGAGGCCCCTACTACGGTTCCTACAGCGTGGTGCCCGGTGTGGACCACATTATTCCGGTGGACGTCTATGTCCCCGGCTGCCCGCCCCGGCCCGACGCCTTGCTGTACGGCATCATGGAGCTGCACGAGAAGATCAAGAAATACCATAACCTGCGCCGGCCCGGCGTTTCGGCGCTGAGGCTCACGGACACCAGCAGGGGCCAAACACCCCCGGAAAACGGGGCCGGACAGGGTTCCTGATGGCCGTTCAGGTGTTGGCAGGAGAGGAGCTGGCAAACCGGCTGAACCAGGGCGTGGCGGATTCAGTGGAGAGTTGGGAGGGGGACGTTGTTTGGGTCAAGCCGTCCAGCATTGACCGGGTAGCCCGGTTCTTGCGCGACGATACGGAATCGGACTTTCAATTCCTCAATTCCATCAGTGCCGTGGACTACGTCGAATATTTCGAAGTGGTCTACCACCTGACATCTTTTCGTCGCCAGCACACCGCAGTGGTTAAGTCCCGGGTCTACGGCCGGGAGTCTCTGTCGGTCCCTTCGGTCTATGATGTGTGGCGGGGCGCAGATTTCCAGGAGCGGGAAGTGTGGGACCTGATGGGCATCCATTTCGACGGCCACCCCAATATGAAGCGAATCATGCTGTGGGAAGGGTTCGACGGCCACCCATTGCGCAAGGATTATCTGTAGCTGTCAGACGTCAGCTCCCGGGCCCCCGTGATAGCTGATGGCTGAATGCTGACGGCAGACCGAAGGTCTAAGAATGCCCATTCGTACCGAGCCAATGACGGTCAATGTTGGTCCCCAGCACCCCAGCACCCATGGGGTGTTCCGGCTGCGGATTACCTTCGATGGCGAAGAAATCCTGGAAGTGGAGCCGGTATTTGGGTACCTGCACCGGGGCACGGAAAAACTGGCCGAAGAGCGCAATTACGTCCAGGTCGTGACCCTGACCGACCGGTTGGACTACGTCTCCTCCATGATTAACAACCAGGCTTATTGCCTGGCGGTGGAAAAGCTGCTGGAGGTGGAGGCTCCCCCCAGGGCCCAGTGGCTGCGCACTCTCACCGCCGAGCTCCAGCGCATCGCCAGCCATCTGATGGGCGTGGGGTTTTTCCTGCAGGACCTGGGGACTTTGGGGACCCCGTTGATGTACTGCTTCCGCACCAGGGAAAAGATCTTGGACCTGTTTGAGATGCTGTGCGGCGCCCGTATCACGGTGAGCTATATGCGGCCCGGGGGTGTATTTTGGGACGCGCCCGACGATTTCTGGCCGGCACTGGACAACTTCATCCAGGAGTTCCCCTCGGAAATGGGGGAGATAGAGCAACTGATAATGGAAAACGAGATCGTTTTGGTGCGCACCCGGGGCGTCAGTCTCCTTCCCTTGGACCTGGCCATCAACTCTTCGGTCAGCGGGCCGGTGCTGCGGGCCAGCGGGCTGGCCTGGGACTGGCGCAAGATGGAGCCCTACGATGCCTACGACAAGGTGGAGTTCGACGTTCCTGTGGGCAGTAACGGCGACAACTACGACCGCCTCTGGGTGAGGATCCAGGAGATGCATCAGAGCATGCGGATCATCAAGCAATGCATCCAGCAGATCGAGCCGGGGCCGGTGCGTCTGGAACTGCCCTTGGTGTTCCACCCTAAGCCTGGAGCGGAGGCTTACGGCCGGGTGGAGGCCTCCAAGGGCGAGCTGGCTTTCTACCTGGTGAGCGACGGCGGGGTGAGCCCTTACCGCTGCAAGATACGCTCTCCATCCTTGATCAACCTGACCGTTACCGAGCATTTGCTGGTGGGCTGGAAACTGGCGGACATGATTGTGACCCTGGGGAGCATGGACATCAACATGGGAGAAGTTGACCGTTGAGCTGCGTGCTGCAACCCGACAACGTTCTTCACGCCGCACCCCTGTACCGGGTCGTCTACGAGTTGGTTGGTACGGTGCTCCCCTGCTGGCTGTCCTACGTCATTGCCGGCTTGGTCATCATGGTTATCCTGGTAAACGCGGTGTTGCTGGGCGCAGCGGTTTTCGTGTGGTCAGAGCGGCGCTTGATCGGGCGCTTCCACAACCGGATTGGTCCCAACCGTTGGGGGCCTTTCGGCATGTTCCAACCCTTCGCCGACCTGCTCAAGCTCCTGTTTAAAGAGGACTTGACGCCGGGCAACGCCGACCGCATCGCCTTCGCCATCGCCCCCATCGTGATGCTTGCCCCGGTGATATTGATGCTGGCCGTGGTGCCTTTTGCCCGGCACACTGCCCTGGCCGACCTGAACGTCGGCGTACTCTACGTCCTGGCGGTTACGTCGTTGACCGCGGTGGCCATTCTCATGGCTGGATGGTCGTCGAATAACCGGTACGCCATGTTCGGTGCGGCCCGGGGCGTGGCTGTGTTGATTAGCTACGAGGTCCCGGTGGTGCTGTGCCTGTTGGGAGTGGTGATGCTGGCGGGCTCGATGTCCCTGGGGGACATTGTGGAAGCCCAGACCGTACCCTTCCTGTTGGTGCAGCCCCTGGCCTTCTTCGTGTTCTTGGCGGGGACGTCGGCCGAGCTGAACCGCACGCCCTTCGACGTTGCCGAAGCTGAGTCCGAGTTGGTGGCCGGCTACCATATCGAGTACAGCGGCGTGAAGTTCGCCCTGATACAGGCCGCCGAGTTCGGCGCTGTGCTAACCACTTCCGCAGTGGCGGTCACCCTCTTTTTGGGAGGATGGGCCGGCCCGGCGTCGGATTATCTGGGATCTCTGTGGTTTTTGCTAAAGGTGGCAGCGTTGGCCTTCATGTTCATTTGGGTGCGGGCCACCTTCCCTCGGCTGCGCATCGACCAGTTGATGGGTTTGGCTTGGAAGTTTTTGCTGCCGCTGAGCATGATCAACCTGTTTGCCACCACCCTTGAGGTTTACTTCCTGCGGGATGCCCAAGGAGTACTGACCCCCAACGACCTGTGGATCATGGCTGGAATCAATATGGCCTTGGCAGTGACCTGTATCGTCCTCTTTGGTAACCTGATCCGAGAGAAAACGAGCCGTCAGCCTTCAGCAGTCAGCCTCAAATCGCTGATGGCTGATGGCTGATGGCTAATTGCTGATTGGCGAGGTGACATAATGTACGGTCTGGGCATGGCCAAGGGCCTGCTGGTTACGCTGAAGAACCTCACCAAGCGTCCCTTTACCGTTCAATACCCGGAGGAACGGCTCAAGCAACATCCCCGGTTCCGGGGCGAGGAGTTCGTCTGGTATGAGGAACGGTGCACCGGGTGCGCCTCCTGTGCCAAGTACTGTCCTCTGGGCATCATCAAGATCGTCACCAGCCCCAGCGAGACCGCTCCATTGCAGGGGGACAAGTACCTGGTGGAAGTCTTTGACATCGATATATCCCGCTGCATGTTCTGCGGACTGTGCGTCGAAGCGTGTCCCTACGATTCGCTGTTCATGGGCAGCGGCTTCGAGCAGGGACAGTATTCGCGCAAGCAAATGGTGATCAGCATCGACCAGCTCCGTCAGTCGGGGAAACATCCCAGCACGTTCTACCGGCCCCAGTTGGAGTCTGCTGGCTATAACCCTCACGAGGGCCAACCCCTGGACTGGAAAGACGTGGGGCGCGAGTCCTGGCAGTGGCACCAGCGGGAGAAGGCTGGGATGCGCCTGACCCCGTCATCGTCCCAAGAATCGGAAACCCGCGGGATGCCTCCAGTGGGGGCGGAAAATTCTCCCCCATCTCGCTCCGGCGGGGGAGCCGCGGCCAACGAGACCGGCACGGCCGCGTCAGGCGGCGCAGGCGACACGGGGGACGCGGGGTAGATGCTGTTCCAGGATGTTGTGTTCTGGTTCTTGGCGGTGTTGGTTGTCGGAGGCGCTTTAGGGGTGGTCCTGATTCCAGACCTGTTCCGCGCGGCTCTATTACTGGTATTGGTGTTCGTAGGGGTAGCCGGCTTCTTCGTGCTGATGAGCGCGGAGTTTCTGGCCGTTGTGCAGGTATTGATCTATGCGGGCGCCGTATCCATATTGATAATCTTCGGGATCATGCTGACCAGGGACGTGCAGCGTGGGAACTTGCCCAATCGCTGGCAGATTCCGGCCGTGTTGTTTTCATCGCTATTGCTGGCCTCCATGGTGGTGGTGGCCGTGGGAACCAACTGGGAGCTGTTCTCCGAAGCTGACGAGAGCCGCGCCGGGGCGGTTCACACCAGCGGCGTTCGCACTCTGTCCTTGGAGACTGACCGGGCAGCACTGGAGCGTGCGGGCTTTAGCTCGCCCGAGGAGCAGAGGGCTGTCCAGGAAGCGGGTTTGGCGGACCTGCTCATCGGTAAATTCGTGCTTCCCTTCGAGGGGGTTTCTTTATTGCTGCTGGCGGCCGTGATAGGCGCCTTGGTGCTGGTCCGGCCGAGGTGATTGCCCATGTCCCTTGAGTCCATGCTCATAGTCGGGGCGATTCTCTTTTGCATCGGTTTGTACGGCTCACTGGCGCGGCGTAACGCGCTGGCGGTTTTAATGTCCATTGAGCTGATGTTGAACGGGGTCAACCTCACCATGGTGGCGATTGCCAGGTACGTGGTGCCCGCGGGGCTTCAAGAAAACGTGGCTGCGGTCTTGACCGGACAGGTTTTCGCAGTGTTTATCATCACCGTGGCCGCCGCCGAAATATCTTTGGGATTGGGCATCGTCTTCGCCATGTATCGCAGCAGCGAATCGATAGACCTGTCGGAAGCAACCGAGCTGAGAAATTAGAGGAAATCCCCCCGTAGCCCCCCTTTGAGAAAGGGAGGTTGGGGGGATTTGGCTGATAGCTGAAATGTGGGTCGAGTTCAAACAAGCGCCGAATCTAATGATGGCCGAGATGTGGAAGGAAGTCTTGGAGGGTGAAGGTTTGCCGACCCGCATCCTACCCGAAGGAGACATATTGGATTGGGGTGAACGGGTTCCGTTCAAAATCTACGTGCCAATAGGCCGAGAGCACGTGGCTGAAGAGATTTTGAGGAAGCTATAGATGGTCAGCGAGGGCGCCGTATGGGCGATTTTTCTGCTGCCGGTGGCTTCCTTCGCCGTTATCGCGCTGGTTATCCGGCCCTTTCTTAACCGCTATGCCTGGCTGAGCGGGATCCTGCTGATCGTGGCTCTGGCGGTGGCGCTGGGATTCTCCGTCATGACCTTGCGGTCGGTGATCCTGGGACATGACCTCCAGTTTGCCGCCTACCCATGGCTGGAAGTGGGCAGCGTCCGGGTAGAGCTGGCCCTTCTGGTGGACCCCTTGACCGCCGTGATGCTGGTGGTGGTTACCGGCGTCAGCCTGATGGTGCAGATTTACTCACTGGGTTACATGCGTGGCGACCCCGGCTACGCCAGGTACTTCGCTTACATGGCCCTCTTCACCGCCTCCATGTTGGGGCTGGTGTTGATGGCCAACATACTACTGCTCTACGCATTCTGGGAGTTGGTCGGGGTATCGTCATACTTGTTGATAGGTTTTTGGCACGACCGCCCTGCGGCCGCCGCCGCCGCCAAGAAGGCATTCATCATTACCCGCATCGGAGACGTGGGGTTCCTGGTGGCGATCCTGTACCTGTTCGTTCAGGCCGATAAGTTTGCCGCTGCGGGACTGAACCCCTTCCATATCCCGGATATCTGGCAGGCGGCCCAACCGGTGGTGGGCGGGGCTGCCATACTGGGCGGGGTCGCGTTGACCTGGTTTACGCTGGGGATTTTCGCCGGAGCAGTGGGAAAGTCGGGACAGTTCCCGCTCCACTCCTGGCTGCCCGACGCCATGGAGGGGCCGACGCCGGTCAGCGCCCTGATCCACGCGGCGACAATGGTGGCCGCCGGTGTTTTCCTGGTGGCGCGGTTCTACCCGGTTTTTCAGGCGGCCGAGCACACTCTTACCGTGGTGGCGCTGATTGGAGCCTTCACCGCCTTGATGGCCGCCACCATGGCTCTGGTGGCCAAGGACATCAAGCGGGTGCTGGCCTACTCCACCATCAGCCAGTTGGGCTACATGATGGCGGCCCTGGGTGTGGGGGCCTTGGCCCCCGCGATATTCCACCTGGTAACCCACGCGTCGTTCAAGGCCCTGTTGTTTATGGGCGCCGGAAGCGTGAACCACGCCACCGGGACCTTCAACATGCGTTATATGGGCGGGCTGCGGCGCACCATGCCCCTGACCTACGTTCTGATGTTAATCGGAGGCCTCAGCCTGGTGGGGATCATTCCCTTGGCCGGGTTCTGGAGCAAGGACGAAATCCTGCTAAGTGCGTGGCAGGGCAGTGGCTTGGTCAGCAAGGTGACTGTAGCGTTCCTGTTGGCCGGGGTCCTGCTCACGGCTTTTTATACGTTGCGGATGATCTACCTGACCTTTCATGGGGAGTTCCGGGGCGGAGCAGAGCAAGAGATGGAAGACTTGGGCGCGGCCTCGCTGGCGGATGGCTCCCCTCACGGTGAGGTGCATTTGGCCGAGTCTCCGGTGGCGATGCTACTGCCGATGGTGCTGCTGGGCGTCGCAGCAGTGTTCACCGGCTACCTGGCCAATCCCGTTTTTTTCAATCTGGGGGTGGAGGAGTTCGGGATACCCAAACACTGGATTACCGGGTTTTTGCAGTCCGGTCTCGATGCTGCCTTGCTGCCAGGGGCCGGGCACGTGGCGGGGTTGGAGTTCAGCTGGGGGATGGCTGGCGCATCCACCGGGATCGCCCTGGCCGGCATCGCTTTGGCCACGGCCCTCTATCTCCGCCGAGGCAGTGGCAAGACGGAACCCTTGGAGGCGGTAAAGCCGGTTCACACCTTGCTGGCCGAGAAGTACTATGTCGACGCTCTGTATGAAGACATCATCGTGCGCCGGGCCTTTTACCGGTGGTTTGCCTTCGCCGTGGACTGGGCGGACCGCAACTTGGTGGATGGATTTGTGGACGCCGTGGGATTTGTGTTTCGCAATATGGGGCCGCACGTCCTGGCCAGGCTTCAGACCGGAGAGGTTCAGGCTTACGGTTTGGCCCTGGCCCTGGGAAGCCTGCTTATTTTACTGGGGTTCCTGCTGCTATGAGCGGTCATGATGAATTTGGGATAGCGCCGTGGTAACGGGGTTCTCAGGATTGCTGACTGCGACGGTGTTTCTGCCGGCGGCTGCGGCGCTGGTCATCCTGTTCGTGCCGTTTGGACAGGAACACAGGGTGAGAAACATCCGAGGCTTCGCCGTATTGGCAGCCGTGGCTGACTTGGTCCTGGCCCTGCTGGTTTTCGCCCTGTTCAGCCGGGACGAGGGCGCTCAGCGATTCCAGTTCATAGACAGGTTTACCTGGATACCCGGCGAGACCCTGCAGGCCTCCTACTTCTTGGGTGTTGACGGTCTCAGCGTGCCGATGGTCGCGCTAACCGGACTGCTGGGCCTTTGCGCGGTCCTGGCCTCCTGGCACATCACCATGCGGGTACGGGAATACTTCGTGTGGCTGTTGCTGTTGCAGACCGCCGTCATGGGGGTGTTTAGCTCCCTGGACCTGCTGCTGTTTTTCTTCTTCTGGGAACTGGAACTGGTGCCCATGTTCATGCTGATCTCCATCTGGGGGGCCGGCCGCAAAGAATACTCGGCCATGAAGTTTCTTATTTTCACCATCCTGGGCAGCGCTTTCATGCTGGTGGCGATCGTCGCCGTATTCGTGACCCCCGAGGTGGGCACCTTCGACATGACGGCCCTGTCCACTCAGTCGACCATGCTTACCTCAGCCGGGGTGCTGATACCGATGGGTGCCCTATTCTGGCTGTTCTTCATCGGGTTTGCCGTGAAGTTGCCCACCTGGCCCTTCCATACCTGGCTGCCCGACGCCCACACCGATGCGCCCACTGCCGCCAGCGTTATGCTGGCCGGGGTCCTGCTGAAAATGGGCGGATACGGGTTGCTCCGGATCAACGTGGGGATGTTTCCTGGCCAAGCCGTCGATTACGCTTGGGCCCTGGTGACCCTGGGGGTTATCAGCGTTCTGTACGGAGCAGTTGTAACCTTGCGTCAGACCGACCTGAAACGGCTTATCGCATATTCCAGCGTCAGCCACATGGGCCTGGTGCTGTTGGGCATTGGCTCCGTTGGTGTGGCTCATGGCGAACTGACCGTCGCCGGTCTCAATGGCGCGGCGATGCAGCTTTTCACCCACGGCACCATCACCGGTCTTTTGTTCCTGGGAGTTGGTCTGGTCTACGATAGAACCCACACACGCTATATCCCCGATCTGGGAGGTCTTGCCGACCGGATGCCCGTGGTGGCTGTTGCCTTGTTGATTGCGGGGCTGGCATCCCTGGGGCTGCCGGGCCTGAGCGGTTTTATCTCCGAGGTGCTGGTGTTCCTTGGGGCCTTCCAGGCTTATGCCTGGCCCACGGCCTTGGCCGTATTCGGCATAGTGCTGGCCGCAGGCTACATTTTGTGGATGATGGAGCGCTCCTTCTTTGGCTTGCGAAGGGAGCGGTTTGCCGACCTGACCGACGCCTCGCTGGTCGAAGCCATACCCTTGGGCTTGCTGATCATCAGCATCATCGGGGTGGGGGTCTATCCGGCAATACTGACCGACGTGTTCGAAATGGGCCTTCAGCCGATGGTAGCCGTGATCAACGCCGAACGTTAGGGAGCCAGTCGCCAGCCGTCAGTCATCGCCGTAGTACCAGCCGTCAGGCCCCGCCCCAACGGCTGAGCGCGGCGCAACAGGGGGAGAAAGCCAGGAAATGTCCGCCTACGACGTATACGTAATTTCGCCCCACCTGGCCATGGCCGGGGTGGCTATCTTGGTCATCCTGCTGGACTTAGTACTCCAGAAAAAGGCCCTATTGCCCGTATTCGCCTTCGCTGGGCTGCTCGTGCCCCTGGCGCTGCTGGTGGTGCAACTCTTAGACCTCAAAGATGCGTCTGATCTGGTGCGTGTCGCCGATCCCCTGTCCGGTGGGTCTGCCAGTGTTCTCTTGGGAAGCCTTTCCATCGATAGGTTTGCCTTGTTTTTCGACTTCCTGGTGCTGGCTGCCACAATGTTGGTGGTGGTGGCCTCGGTGGACTATGTACGCCAGATGGAGCGGTTTCAAGGCGAGTACTTTGGGCTGATTCTGTTTTCGGCCACCGGAATGATGCTGCTGGCCTCGGCCACGGAGCTAATTACCATATACATCGCGTTAGAGTTGACCACACTGCCCCTGGCCGCCCTGGCGGCGTTTTTGAATACCCGCCGGTCCAGTGAAGCCGGTATGAAATTCCTGATCATCGGCGCGATCAGCTCTGCGATCATGCTCTACGGCATGGCTCTGGTGTATGGCTTCTCCGGGACCACTGAGCTTGCCGGCATTGCCGACAGGGTGAAGGATGTTTCCGGAGGGCTGGATTCAAGCAACTTGGTCCTGCTGGTGGGCGTAGTCCTGTTGTTGGTGGGGTTTGGATTCAAAATATCGGCGGTACCCTTTCACATGTGGGTGCCCGATATCTACGAAGGGGCTCCTACTCCGGTGGTGGCCTTTTTGTCTGTAGCGAGCAAGGCGGCGGCCTTCGCCGTGTTGCTGCGGGTGTTCTACACAGGGTTCTTCGACATCGGGTTGGACTGGGCTGCTCTCATGGCCTGGCTGGCCGCCGCCTCCATGACCATCGGCAACCTGGTGGCCATCGGGCAAATCAACATACGCCGGCTGTTCGGTTACAGCGCCATCGCCCATGCGGGCTACCTACTGGTTGGAGTGGCCGCCGGGATCAAGAACTCCGGCGTGGATCTCGCCACACCTGAGTTTGTCTCCGTGGGGCCGAACAGCGTGTTGTTCTACCTGGGCGCTTACGCCGCGGCCAACCTGGCCGCCTTCTTCGCGATAATCGCCATCAGCAACCGGATAGGCAGTGACCTGATCGACGACTACGCCGGAATCGCCCGGCGAGCGCCCTTCCTGGCTGTGGCGCTGGCCCTGGCGCTGATCGCGTTGATCGGTGTTCCTCCCACCAGTATTTTCATCGCGAAGCTGTATATCTTCACGGCGGCTGTCAAGAGCGGCCTGGTCTGGCTGGCCGTTCTGGGAGTTATCAACAGCGCTGTGTCGGCCTACTACTACATCAGGATAATCCGGATAATGTTTCTTCAGCCGGCCCTGTCCCAGGCGCCCATCGGAATGTCTCCGGCGTCCTGGTTCGCCCTCATCGTGGCTACAGGAGCTACCCTGGGAATAGGAATCGCGCCAGGCTACGTTCTTAACGCTGCTGAGACCGCGGTCAAGGCGCTGCTGGTGGTTTGACCTTGTGTGTAATTCGAGTCGTCCCGATTATATCGGGGTGGTGGGCCGTTTCGGCCGTCGTTGACACTAAATGAGGGCTGGTGCTAGACTGCCCCTGCTTTGAGACCGCGAGCCTTGGGCACCCCGATGACATCGGGGCGGCGGATACCAAGGACACATTCTCTAGATTAATGAAATGAAGAACGTCGGCATTATATACAACGCCAGGATCCCCGAGGCCCTGGACCTGACCACGGCCATCTTGCAACAGCTTGAACTGTCCCAAGATAGCTGGATTGCGCCTGCGGAAAACCTGGAAACCCTTCGCCAACGGGCAGGGGAAACCGACCTGGTCTTCACCGTGGGAGGCGACGGTACCATCCTGCGGGCCGTGCAGGTCACCGCGCCTTATGATATACCGGTGGTTGGTGTCAACATGGGCCGTCTGGGGTTCATGACCGAGCTCCAGGTACACGAAGCCCTGGAAAGGCTGCCGATTTATCTCAATGGCGAATGCCGGGTGGAGGAGCGCAATATGCTCCAGGCCCGGGTGGTGAGAGGTGACTCCAGAGCCTCTCAAGAAGAAGGACCGTACCACGCGCTCAACGATGTGGTGTTGGCCCGGGGCGCGGTGTCCCGGGTGGTAACCATAGCGGGAACCATAGACGGCGAACAACTGACGACGTTTCGGGCCGACGCGGTGATTCTTTCTACTGCCACGGGCAGTACCGGGTACAATCTGGCGGTGGGCGGGCCCATCCTGGACCCCTTGTCCGACTCCCTGGTATTGAAAACCGTGGCTGCCCACATGGGACTGACCGCCGGGCTGGTGCTGAACGGTTCATCCAAGGTGCGCCTGACTTTGGAGGGGTACCAGCAGGCAATCCTCAGCGTTGACGGGTACGTCGACTACCCTCTGGAACCTGGAGACTGGGTAGAGTTGGAGCAAAGTCCGTACAAGGCGAAGTTCCTGCGGGCCAACCCGCCCAGCTATTTCTTCGCGACCCTAATCCGGCGGCTGGGCTTCAGCATCCGCGGCCAGTAGAATTGGTTGGCCCAATGGCAGACGATCGGCGCGAACCAACGATTGAAAGCCAAGTTATCTATCAGGGCCGCATCCTCAATCTCAAGGTCGACACCGTCCGGCTGGCCAGCGGCCGTGTCACTACCAGAGAGATCGCAGAGCATTCTGACTCGGTCTGCATCGTGCCTGTGGACGAACAAGGAAATGTGTTGTTGGTGCGCCAATACCGGAAACCCGCTGAAGACTTTTTGCTGGAAATACCGGCAGGAGGCGTGGAGCCGGGAGAGGACCCGGAAGAAACGGCGCTGCGAGAGCTACAGGAGGAAATAAGTTACAGCGCCGGGAATGTGCGGCACCTAGCCAGCTTCTGGGTATCGCCGGGCTGGTGCACCGAGTACATGCATGCCTACCTGGCCACCGATCTGCGGCCGGCGAGCCTGGACCCGGACTACGACGAGGCAATCACGGTGGAGCGGGTGCCTCTGGCGAGTGTCTCGGAGTTGATACGAAGCGGCGAAATCCGGGACGGCAAGAGCATCGCTTCCCTGTTGCTGGCGTTGCTGCTTTTGGGGGATAATTAAAGGAACGCTGCACGCTGTCGTCCACCGCAGAGAATCTGGGTGTCGAGGAAAATGCTTTCTCTAGGAAAAGGGGACTTCACCCATGGTTCAAAGCCATGGACATAATGATGGGATTCGACAAGACAATGAGAAACTGCAACGTCTGATTGCGCTATACGTCGCGGGGCACACCTACAAGAATATCGCAAGCCAGTTAGGAGTGTCGGATTCTCGCGTACAGCAAATCGTAAGACGAGAGATTAGGGATGGAGAGTTGACACCTGGTAGACGCTAGACACAATCAATGCCCTGACGCACTTTCTTAGGGCACTGGGAGCCGCGAGTTGGAACTAGTCCCTTATCGCTAAATAAAGTGAGCTCGGAGGAAAATACACCCATGTTGGAGCACGATGTGCTGGTAATTGGAGCTGGACTGGCGGGCATGCGCGCCGCCATCGCCGCGCGGGATGAAGGAGCCAACGCCGCCATCATCAGCAAGGTCCATCCGGTGCGCAGCCACTCCAGCGCGGCGCAAGGAGGCATCAATGCCGCGCTGCTGGACCGGGGCGATGACTGGAAGGAACACGCATATGACACGGTGAAGGGCAGCGACTACCTGGGGGATCAGGACGCCATCGAGGTCATGTGCCAGTCGGCCGGACAGGCTTTGATCGACATGGAGCACATGGGCGTTACTTTCAACCGCGACGACGAAGGACGCTTGGGAACCCGGGCCTTCGGGGGCCAGCGCCGCGCCCGGACCTTTTTCGTTGGGGACTTCACCGGCCAGGCCATGCTCCATGTCATGTTCGAGCAGCTAGTCAAGTCTGGAGTCCGGAGTTATGAAGAGTGGTTCGTGACCAGCCTCATCCAGGAAGACGGCAGGGTCTGTGGAGTAACGGCACTGGAGATACGGACCGGGCAGATATCTGCGATTCGCGCTAAGACCATAATTCTGTGCACCGGCGGACTGGGCCGGGTCTTCGAGCCCAGCACCAACGCGTTGATTGTCACCGGCGACGGCATGGCCCTGGCCTACAACGCCGGCGCTCGTTTGATGGACATGGAGATGGTCCAATACCATCCGACCACCTTGGCCGGCAACGGGGTCTTGATGTCCGAGGCTGCCCGAGGCGAAGGCGCCTATCTGCTGGATAAGAACGGAGAGCGCTTCATGGAGAAGTATGCTCCCAACATGATGGAGCTGGCGTCGCGGGACGTGGTCTCCCGGGCCGAGTACACCGAGATCGCCGCGGGCAACGGTATAAACGGCTGCGTCTTGTTGGACTGCCGCCACCTGGGTGAAGCCCTGATCCTGGAAAAACTCAGCCAGATCCGCGAGATCGGAATCGACCTGGCCGGCGTCGACATGATCCATGATCCGGTGCCGATACGGCCGGGAATGCACTACATGATGGGCGGGATCAAAACCGACGTGGACGGCCTGACCAACCTGCCGGGAGTCTATGCCGCTGGGGAGTGCGCCTGCGTCAGCGTTCATGGTGGCAACCGTCTGGGGGCCAATTCCCTGCTGGATACCATCGTGTTCGGGCAGCGTTCCGGCGTCCACGCCGCTCAGGCGTCGCGGAATGTTGAGTACATCGAGTTCGACGCGGACACCGTGGTCAAACAGGAAGAGCAGCGTATCCAGGAGATCCTGGACCGCCCCCAGAACGGGGACCGGGTGGCCAGCGTCCGCCTGGACATGGGCCTAACCCTGGACAAAAACCTGGCGGTGTACCGGAACCAGGCTGGCATGGAAGAAACCATGCACGACTTGAGGGCGTTGAAAGAGCGCTATACCACGGTGCCCGTCGACAATAAGGGCCAGATTTTCAACACGGACCTGGTGTTTGCCCTTGAGCTTGGGTTCATGCTGGACTGCGCCGAAACCATCACGGTGAGCGCCCTGGAGCGCAAGGACAGCCGGGGAGCGCAAGCCCGCACCGACTACCCAGACCGGGACGATGAGAACTGGATGAAGCACATTGTGACTACCCAGGGCGATGAGGGGCCCGAGGTTTCCTACGCGCCGGTTTCGGTTACCCAATGGACACCCGAAGAAAGGAAATACTGACCGATGGATGTCACTATAAAAGTGAGAAGGTTTGATCCCGAAGTGGAAGACCCGGCGCCATACTGGCAGGATTTCACGGTCGACCTGCAAGATAGCGCCACAGTCCTTGACGCGTTGATTAAAATCCGCGAAGAGGTAGACGGCTCCTTGAGCCTACGCTGCTCTTGCCGCAGCTCCATTTGCGGCTCCTGCGCCATGCGGATCAACGGCCACGCTTGTCTGGCCTGCAAGACCCAGGTGCGTCAGGCAATCGGGCCGGACAACACCATCACCGTCGAGCCGGCCGGGGTTATGCCGGTGGTGAAAGACCTGGTGGTGGACTTCGAAATGTTCTGGGACAAGATCATGGCGGTGGAGCCCTATCTGCAGCCCGAGGGCCCGGAACCAGAAGCAGAGTACATCGCCTCCAACGAGTCGATGCTCCACCTGTCGGGGGTCACGGCCTGCATCATGTGCGGGGCCTGCGTTTCCGACTGCACGGTGATGGAAGTTGACCCCACTTTCCTGGGGCCGGCAGCACTGGCCAAGGCTTACCGGTTCACCGCAGACCCCAGGGACGGGAAGTCAAAGGAGCGTCTCAGGATGCTCAACGAGCCCACGGGCATGTGGGACTGCACCCGTTGTCTCGAGTGCGTTCAGGTCTGCCCTAAGGGCGTGGCGCCCATGGACAGGATCATGGCGTTGCGCGACCAGGCGATCTCCGCCGGGTTCGACAAGACCTACGGAGCCCGCCACGCCGAGGCATTTTCCGACTTGGTGGAACACAGCGGCTGGTTGGATGAACTGCGCATAGTTCCCAAAACCGTGGGCGTGGCCAACGTACCGGCTTTGCTCCACCTGGCCCCGGAGGCGCTGCGGGCGCTGACTCACGGGAAGTTGCCCCCCATCATCCACAAGAAAATCGAAGACGTGCAGGGCTTCCGCAAGGTCTTCAAAAACGCCGACGAAGCGCCAAAGGAGTAGCCAGTTCCCCGGGCCGGCAATCAATTCGGCCATTAATCTGGAGTAATAATTTAACCCCCTTCCCGCTCTCCCCTTATATGGGGAAGTAGCGTTAGCCCTTCCCATTTGATGGAGTAACCCCGATTCTATCGGGGCCGATTACATCGGGGGAGATGGGGGTGTGGAGGCAAAGGGTGAAATACGCATTCTTTCCTGGTTGTGTGTCCCGAGGAGGATGCCCGGAGCTGTATCCGGCGGCCAAGCTGATCTGCCAGCGGCTGGGCATCGAGCTACAGGAGATGCCCGGCGCGTCCTGTACCGGGGCTGGGGTGCTCCAGGAGAAAAACCAGTTTCTGGGCGATACCCTGAACGCCCGGACCTTCGCCATGGCCGAAGGCTTGGGGCTGCCCATCATGACCATCTGCAGCACCTGCCAGGGGGTGATGAGCCAGGCCAACCACCGGATGAAAGGCGATCCTGAGTATCTGGCGAGGGTCAACTCCTCCCTGGCCGAAGAGGGCCTGGAATACAAAGGGACCGCCGAGCCCAAGCATTTGCTGTGGATACTAATTGAGGACTACGGACTGGACAAGCTGGAGGAGAAGGTGACCCGCCCTCTGGCTGGGATCCGGTTGGCGCCCTTCTACGGATGCTACATCGTGCGCCCCACCGACGCACTGGACATCGAACAGAACCCGGAACGGCTGACCTCATTGGAACGGCTGATCGAGACCCTGGGGGCGACGGTCGTCGACTTCGAAGGGAAGACTCGGTGCTGCGGGTTCCCTATCCTGACCATCAACGAAAAGAACTCGGTGGCGATGGTGGCCAAGCATACTTTGACGGTTAAGGACTTGGGCGCCGACGCCATGGTGACGCCCTGCCCCTTGTGCCACCTGAACTTGGACGCCTTCCAACCCAAGGCTTCGGCCCAAGCCCAGCGCCAGATTCAGATGCCCATCATCCACATGCCCCAGGCCATCGGCCTCGCCATGGGCATCAGCCCACGGGAATTGGGGTTGCAACGGCATATTGTGAGCACCAAGCCGCTGATCACCAAGCTGGGCGTGTAGGCGATCTGATTGGTCATAGAGAGGGGCTAGGGAAAAAGGTTCCTGATACCGCAAGCTCTTAGCGATGACCGGTGGTGGGCAGGCTGAGCAACTCATCCTCGGTCGGCTACATCTATCTAGTACGCATCATCCGGAGGCCAGCTTATCTATCCCCGTAGCGTGGGGATCACCTCCTTAAAGGCGTCGATGGTCTTCTGTACGTCCGCTTCGGTGTGGACGACGGAAGGATAGAATTTTTGTGTGCCCTTCAGGACCCCCCGCTCCAAGAGGCCTGCGTTCAATCGGGCCATCATCTGGCTATCCCCAGCCAGCCCATCACGGTAGTTGGCTACCGGGCGGTCGGTGAAGTAGACGTCGAAGATAGCGTCCTCGCCGCACATCTGGACCGGCACCCCATGTTGGGAGCAGATGTCGACCAGGGCCTCCCGCACCTGCTTGCCTGTGGCCCGCAGTCCTTCGTAGGTGCCGGGCTTGCGCAGCTCCGCCAGCGTGGCTAGGCCGGCGGCGCAGGCGATTGGGTTGCCGTTAAGGGTTCCCATCTGGTTGATCCACGTTTCGGAGTCGGCCTCGGCAGGGTCAAACACCGACAAAATGTCGGCTCTTCCCAGGACCGCAGCCAGTGGATAGCCGCCGCCCATGATCTTGCCCACCGTGCACAGGTCCGGCACCACCCCGTAATGCTCTTGAGCGCCGCCGTAGGCCAGCCGAAACCCCGTGACTATCTCGTCGAAAATCAAGGGTATCTCATAGCGAGCCGTGATCTGCCGCAGCCCTTCAAGAAAGCCGGGTTGGGGCGTGATGATCCGCTGCAGGGGCTCCACGATGACCGCCGCCAACTCGCCGTGGTGAGCATCGATGATGGCCGAGGTGGTTTCCAGGTCGTTGAACGGGGCGATCAGCATCAGGTCTTGGATGGCCCTGGGTATCCCCCCGCTATTGGGCTCGGGCTCGGGATATTCGACCGCCGCCGACGGAGTGACGCTCATCAACGCATAGTCGCTGGTGCCGTGAAACCCACCTTCGAACTTCAGTACCTTTTCCTGCTTGCGATAGGCGCGGGCCGCCCGCATGGCCTGGAAACAAGCGTCGGTGCCGCTGGTGGTGAATCGCACTTGCTCGGCACAGGGCACGGCGCTCACCAGTTCTTCAGCCAGCATAACGGCCTTCTCGTTGGTGGCGAAGAAAGTGCTGCCCTGCTCCACCGCCTTGATCACGGCTTCCACCACCGCGGGATGGGCGTGCCCCAGCACCATGGGTCCCGAGCCCATCAGCCAGTCGACGTATTCGTTGCCGCTGACGTCGATTATGTGGGAGCCGCGTCCCTCCCGGACCAGGAAGTTTAGGTCGTCCCGGACCGTAAGGTTGCCCAGGTAGCCACCGGGCAAGTACTGGTCTGCCTTGTCCAGCAGTTCCTGTTCCAGCGATGTGCGTTTTGGCATGTGATTGCCCCCGTATGTACTGCGAATAGATTGCTGAGGCTAAGGGCGCGATGGGTGGACCGCTATGTGGACAAGGAAGGGAGCTGCGGGCCTATCCAGTGCCATCCCCCTTGGCCCGGTGCATCACGTCGACAAGCTCCTGTACGCTGGCTGCCGAATGGTTCAGCGCGGCCCTTTCCTCATCAGTGAGCCTGATCTGAATAATCTGTTCCATCCCGCCGGCGCCCAGCTTCACCGGCACGCCCACGCACAGGCCGTTGATGCCATACTCGCCCTCCAGGTAGGTGCAGCAGGGCAGGATGCGCTTCTTGTCCAGGAGCACGGCTTCCACCATTTGGGTAATGGCGGCGGAGGGAGCGTAATAGGCGCTGCCCTCTTTCAGCAAGGCCACGATTTCCCCGCCACCCTCACGGGTGCGCCTTACCAGCTGGTCGATCTTCTCCTCGGCCATTAGCTCTCTGATCGGGATGCCCCCGGCGGTGGTGTAACGCACCAAGGGGACCATGTCGTCGCCGTGGCCTCCCAGCACCAGGGCCTGAACATCCTCAAATGAGACGTTCAGCTCTTGGGCGATGAAGGTGCGGAAACGGGCTGTATCCAGAATCCCGGCCATGCCGAACACCCTGTTTCTGGGAAAGCCGCTGGTCTCGTACACGTTTTGCACCATGGCGTCCAGCGGGTTGGTCACGGCGATGATGATGCAGTTGGGCGAGTACTTCACCACCTCCTCGGTCACCGACGAGGTGATTCGCATGTTTGTCAGGAGCAGGTCGTCCCGGCTCATGCCGGGACGGCGGGCGATACCGGCGGTGATAACCACCAAGTCCGAGTCAGCCGACTCCTGGTAGCTGTTGCTGCCGGTGATACGGGCGTCGGACCCCAGCACCGGGCCGGCCTCCAGCATGTCCAACCCCTTGCCCTGGGGCAGGTCCTCCACCACGTCAACCAGCACCACGTCGGCGTATCCCAGCTGCTGGATTCTCAGGGCCGTAGTGGCGCCGACATTACCCGCGCCCACCACGGTTACTTTACTTCGCATGAAACCTTACAACCTCCGAGTTGAAGCTGGCTTGGTAGCCGTCAGCGTTCAGCAACGAAAGGGACGGGACCGCACCCCATCTATGGTGCAACGGTTGTCCTCGCACCGGGAGAATTCCGTATCCCCTGATGGCTGACTACTGACCGGTGCCTGGGGCCACTTGGTCCCGCAGGATGTAGTCTATGACCGTCTGCGACTCTTGGGTGATGGTGGGACCGGTACCGTGGCCGCCGATCATGCCGATCTTGATGGGGCTGATGGTGCTGAAGTCTAGCCTGTTGGGTTGCGCTTTCAGTGCCTCCACCCGCTCCAGTTGTTCTTTCACGGTGGCCAATCACGGGCATCGACCGGACTTGGCGCGCGCCATGAAAGAGGTTGAATGGTTTGGGGGAGTGTAATCCGTCCTTGGCCGCTGGCCCGGCCTTACCTAACCAATGGGTCCGGAGTCGGCCTAATTATACATGTATGGCCCATCCGAGGGTAGTCCCACGCCAAGCCTCGGCGACGGGCGGCGGCGGGTCCAACCTTCGCCTTGAAGGTTGGCTAAGCGACTGGCTCTTCGGCCGTGGCCGGTTGCTGGCGCCGCCGCGTTTCTTCTGGGGGTCTCACGTTGCGGAACAATGCGTAAAGGGAAAGGTCGTATCCGATCTTCACGATGGCGGAGGCGACAAATGGCACGCTGGCGGCGAAAACTGTCCAAATTTGAGTTGTGACCACCGGACCGAAGGCCCCGGTGGCGCTGCGGCTAACCATGTGCATGCTGGCCATGGCCACTCTCTCTTCTGGACCGACTATAGCCATGGTGTAGGAGTCCTTGGTCGGAACGTCCATCTGGCTCATGAACGCCCTGAGTTGCCAGAAAAGTATGGCAATCCAGGCCGTGGGGGCGAACACGGCGACCATGAAAAAGAGGCTGGAAGGAATGTGGGTGAATACCATGGTGTTGAGGAGCCCGATCTTGTTGGCCAGCTTGGCGGCCACCCACATGGAAATGGCAGTCAGGACATGGGACAGGAAAAACACCTGGCCTAGTTGCCAGGGTTCTAGGCCGAACTTAGTGTTGAACCAGGCGGCGATCAGGCTCTGGTGGACCATCGACGTGGTGAAAGTGTCCACGCTGAACAACCCGGTAAGGGTAAAGATGATTCGTCGTGAAGGGAGCTTGAGAGGATTGGTCCATTGCCGCTGGGTCGGAGCGCCTTCCACCGCAGGAGAAAGGCGGCTGTACAACAGGGCCCCCACCAGTTGGAATGCGGCGAAGGCCAGGAACATTACTTTGTACGAGGAGATGGCGCTCAGCCCGAAACTATCCTGGTAAAGAATTGGTAGGCCTGCCGCCAGGGCGCCCAGGGCCGTGCCGGTCCTGGCCACTATGCTGTAGATGGCGAAGAGCTCGGTACGTCTTTCAGTTGGGGCCGTATCGGGGAGGCTGGCCATTTCCAGGGGCTGAGCAGCGCTTTCACCGCCGCCTCCGCCTCCGGTGGCCAGGCCGCCGATAAAGGCCAGACTCAACAAAGCCCAATAATTTTCCGCGAAAATCAAAGCCAGCGCGGAAGCGGATGAAACCAGAGTAAACGTGACCATCAGCCGCCGGCGTCCGATTTTTCCGGCAATTAGCCCGACGATGAATGCAAAGAACGCAACCCCGGCAACTCCAACGCTGAGGAACACCCCTACGTGCAATATGCCGTAGCCCAATTGCTTGAGGTAGAAGAATATAAGGATGGCCACGAAGCTTTGGGAAAAAGTGCGAAATCCTCGGGCGGAGATGATCAGGGCGGCGTCGCGGCTGACCCATTGCAGGACCGGTAGGTTGAGCATGGCTAGATTGATAGTCGATTTCCAGCAAAAGGTCAAGGGGCCGTGCCGCCTGTAGCGTGCCAAACGGGGGCGGTTCGAGGCCTTTCAATCAAGCAGTCCTGTGCGCCGCGACCCCAGGAGGTGTAAAATCGGGCCACCTGAAGAGCCAGTACAAGAACCACTACCGGCTTGAACAATCAGGCCTGACATCACAAGTTGAATCTAAGAGGCTATAACCAAACTCCCATCCCGTCATCCTGAGGTCCGTAGGGCCGAAGGATCTCCCCAGCGACGGGTGCACCATGTGCGGCCCCCGAGGGAGATTCTTCGCTGCACTCAGAATGACGGGTGCCGGGATTGTTAAAAATTCTATATTAATCGAGGTGAGTAGTGCCGCCAGAGGGCATCTTGGAGGGTATCCGGGTTCTGACCTTGGAACAGGTGCATGCTTTGCCCTGGGGTACCGCCTTCCTGGCCGATTTCGGGGCCCAGGTTATTCGAGTGGAGAGCGTCGACCACATGCAGGACCGGCGGTCCGGCCCCTTCCCGGAGGATAGCCCCGGTGAGGAATGGTGGAACGAAGGTGGCAACCTGGCCTACTTCGGCGTCCGCAACAAAGAGAGTCTCTGTCTGGAAGTTGTCCATCCACGGGGTAAAGAGATATTCCTCAAGCTGGTCGAGAAGTGTGACGTGGTTACCGACAACTTCCGTCCCGGAACGATGCGGCGCCTTGGGTTCGACCACGATTCCTTGGTCCAGATCAATCCCCGCATCATCACGCTAAGCGGCACCGCCTACGGGCACACCGGTCCTTGGCGGGCCGCCGGGTCCCGGGCCAGGACGGTGGACGCTGCCTGCGGTCTGTCCTACCTGACCGGCTATGAAGGGGGCGGCTCGATCAGGGCCAGCAGCAATTACATGGACCACTCGGCCGGCAACAACGTGGCCTACGCCATTCTCCTGGCTCTGTACCACCGTCAGAAAACCGGCAAAGGAATGCGGATAGATCTGTCCATGCAGGAGACCGGCGTATCCGCCATAGGGCCGGCCATCCTGGAGGCGCAGCGGAACATCGCGCGCCCCAGGCTGGGTTGCGGTCACATCTGGAAAGCGCCCCACAACGTGTTTCCCTGTCGCGGGGAAGACCGGTGGATCGCCATTGCGGTCTCCAGCGATGACGAGTGGCGTGGCCTGAGGAAGGCCATGGAGGAGCCAGACTGGGCCGCCGATACCCGGTACGACACGCTTGCGGGCCGTTGGGAACACCGGAGCGAGCTGGAGCAGCTTTTGGGACAATGGACCAGCACCCGCGACGCCCAACCGCTCATGGACCACCTGCAGGAGCATGGAGTGGCTGCCGGAGCGGTTCTGACGGCGGAAGAGTTGGTGGCCAACCGCCACCTGCGCGAGCGGGGCTACTTGCAAGAGTTTCACAACGAGCACGCACCCCGGACCGGCGCTCGGATTTATGCCGGACGGCCCTTTCGGATCCCCCGGATCCCCGCTGGGATACGTCACCTGGCGGCACTGGGGGAAGACAACGCGCACATCTTACGGGACCTGGCCGGACTGGATGACGAGGAGATCGAAAGTCTAGCCCAAGAAGGGATTGTTTCCACCAGGCCCAAACCCTCGGAGCCAGCCCCATGATTCCCCAAACTGGGCCTTGCCCCAAAACTGTCATCCTGATCCTTCCGCAGAAGGAGAAGGATCTTCCTCGCGTGGCTTACCTGGGGGAGACCCTTCGACGAGCTCAGGGTAACACGGTGGGGCCGACTTTTGAGGCCAAGCTCCCAACCTGCTGCCGTCCCGAGGGTTTGAAGAGAGCATGAATATGCTGGGAATCCTGGATGACGTAAAGGTGGTGGAGCTGACCGGACCGCCTTCCACTGCTTTCTGCGCCAAGCTCTTGGCCGACCAGGGAGCGCCCACCATCAAGGTCGAACCGCCCGGAAGTGGAGACCCGGTCCGGCAAGAACCTCCGTTAATAGGTCAGGAATCTGGCCCCGGTCTCAGCTCGCTGTTTCTTGCCTTCAACACCAATAAGCGCGGTATCACCTTGGACATTGCACACCCGGAGGGACGGCGGCTCTTATTAAGGCTGTTGGAAGACGCGGACGTGGTGATCGAAGGGCATGCTCCCGGCTACCTGGACAGCATAGGCCTGGGCTATGACGTCATGCGGGAAGTGAACCCCGGAATCATTCTCACCTCTCTTACTTACTTCGGCCAGACCGGGCCATATAAGGATTTCAAAGGGAGTGACCTGGTGGCCCAGGCCACCGGCGGCTTCCTGCACGCGGTGACCGGCTCGGCGGACCGGCCGCCCATGGGTACTGTCCTGGAGCAGATGGAGATTACGGCGGCGCGAAACGGCGCCATCGCTATACTGGCTGCCGTGTTGCAGCGGGGCCAGACCGGAGAAGGGCAACACATAGACGTGTCAACCATGGAGTCAGCGGTTAGCACCCCTTCCGGTTTGATTCACCCTTATACCTTCACCGGCCGCAGCCCCAGGCGCGGAAGCAGCGACGGCAACGTGATGGACGGGATGCACCTGAGCACCAAGGACGGGGAGGTGACGCTGACCACGGCCGGCACCGGAGGACGCCCCATGGAGACCTGGGCCGAGTTCTTAGAGGAGCCCGGGCTGATCGACCCCAAGTTCGCCAGCCGCCGGGGACGGATGGAAAACTGGCAAGAGCTATACGGCCTGGTGGCCCCCAAGCTTGCCCAGAGAGAAAACCTGGAACTGATGGAAGCAGCCATGGCCCGGGGATTGGTCATCGGCTTGGTCCAAAGCCCGGAGCAGGTGGTGAACTCGCCCCACTTGGCCGAGAGAGGCGCCTTGGTGGAGATGGATCACCCCGAGGCCGGCGTGCTGAAATACCCAGGGCCGGGTTTCCTGATGGACGGGATTAACCCAATGGAGGGTGGCAGCCCGGCCCCGCTGCTGGGTGAACATAACCACCAGGTGTACTGCGAAGAGTTGGGGCTTTCCTCCGAGGAACTGGAGAACCTCCGTTCCGAAGGCATCGTTTAGCGGCTCCACAAGCCCGTGGCCCGGCGCTGTACGGCCGTGGGCTGCCACGGAGACTGCTTGACCTGATTCCGGAGCGCCACTACAATCCTTCCCGTCGATCCTTCGCGTAGGCTGTGGCGATTTGCTGGCAATAGCCTGGATCACCGGCAGAAGCAGCGTCAGCTATTCTTGCCAGCCTGACAAGTAACGTCCCGCAAGTAACGTTCTGTAGGAGGAAATAGATATGAACTTTGGACTGTTCATGATGCCTTTGCATCCGCCCCATAGGTCCATTGCCGACTCCTACGACCGGGACATGGAGCTGATCGTCCAGGCCGACGAGCTGGGCTATCACGAGGCTTGGATCGGCGAACACATCACGGAAACGTGGGAGAACGCGCCGGTGCCGGAGCTTCTTATCGCTCAAGCCCTGGCGCTGACCAAGCAGATCATATTCGCCACCGGCGTCACCATGCTTCCCCTGCACCACCCGGTGGACACAGCCCACCGCATCGCGATGCTGGACCACATGGCCCGGGGCCGTTTTTACTGGGGCATCGGCTTCCGGTCCCTCCCCACCGACCTGCACCTATATGGAGTCGAATACAACTCCATGGACGAGGTAAGGGACCGGGGCAAGGAGGCGCTGGAGGTCATCCTGGGGCTGTGGGCGGCCGAAGATGGTCATTTCGGGTTTGAGGGCAAGTACTACCAGGTGCACGCCCCGGAGATAGACCCCGAGTTGGGGCGCAGGCTCTACTACAAGCCCTACCAACTGCCCCACCCCCCCATCGGCGTGGCGACTTCCACTCCAAACTCGGATTCGATACGCATGGCCGGAGAACGGGGCTGGATACCGATGACCAACCTGCCAACCCCTCACGTTCCGGAGCTCTGGAAGAAGGTGGAAGAGGGCGCGGCCAGCACCGGCAGGGAGGCCGACCGCGGCCAGCTACGCATCGGGCGGGAGATTTATGTCGGCGAGACCCCGGAGTCGGCCCGGGAAGAGGCCCGGATCGTGCTGGGCAAACCCTTCAACGAACATCAGTGGCTCAACCGCAAAGCCGGGGGCAACCTGGCGAACGTCAAACTGGACCCCAACATGACCGATGAAGCGGTTGACGTGGAGTACATGATCGAAAACATCTGGATCGTCGGGGATCCCCAGGAGTGCGCCGACCAGATCCGCCAGCTCCACACCGACGTGGGGGGATTCGGGCATCTGCTGGCCATAACCCAAGACCCGGACGACCATTCGCTGATGCAGCGGTCCCTCAGGTTGTTGATGGAAGAGGTGGCGCCCCAGGTGGAGGACCTGAACTAGCGTTCGAGTATGATGAACCTTCCGGCGACATAATGCTGCTTTAGGAAGGTCGAAACACCCGATGGCTGACCAGCCGGCTGGCCCTCTCCCCTGGCTCAACAAGCTCCTGTACACCTCGGACATGGTGGGCAGCCAGGCTATCGCCCAGACCAGGAACCTGTGGCTGTTCTTCTTCCTGGTGACGCCGGCCGCCAACGGCGTTGCCGCGCCCATTCCGGCCTTGGACCTGGGTTTTCTGCGCCTCGATTCGGTGTTGTTCGCCGGGTTATTGCTCACCGCCGGGCGCATTTTCGAAGCCTTGGACGACCCGATCATCGGCTGGTGGAGCGATCGTACTCGCAGCCGTTGGGGCCGGCGAATTCCCTTCGTTCTGTTCGCCACCCCCTTCTACGCCCTGTTTTTTGCGCTGCTCTGGCTGGCGCCGGGAGGTGAAGCCAGCGTGGTCAACGCGGTTTACATCTTCATCGTGCTGGAGCTCTACTTTCTGGCCAATACTCTGTCGGGAGGCCCTTACGAGGCCCTGCTGCCGGAGGTGGCCCACAGCCATCGTGACCGGATGAGCATAGTGGCCTGGCAGCTGTATTTCGGCCTTCTGGGAGCGGCACTGGCCTTCTCTCTCACTGGACCTCTGAAAGATGCCTTCGACTTCAAAGTCATGGGCGCCGTGGTAGCGGTGCTGGGGCTGCTGTTTCGCTATATTGGGCTGGCGGGAATCTGGCCCCGGGCCCCCAGAGAGACGCCGGTGGCCCAGATGGGGCTGGCCAGGTCGTTCAAGGCTACCTTGGAAAACCGGCAGTTCCTCTATTTCTTGCCCACATTCATGCTCTACCAGCTTTCCGTGGGGATGCTGACCGCCTGGCTGCCCTTCTTCGTAACGGTTGTCCTGGGGGGAATCCAGCTGGGGCAATGGGTGCCGGTGATTGGTGGAAGGGACCTGGGTGGCGGCGCGTCGACTTCGGTGTTGGCTGTGGCTGCTGTTCTGGGTATGTCGGCGGGGGCTTTCGCTCTGTGGAAACTCAGTGACCGGAAGACCAAGCGCTGGCTCTACTCGTTCTCGCTCCTGGCCACGGCGATCTACCTGCCCCTGCTGTTCTTCGCCGGCTTCGTGCCAGTGGTGCCCAAGACGCTTCAGGCCCTGGTGATGGGGTTCCTGGTGGGGTTTCCAATGGCCGGGGTAAGCCTCCTACCCAGGGCCATCACCGCCGACATCACCGATTACGACGAGCTAAGGACCGGTATGCGCCGGGAAGGCATGTATTACGCCGCCCAGAACCTATTCGAAAAGCTGGGCTCCTCCTTTGCGCCGCTGATATTGGGCACCGTGTTCCTGTTGGGCCGGACGGCGGAGGACCCCCTCGGCATACGAATGGTGGGACCGGTGGCCGGGGTCATAGCCTTCTTCGGGTTCTGGCTATTCCGGGGCTACAGACTACCCAGCACCGTTACACGGGAGTCTGTAGAGGCGGCCGGTCTGGACATCGGGCCTATCCGAGTCAATGAATAACGGTGGCCGTACGCTCAGGATGCGAGCTGGGCCGCCAAGGCCT
>JADFFS010000142.1 GCA_022568195.1 Chloroflexota bacterium | reverse complement strand
AGCTTTTCGATCACCGTATCCGGGTTGCCGGTGACGATCTGGTGCGTGGCGTGGGCCTCCTCGTAGTCCAGACTGGGACCGCCGGGGGTTACGTTGTCCGGCGTTATGTTCCTGGTGGCATCCCGGCGGGTCTGCCGGCCGCTTTGCGCGGCCGTCCGGGTGATGTAGCCCGGAGGGGCCTGCCAGTGGCGCGGCGCCACCCCGAAGGACGTGCCTAGCTGCCAGTAAAAGTTCTTCCCCTCCTCGTAGGCCTTCTCGTCGCTATCCGCCACGTTGATCCTGACGGCATAACCCCGGTTTTCAGAGGTAGGCGTGTACCCTTCTTCTTCGGCGATCTTGTCATACAGGTCGTAAATCTCTGAAATGAGGTCCAAGGGCGGCGCCAGAGCCACGTAGGGGTAGCGATGCCGGGCAGCCCAGATCACCGACTCGGGACTGACGACCCCGGGAATCCAGATCGGCGGATGGGGTTTTTGCATGGGCATGACCCAGGGGTTAACTACGCGAAACTGGTAGTGCTTGCCCTCCCAGCGGAAGGGACCCGGCGTGGTCCAAGCCTTGATAATCAGGTTGTGGGCCTCGTCGAACCGCTCCCGGTTATACACCGGGTTGGTGTTGGTGGCCATGCTTTCCTGGCCGAGTCCACGGACAAAGCCACAAATCACCCGGCCGCCGGACATGCAATCGATCATGGCGATCTCTTCGGCAACCCGCAGGGGGTTCTCGTGGATGGGCAGTACGTTGCCCAGGAAGACGATCTTGCCCTTCTTGGTGGTTTTTGCCAGGGCCGAGCCGATCACGTTGATCGACGGCATCATGCAGAGAGGATTGTTGTGGTGCTCGTTGATCATGACGCCGTCGAACCCTACCTCAGTGCAATACTGAAGCTCGTCGAAGTACATGCTGTACAGCTCGTGGGCTTTTTCGGGGCTGAAATACTCGTTGGGAAACATCAGGTTGTTGTAGCCCAGTTTCTTGGCCTCATCCTGGGGATAGGCCGTGTATCCCATCTCAGTAAAGAAAAATACTTCTTTGACCACCGCTGGCCTCCTTGCCGCCGTTGCTCAGCAGAGCCTGCACCAGATGGCAAGAGTATGGAGCCATGCCCCTGGTCAGTCAATCCCCGGTTGCCGCCGGCACGTTTAGGCCGCCTCGGATCATCGAGGTTAATTACTTAGAGAGTCTAACAATACGCCCCTCATGTCATCCTGAGGATCGCAGGGCCGAAGGATCTTCCCACCCGAGGGCGCGGTACCTGCGGCCTCGGGGGAGATTCTTCTCCTTCTGCGGAATCAGAATAACCCCGATGCAATCGGGGCAGAATTTGTCAGATGGTCTTAGGTCCCGAGGCTTCTTTGCTATCGCCGGTTGACCGCCGGAGAGTCCACGGGGGATACTTGGTACCCCAGAACAACCCGGTCCAGCGCCGTTCACCCCAAGGCCGAAATCGGCTTCAACGTTAGAAGGTCCTGGCTTGGGGGCGGACACCCGTAGGTCTACCGCCGGCCGTGGCCTGGATAAACGTCGGTGAATACCGTGTATCTGCCGGCATAACGGAGGTCACGTGAAAGTTTACAGCGTAAGTAGAACGATACAGGCTACGCCGGAAGCCATCTGGGCGTTGTTGACCGACGCGTCGGGTTACCCCGATTGGGACCCGGGGATGGAGCGGCTTGAGGGCAACATCGCCCTTGGCGAGCAGCTCAAGATGTACACCAAGCTGAACCCCGGACACACTTTCCCGGTTAAAGTAACCGATTTTATGCCCGGTCAAAAGATGACGTGGGTAGGCGGCATGCCGATGGGACTGTTCAGGGGTGAGAGGACCTTCACCCTTTCCCCGCAAGATGATAACACGACCGAATTCACCATGCGGGAGGTTTTCACCGGATTGCTGCTACCGCTGATTGGAAGCTCGATCCCTGACCTTACGCCTTCCTTCGAACAATTTGCGGATGGGCTCAAGTCCCAGGCAGAAAGCTCAGGCTGAGGTCTAGGACGGGCGCTCCTTCCTCTCAATCTCTCTTTCCTCGGCTTTGTGGCGCAGGGGGCGTCCCTTGTCCGGTGTGGGGTCTTTCACCACCCCGTGTATCTTGAGGCCTTCGTGGTCGGCTGGCAGGTACTCGGTGATGGGCTGGCCTTCCTCGTTTACAAACAGCAAGCAGTGGCAATACTTGTAGATTTGCATGTCGTCACAGGCGCAAATCCAGGTGCGGTGCTTGACCTCTTCGTTCTTGTCCGGGTAGAAGCGGCAGGGACATAAGGGCCGGCCCAGCTCATCGCTATACCTGGCCAGACCCAAGATAACTTCTTCAGTGACTACGGGCGTGGGATGTTTGCTGGTGCCGGATTTCTCGCAATATTTATCAACAAAGTTGCGCATTTTCAGAACATTCTTCTCGCTGGGCTGGTCGGCCATATTGACACTCCTTGGAGAGTTACAGTCTCTGTTCCCGATTAGTGGCGGATACGGTGACAGCGGTTTTACGCCGCACTTTGGCTACACCGTGGTATACCTGCCAACTAGGCCACCCACGATACCACAGTGAGTTGTAGTTTGCGGTACGAGCGTCCGGGTGTCATTATACCTGAAACCACCATTTCCAGTTCGATGAGGTCTGCCGGCCTTCTTTCCCAGCCCTGATGCAGCACTGATCGCCGCCCTCAACGGGTATAATGAGCGAACAATTTAACTAGAGGTGATAGCAAATTGGAATTTCGCAAGCTGGGAAACCTGGAAGTCTCCACCATCGGCCTGGGAACCCTCCGCACCTTCGACGTTACGTCGGAGGCCGACATAGCCGTCCGCCAGGAGATTGTCGACCGATGCTTGACCAACGACATCAACTTCATCGATTCCGCTGCCGCCTACGGCAACGCCGAAAAGGTGGTCGGCATCACCACCAGCGGCAAGCGGGACCAGTTCTATCTGGCTACCAAGGTTAGATGCGAGGGCAAAGAGGCGGGTGCAGATCAAATCGCTCACTCCTTCGAGCTGTTCAACACCGATTACATCGACCTGTTCCAAGTGCACAACATGATCGATTGGCGTACCCACCTGCCTACGCTGCACCAGTTGAAAGACGAGGGCAAGATTGGGATGGTGGGCGTTACCGCGATGGTCCACGAGGCCTACCCCGAAATAATAGACTTGATGAAAGCCGGGCGCGTGGACACGGTGCAAATACCCTATAACGTGCTGGAAACCGGCTGCGAAGACAAGCTGCTGCCTGTGGCCGAGGAACTGGGAGTCGGAATTCTGGTCATGGAACCCTTGAAGAAGGGCCGGTACGTCAAGGAGCTTAAAAGCCAACCGGACCTGACGCCGTTAGCCGAGTTTGGGGTACAGACCTGGGCGCAAGCCCTGCTGGCGTGGGTCCTTGCGGATCCCAGGGTGAGCTTGACCATTCCCGCGACCACCCGGCCCGAGCGAATCCAGGAAAACGCCTTACCCGGCTCCTTCGGTAGGCTCCCTCAGGAATTGCGTGACTACGTCAGGGAGGAGACTGTCCGCTGCCTGGGCTAACCAGGCGCCATCTGGGGCCTGTTCCAAGGGCCGCCGCGGCAGTGGTGTCGATACGGAAAACACCAGCCAATGGTCGCTGGTGATGGCAATGGCCGAGTGGCAGGCAGGGCATCGCTATAGGAGTTCGAGGATCAATCTGCCAGATTTGCCAGACCTTCTACGGCTTTCTCTTCTAGAGCAACCTCCCTAACACCGGTCCACAACCCCATCCGCCTCTGCATTTCTTGCAGGTCTCTGTAGGCACCCTGCAACAGAGCTTTTATCTCAGCTTCCGTTTCTTCTGCGTGCTCCAGGGAGTCAGCTTCAAAGCGCCCCTTTCCATCGCTGAAAGGTGCAATCGCTGAACCTGCTCTATCAGTTCGCTTGGTAAGTTCTGAAGGAAGAAACGCATCAAGCTCGGTCGGATATTCAACTATACATGTGAAATACAGGGAACCGCCCCTTGTGATCGTGCCACCCGTAAACAAAACTCTTTCCAACAGCCTCACTCCATAATCAACTATTGAACGGCAGTATAATCCACTAAGGACATCACAAGCGAAGGTCAGCGCATGCAGGTTTCGAGCGTTTCGCGATTCCGGAGCCAGAATTCAAGCCGCAAGAGGCAGACGCCTCCCGGACGAACTAACCTGTTGGCTTGTCGGGGAATTCCACGCCAAGGTGATTGTGGTATTCAGGTTCAGTCGTCAGTCTAACACCACTCCAGGGAGGGCCAACTCCGAACCTCACTTGACCCATGTAGCCTGAGGGCCTCCAGGACAAGGAGTGTTCAAGAGCTTCAGTTCCAGCACGTCGTTCTGCCCCGTAACCTAGCACGGGCCAAGACGCCTAACGATCTCACCGATGTCTAAAAGTTCTCCTAAGCCTACGATTGGATACCCGTTCTCTTCCGCGGTGATACGGAGGCTTCTTCTGGTCTCTCCTCGCACATAAATGCCAGTGTCGACCAACAAAAATGGCATCCCCAGGCGAACCGCCGCCTCTAAGTCGTGACCGGAGTCTCCGACATAGAGAGAGCGATTAACCTGTCCACCCAGTAGATCAATCGTCTTGGTCAAGATTTCGGGGTCCGGCTTTACGTGGATTACGTCATCAGCGGTCATCACAGCGTCAAAATACTCTTTGATACCGTGATAGCTCGCTACCTTGTCCACCACGTTCCTGGCGCTCATCGTGGCCAGGGCAAGCCTGTATCCACTGTCCTTTAATAAACCAAGAAGTTGCCTGGCCTGTGGCAACAGGACCACCCTATCGGTAAAGCTCAACTGAAGTTCGTTCCGCAAGTGAATTGCATCGTCTATCGCTCGGCCGGCTTTGTCCAAACTTAGGTCTCTATCTAAGAAATACCGCAGTAACTTACGGGCTCCGCCACCAAACTGCTCCCTTACCTCGGCGGCAGTCACGTGTACTCCAAATCGAGCCAATGCCTCGATCGTTGCTCCCAGGGCTGCGGGTTGGCTGTCAACCAGCGTTCCATCAAGATCGAAAATGATGGTGTCAATAGTCTTGCCCATTACTCTCCCACATTGGCTGCTGGAATTTGGTCCGACTAGAGGGCCTTCAGGGTATTGGGTAGATCATTAGTGTCCCAAGAGCCGGTAAGCCTTGCTGGGGGCTCACCTATCACTACCAGGTAGCCAGTTCATCCCGAGTCCGCTGGACAATCACATCAGCAGCAGGGAATCACCGGCGTATTCGGCGTCTCTGGCGCCGTCTTCGTCTAGTGCTTCTCGGCCACTTCACCGAGCCGGATATTCTAGCAAATATACCTGCGGAGAACCGGCTAGAAAGAGCCGTGGCCCGCTTCTCACCAACGGCAATCAATGACAAAGTTAGGAGTCCAAAACCCAACAGGATTACCCGCAGTCGCCGGGGCCGATATTCCATCCGTACCTTGTGGTCGCCTGGAGACAACTCGACTCCCACAAAACTGGGCATCAGCATGACGGTGTCCGTCTTTACCCCGTCAACAGTCGCCCGCCAGTTTGGATGATACGTGGCTTTCAGCATCAGCAGACTTTCGCGCTCCACGGTGACCTCAGCCGCGAAGTAATTATTGCCGACCTCCTCGGAGAGCACTGTGCCCCGAGATGGGCCAGCGGTGGCTTCGACCTTACCTGTAAATCCGCGCTCATCTTTGTTTGCAGGTCTGCCAAGTAGCATTGTTGGGTGCTGCTTGGTGCTGGGAAGCTCACTGGCCAGCCAAGCCGATGCCGCTGGATAGAAGTCCGTTCTTCCTCCGACAAACTCCAAACCTGATCCGACGAGGTCGAAGTAGCCCGTTGTGTCCACCTGATACAAGCGATGGCGGCCAAACTGCTGGAGTGGCCGCACGAAATCCGGAAATATTTGGTCTTCCGGGGCCACCACGTACCGCGCGTTATAAAGATTGTAATGCTCCCAACGCTGCTCATCGAAATCGATCAGAACATCACTGTTTAGTGAATAGCTATGGTAAACCTTCCCCACCATATCCAGGCCCTCTGCCTGGAGCAGGTCCCGGACCTTTACAGGGCCAACGAGGTACCGGTCGCTCCAATGGTCAAAGCTACGTTCGTGCCCGGACCAGACCCGGCCTGGCGGAAGTTGCTTTAGTTGCTCGAAAAGGGCGGTTAGATCGTCATCCTCGGCGACCAGAGCCTGGCTTTCTTTTATCAAGGCGGCATTCTGTGCCAGGTACGACCTCCTTTCGCTGTATACCGGCAGCAACACCAACAAGGTCAACGCCAGTGCCGCCGCGACATACCAGACCCTTGCTCGAGAGAGAGCCCAACGCCAAGGGGCAGCCAAAGCCACTGCTATGAGGAAGATACCCCCCAGATGGACCCCCCCGATAAATCGGCTCATGTGGATATCGCGGCTCATAGGTAACAAGTCTATGAGGCCACCCCAAGTTGTCCTGCCGAAAAAGAGCAGCAGCCAAAAAGAGAATATCGCCACCGGGATTCGGTATCGCTCATTTCGCCACCGAAGTAAACAAATCACGAACCCAACAGCCACCAGGTAGGTCAACGAAGAGAACCTGTTGAAATCAAACAGATCTCCCACGGCCAGACCCCGAAGCACCAAAGAATACCCATAAGAGTCGTATTTTGTCGGAGTATGCCAAATGCTTCTGTTTAAATAAGGTAGGTCCAGGAAAATGGGAACGAGAAAATATGAGGTCACGACCACGACCAGCAGAAAGAGGATTATCAGCCGGTTCCACCGCCGCCACATGGACTCCATGAAAGACTTGGGGTTCGATAATCGTGCAGGGTGAATGAGTGTGAGAACACCAAGGGTAAGGAAGGCCATATACCCGTATATCAAGTGAGACAATAGCGTCGCAGCGAGCAACAGGGTCGCCCAGAAGTACCCTCGACCTTCCTGTAGAACTCGATAACTCAGCGCTAAGGCTGGGGGCAGGAGCAACATTGCCCAAAGCTGGGTATAAATTCCCCACCCTCGGAAGACATAGCTTGCAAAACTTAGGCCAAAAATGCCGGAGGTCGAGATAAGCGGAGCGACAAGGCCTCCCAAGGCAGCCGACAGTTGATCAAAACCGAAACATCGTAATGACCAGTAGATGGATAGGGGAAAAAGGCTAAGGAGCAAATAGTTCGTCCAGTTCAACATATCGGCTAGGGGAATTACTCCAAGAGTAAGAACATGGACCAGCGCTAAGGTGATTTGTGGGAGGTGTTGGTAGTAATGGAACAAGGGAAAACCCATACCCATGGAGCTCTCCCACGGGTCGGTGAAGTCCTGTCCTTGGGTGATGGCCTCCACCGCCATCTCGATCGCCAAAAGGTGAAAAACGTTATCGTTCCTGGCGATGACGTCGCCCGCTACCTCTGGGTAAAGGTAATATAAGTTAAAGGCGACCGCGAACAGGACCAGAGCATAGGAAATGAGGGATTCGCGCCGGTGGAACCATCGAGAAGGAGCAGCGAGTTCGCCGTTGTTATCGACGGTATTGGGGGCGGTCATAAGATAGTTTTAACCATTGCCCGTCAATCTCGTGCCGAGGAACGAAGTTAGACTGGATTGGGGCGCATCGACCACATTATACGCGGCGGATTGGAGTGCACCATACCAGGTTGCTTGGATAAAAACAGGAGCGCCGTTCACGGCCCCATCGCCAAGAAGTTGGTCCCGCGCGGCGGTTGACTTCAAGGCTCTTGGTGAATCGCACCAGGGAGAAAACACTCCGTGACGAGGTTGACCATGCCACGTCTTTTTAACTGGGGCATTGCGCAGATATAATTACCCTATGAATTCGCTAATGTTTCTAATACCCGCCGTATTGATGGTGGTTGGGTGCGCTGCCCAAGATGTGGAACCAACACCTACTACTCAAGCCACAGCGGACGCTGCGCTGAACACGGCGATAAGTACCGCTGTGCCCACCTCCACCCCCGTGACCCCTCCCACGCCTGCAGACACTCCCTTTCCAATTCCTACTCCAACCGAAGTCTACGAAGCGGTATTCATTGTAGTGCCCACACGGGTACCACCGGGAACGCCGTTGTATCAGTCTTGGCGATTGGAGACCGCTGTGAGACCCGAAGGGGCCGGCAATATAACGCTTTCCCCCCGGCAAGAGAATCAGATGTACGACCGTGGTTCCACGATAATAGCCACGGCCAACTGCGACGTTGACTTCCTGCGCTGGGAGGGAGATATACCCGACGGTTCGGATAAAACTGCTAACCCAATGACAATTATTATGGCCGGGCCAAGGATTTTATACCTCATTTGCGTTGATCCACTACAAACTCCTACCGGCATCCCCACTCCAACACCAGATACCAAATCCACACCCACTCCCATGGCCACACCTATAACCGGCCCCACCGCTTTGCCGGTTCCGATACCTACGCTCACGCTGGCTCCTGAGCCAACACTGGCCGTGTCACCGAGACCTCCATCGGCTGTGTTGACGATAGGCGAACAGGACCAGACGGCGGGGCTAGGCACCTATTGCTGGTCCAATGATAGGGGAGTGGGCATCTGCGCGGACATGTATGGTTTACCTACGGCGCAGGAGCCGTTGATAGCTGACTCGCCATTTGCCGCCCATTTTCAGTTCTTCTTGGATAGGCCTGCAGCCCAACTGGAACTGAGGGTCAACCCGGTAACGGTCAATGACCAATTAGACTCAGAAGCCGGGGGGTTGCGGTGGTGGCAGTACAACAGGGAACTCGGGGCCAAGTTCAGTCTACCCTTGGAGCGGGAAACAACCGTCGAGCTATCTCCTGAGCCGGGCCTGTACGTATTTGAGGTTTTTGCTGATTGGACTGGATTGGGTGAAGTGACCTACGGCTTCCTCGTGGAAGTCCGGTAACATCGTTGGCAGCCACATCAGCAGTGTCCGAGGAACCGCTAAGGCTTG
>JADFFS010000021.1 GCA_022568195.1 Chloroflexota bacterium | reverse complement strand
GCGGTTGCGAGTTCCCTATGCGCCGCATCACGGTCAACCTGGCCCCGGCCGACGTGAAAAAAGCGGGTCCGGCCTACGACCTGCCCATAGCCGTTGGCATCCTGGTGAGTTCTGGGCAGGTGCAACCTCCCCAGGGCAACACCATCTTTCTGGGCGAGCTGTCTCTGGACGGCAGCTTGCGCCACACCACCGGCGTCCTGGCCATGGTGTCGGTGGCCCGGGACCAGGGCTTCCCTACGGTGCACGTACCCACGGTAGACGCCGCCGAGGCCGCTCTGGTGGATGGTCTTCAGGTGTATCCGACTTCGACCCTTACCGAGTTGATCAGCCACCTGCGGGGCGAGTCGGAAATAACCCCCTTGGCCAGCACCGGCGTGGTGCCCGTAAATGGTGGCATCCCAGCCGACAGCATGAACCTGGCCCACGTAAAGGGCCAAGAGCACGCCAAACGAGCGTTGGAGGTGGCCGCCGCCGGCTTCCACAACCTGCTGTTCAACGGTCCTCCGGGCAGCGGCAAAACCCTGTTGGCCCGGTGCCTGCCCTCCATTCTGCCCAGCATGTCTGCGGCAGAGGCGCTGGAGGTAACCAAGATTTACAGCGTCAGCGGCAATCTGCCCGGGGACAGCCCACTGATAACCCAACGGCCCTTTCGCGCTCCTCACTACACCATTTCCAACGCGGGATTGGTTGGGGGTGGGAGAACCCTGCGTCCCGGGGAAATTACACTGAGCCACCGGGGCGTCCTCTTCCTTGACGAACTGCCCGAGTTTACCCACACGGCCCTGGAGTCATTGCGGCAACCCCTGGAGGACAAGACGGTGACCATCACTCGGGTCACTGGAACCGTGACCTACCCTGCCAGCTTCATGATGGTGGCGGCCATGAACCCGTGTCCTTGCGGCTTCCACACCCACCCTCGCACCGAGTGCACCTGCTCTCCTTCCATCGTCGCTCGTTATCAAAAGCGAATCAGCGGGCCGCTGCTCGACCGCATCGACGTCTTCGCGGAAGTCCCCCCAGTGGAGTATGAGAAGCTGGTCGACGAGGAGCCGGTGGAAGACTCGTCCCAGGTGCGCCTGAGGGTGGAGCGTGCGCGACAGATCCAGGAGGAGAGGTTCCGCGACAGCGGGTTCCTTTGCAACGCGGAGATGGGCCCGTCCGAGGTCTGGAAGGCCTGCCCGCTGGACGATAGCGCCAGAGGCTTGCTTCAGGCAGCGACCCAGCGGCTGAGCCTATCGGCCAGGGCCTTTCATCGCATTCTCAAGGTGTCGCGGACCATTGCCGACCTGGACGGGGCCAAAGACATCAGCGTGGCGCACTTGGCCGAGACACTGCAATACCGCTCCCGCAGCTTCGTGGCCTAGGAGTGAAACCGGTAATACTCTCGCAGCATGCCCGCGACCAGATGGAGGACCGAGGCGCCAGCGAATCCGAAATCGAGGAGGCCATCTCGTCTGGGGACCGGGCAGAAGCAGAACGTGGACTCCTATCCTTTCTCAAGAACTTTCCGTACAGTAGGGAATAGAAGGGCTGGATCTACTCCACCAAACAGGTGCGGCCCATTGTTGCCGAGGAACCGACAGGTTCGTCGTAGTGACGGTGTACGTTTACTGCTTTGGAGGTAACATATGAAGATAACGTATGATCCGGAGGTGGATGCCGCGTACATCTCCTTCAAGCAGGGACCTACGCAAGTGACCACCATCCACCTAACGAAAGACATCGCCATTGACTTGGGCCAGGGCGAGGAAGTGGTTGGCATTGAGGTGCTGGCGGCCTCCATACACCTGGGCATTAGCAGGGACCAACCACAAGTCCACTTAGAGAACATCACTGCTATCTGAGTGGGCCCTCAATTGGTGCTCCCCCGTCCCGCCCAACTTTCGCATGGCGGAGTACCTAGCAACACAGGTCTAAATTACTGTGACCAGAACCTGGATGCCAGGCCAGCGGAACGCGAATACGGTGCGCGTGGCGCACCCTTCGGCGGCGCTCAGGGCGGGCCTGGCCGAGACACTGCAATACCGCTCCCGCAGCTTCGTGGCCTAGGGCGGCGGTGGACGTTCTCCGGGAACCTGACGGCCCAACATCCGAAAACGGCCGCATTTCTGGTGGAAATTTTGCCTAACCTCTCCCTTGCGAGTAACGATTCCCCGGTTTATCATAATTGCCATGGAGCAGCGCGAAGTCAAATATTCGTTGGGGTCAATCTCCTACATCGAACCGCGAACCTTTGGCGAGCCAGGTCAGCGTACTTTTAACCTGGTTATCGAGGCAGGCAACGCCAACTGTACGGTATGGCTGGAGAAGGAGCAGCTTTTTCAGCTTGGAATCTATCTTCAAGAGGTGGTGAGCGCTATGTCGCTGGAGGACAAGCAGCGACATGGTGTGAGCAGCGAGCCTGAATGGTCCGGCGAAGGGATTTCCATCGATTTCAAAGCGGGCCAGATCATGTTAAGCCACGACCCAGACAGTAACTCTTTCCGTTTGGTGGCCTACGAACGCGAGGAAGAGGGGGCCAGCGAGGAACCGGCCTCTGTCGGTTTCTCGATATCCATCGCCCAAGCCGAAACCATAGCCGAGGAGGCCCTTCGGATTTGCTCCGCCGGACGCCCGCTTTGCTTCCTGTGCGGACAGCCCATAAACCCCGATGGACACGCTTGCCCACGGTCCAACGGCCACACCGTTTTGGAGGCCGGCTGACCCGTGGGACGAAAATAGCAGGAATTTGGGTGCAAGCCGACCGGTCTGGCCAAGACCTCATCGAAAACGGCGAAATCGTTGCCTGTCAACTAACTCCCGCGGGCTCTAATTACACTTTCCTAGCCCAGCTTGAACTAGGCGACCAAAAAGGGCTGGCAATTTACAAGCCTCGGGATGGCGAATCCCCCTTGTGGGACTTTCCCACCGGTACGCTGTACAAGCGCGAATACGCGGCTTACCTGCTTAGCGAAGTGCTGGGCTGGGACTTCATCCCGTATACGGTGATCCGCGACGGCCCCTACGGTATCGGCTCGGTGCAGCAGTTCGTGGAGCACGACCCCAAGCAAAACTATTACAACCTCCCCGAAAACAACGCCGATCAGTTGCAAATGATCGCCTGCTTTGACCTGGTTGCCAACAGCACTGATCGCAAAGCGAACCATCTGTTGGTGGACGGGAGCGGCAAGCTGTGGGGCATCGACAACGCCCTGACCTTCCACTCGGATATGAAAATCCGTACGGTGATCTGGGACTTCTGCGGGGATCGTATTCCTAAACAGTACCTGGGTACTCTGCGCAAGCTGGCAAAACAGCTTCAAGCACCCGAAGGCCGGCTCAGCGAGTTGCTCGACCTGCTGGAGCCCGGCGAGGCGGCGGCCCTGCTTCGACGGGTGGAATGGGTGCTCTCCGAAAAGGTCTACCCCGGGTCCCCCATGCGGTCCCGCAGGCGCCGGTAATCCTGGTCCAGTGACCTGCCGATGAGCTACCGCGATTAGGTGAGGAACCGGCTCCGGGCCTCGGCCACCGCTCGTTGGTACACCTCTTGTAGCGGCAATCCCGCCTCCAACGCCACCCGGCGGCAGTCTTCGAACTCGGGCGCCGCGCTTACCGGTTCGCCTCCCAGATATTTGACCTTGACGCTGATGACGCCCAGCTCCGTTTCCATGGGCACGCTGTGCCTCTCGGCGGCATATCGCTCCACCGGACGGGTCCTAACGCCCAGGGTCGGGGTTTCCCGAAGGATAAGCTCCGAAGCCGCCGCTTCAAGGCTCGCCGGGACCAGGGCCGACAGGATTACTCCCGGGCGGTTCTTCTTCATCTGAATGGGGGTGTACCACACGTCCAGCGCCCCCAATGCGAATAGCTGCTCCTGGGCGTAGCCCAGAACCTCGCCGGAAACGTCGTCCAGGTTGGTTTCCAGCAAAACGATGTCTCCCTGTTTACCGGCGGCAGGCCGTTCAATGGTCTCCCCCAGCCACACCCGGATAACGTTGGGAAAGTTCTCCGGGTCCTTGGCGCCCAGGCCCACGCCGATGCTGTCCACCGACATGGCCGGCCGTTGAAAGTCAGCCAGGGTGGTGATGAGGGCGGCGCCGGTGGGGGTGGTCAACTCTCCCACGCCCTGGTACATGGCGTGGTCGGCGGCCACCGGCGCTCCGGCCATTCCCACCAACTCCAGGGTGGCCGGCGCCGGGTTCGGGTAGCCGCCGGGCCAGCGGGGCGGCTCGGCTGCTCCCAACACCAACGGGGAGGCGTGCACCTGCTCCACCCCCAGATGGGCCAAACCGGCGACGACTCCCACGACATCGACCAGGGTGTCGACGCTGCCCAGTTCTTCCAACTCCAGATCCTCTTCCGATTCGCCGTGGACCCGGCTCTCCGCCCGCCATAATGCGGTGAGCACCCCTGCCGCCTTTTCTTTCACAGGCTCATCCAGCCTGCTCTGCTTGACGGTGTCCAGCAGCCAGCGAGGGGAGTAGCGAGTGGGGTCCTCCACCTTGACCGTCAGCTTGGTGCCCCGCATCTCCTTTCGGGTTTCCTGGGCCGCGGTCAGCTGAAATCCAGATAAATCCAGCTTAGCCAGCTCTTCCTGCAGGGCATCCATGGGAAATCCCAGGTCCAACAGGGCCCCCAGCAGCATGTCGCCGCTGGCCCCTCCGATGGACTGGATATATGCTATCCGCAAAGGGCACCTCGCTTCGGGCCATGCCCATCCAATTTGGGAGGCATGGCCAGTATTGTACAGTTTAAGCAGCTCCATGCGAAGAAGATCCGGGAGGTAACGCAAATTGACGGTCGAGCACATTAGCGCGGTGACATTGGCGGTGCAGGATATGGCCCGCGGGGTTGACTTCTACCGGGCCAGAGTGGGGCTGGAGCTGTTATACGGAGGGCCTGGGGCATCATTTACCAGCTTCAAGTTGGGGCCAGGCTACCTGAACCTCATCCTGGCGGCCGAGGGCGGCTGGTCCTGGTGGGGGCGGTTGATCCTTCACGTGGACGACGTAGACGCTATCTACCATCGCCTGGTCGACACCGGACTGACCCCTGACTCGCCTCCACAAAACGCTGCCTGGGGCGAGCGATACTTCCACATCACCGACCCGGACGGGCACGAATTAAGCTTCGCCCGGCGTATAGTTGACGAGCGTTAGGGTCCTGGCACGATGGCCTGGGTTTCTGATGGCCGGGTTAAAGGCTCAGACGTTGATCAGGAAATCTATGACGTCCCCATCCTGAACTGGATAGGTCTTGCCCTCGGACCGCAGGACCCCTTCCTTGCGTCCTTGGGCGATGCTCCCGCAGCGCACCAGATCGTCGTAGGGGATCACTTCGGCGCGGATGAACCCACGGTAGAAGTCGGTATGGATGGTCCCGGCAGCTTTCTGGGCCGCCAGGCCGTGGGGTACGCTCCAAGCCCGTACCTCGTCATCTCCGATGGTGAGGAAGGAGACCAGACCCAGGGTCTCATAGCTGGCGCGGATCACTCTTTCTGTCGCCGGTTCTTCCACCCCTAGCTCCTGGCGAAAAAGGGTTTCTTCTTCGCCGGTCATCGTCGCCAGGTCGGCCTCCAGCTTGCCACATAGGCTGACTTGGCCCAGGGAGGCGGCCTCTGCCGGGTCAATGTCCAACTTCGACAGGTCAGGGGCTGGTCCGGACTCGCCGGTGTTGAAGGCAACGATGATGGGCTTGGCGGTCAACAACTGAAAGTCGGTCAAGAACTCGGCTTGCGAGCTGGTCAGTTCCTGGCGTCGCAGGGGAACACCCTCTTCGAGTCTTTCCTTGACCATTCGGGCGGCCTCCAATTGGCGTACCCGCACCGGCCGTTCTTGGGCCTTGGACTTCTTGATGCTGTCATCCAGCCGTTCCAGGGCCCGTTCCAGCACCTCCAGGTCAGACAGGGCCAGCTCACTTAGCATGTTCGCCAGGTCCCGGCCCGGGTCCACGCCGCCCAAAGGATTGTGCACGCCCGGGTCGTTGAAGGCGCGTAGGACCATCAGGTAAGCGTCCACTTCCTGCAAAATGTTCCTGTTCCTGCCCCCGATCCCACGGTACGGACCTGAGTCTTCCTGTCCCGGCAAGTCCAAATATTTGATCTCTGGGTAGACGAGCTTTTTGGGCTCGTACATCTCAGCCAGGACACCAACCCGAGGGTCGGGAACTTTGACCACGCCCACGCGCATCTGCGCGCCGGGTCCGCCGCTTCCCGTAGCGGAGCTTTGGCCCCGCGTCAAGGCATCAAACACGGTGGTTTTGCCGCTCTGTGGCAGTCCAATAATGGCTATGTCCATGGGGAGATCGCTACTCCTGCCGTGTTTATTTGATATGGCCTTGGCTGAATCAGTACGACTGGAACAGCTTGCCCCATTCGGTCTTCAATGCGGCCTGAATGCGGCGGCGTCCTATGGTCTTGAGCCAATAGCCGTTGTGGTAGAGGTTGGAGGCCAGGAAGGCCAGGCTGACCAAAGGGGTGCGAAGCAGCAGCTTTTCTAAAGGCTTCAACGGCCCCCAGTAAATTAGCTTTTGACCCTTGCTGGCAAACGTATTTTCCACGCCGGAGAATTGCCAGTTCACCCGGCTGACGTCCTCGCCCACCACCTCAATCTTGGAAATGTCGCCGCATCCCAAACCACGCTCGTGGGCCAAACGGATGAACCTGAGTTTCATTGGGTCGAAGCCCATCATCTTGGCCGCCACGGCGTCGATAGCCACCTGGTCGGCGCTGGCCAGGATGCGGTCCTTGACGTGCCAACGCATCGCCCGGGGGCCGGGACCGTCGCCGGCGAAGGTGCCATCCATCACCGCAAAGATGCCGGGGTGTATCTCCTGCTGGATGGCCAGCAAGTCAACCAGCGTCTCGTGAATCACCGAGTGGGTCCAATGGCGCTTCCGGTGCAGCAGTCCACCGAAAGCGTTCTTCATCGCTCCGGTCATGGTGGTGAACACGTGGGTCTTCATAGTGGGCAGTTGGACGATGTTGCGGCCCTGGAAAATCTCCGGGATTTGGATGCCCTCGGGGAAGATATCGTCCAGCACCAGCATCTCGGCCTTGGGCTTGTAATCGACCCACCGATTGGGCGGGGTGTCCAGATGAACCGTGGGCAGGTTGCACCGGTCCTGCACGACCTTGTGCTTGTTTTTGAGCTCGCCCTCGAAAGAATCGACCACCACAGTGCCGTTGTGAGCGCCGATCAGCTCCCGGTGGCCCAGGTTGCGCAGGGCCATGATCACGCCCTCGAGTTGCCAGGGCGTGGTGGAGCAGGCGGGATACCAGTGCTGCCAAGAAATGTTGATTTTCAACAGGGTCGCGATGGAGGGGTCCAAGGTCTCGTTGACACCGCCCAGCACCATGGCCCGCTGGAAATCCTCCAGCACCGTCTCAGGAGTTGTGGCCACCACGGCCACAATAGGTCGCTCCACCCTCTGTCCGCCGGGCGATGACGGGGTCTCTGACGGTCGTGACGAGGGAGATTCGGATGCCTGCATTAAACTACTCCTGAATATATCGAAACCAATCAAAAACGTGCGCCCGGATTAGGCATTGGTGCCGTTGTCTCTAGCACCCCGGGGTTACGCCGGGTGTCCGAGCGTGGCAGGCTCAGCTATTCAACAAAAGGACCAATGCCGATACGCCGATCCAACAAAGGATAGACAATAGCATTGGCGGGTCCCGAACAATGAGCTGCTCTGGAGCCTCGGCATCCTGGCTGGTATTCAGCAGATACAAATAACGGAACAGGCCATAGGTCACAATGGGCAGGGTCAACAGCATGCTGTTGTTGTCGGGCAAGTTGTCCGCTTCTATGGTGTATAAAGTATAGCTCAACCATGCCGCGGTTGCCGAGATGGTCAGCAACTGACCGATGAACGGTCCGGCGTAATGGCGGAGCACCGAGCGCTGTTCCTCAGGGGCGTCCCCGGCCAACCGCACTTCGGCGTAGCGGCGGCCCAGCACGATGAACAGCGCCCCCGCCGCCGTGGTGGCGTACAGCCATGGCGAAGGTGTAACGTCGATGGCCACTGCCCCGGCGGTGGCACGAATCACGTAGCCACTGGCCACGGCCATCAGGTCCAGCAACACCAGCCGCTTCATGCCCAGGGAATAGGCCACGTTTATGCCCAGATACAACAAACCGATGCCGGCCAAAACCGGGTCCAACCATGCGGTTACCGCCAGTCCGCCCAGGCCCAGGGTTGCCATGACCGCCAGCGCGACGGGAACGCTCACCTGGCCCGACGCGATAGGCCGGTGGCTCTTTACCGGATGGCGACGGTCTCCTTCCCGGTCCATCAAGTCGTTGAGCAAATAGGTGGCGCTGGACAGGGCGCAGAAGGCGAGAAACACCAACAGCAAGCGCAGAAGCAGATCGGGAACGGCCTCCAGGTTGTCCAGAGACCAAGCCACCCGGACTGAGAACACGAAGGGCAGAAACACCAGGCCATTTTTGATCCACTGATGGGGCCTCAGCGCCCTCAAGAGGGCCGCTGGATTTGCCAGGAACCTTTGGTCCCCGGCCGGTTGATCGTATTTATCGGCAGTGCTCAACGGGATTCACGTTCTACCTTCTGATTCACGCTCTAATGAGGCGTTCGCAACGCCGGCCCATCCGCCTCGGTGCCGGCTTCTGGCGCATCACGGACCGGCGAAAACCTGTGCAGTAGTGCCAAAGCAGCCACCCCTACGGCCACGGCGAACCAGAGGGTTATCAGCCTTACCAGCAGCGTGCCGCCGGAGGCTAACCCCTTGTCCATGCCGCTCTGTTGCAACAATGCCACCATGCTGCCTTCGGTCCCAATGAGGCCACCGGGAAGGGTGGTCACCGCTCCCACCAGCGTGGCGGCGGCGTAAATGGGCAGCGCACGCAATAAGGACATATCGGCGTCCAGCCCCTGGAGAACTACCCATAGAGCGACTCCCTCGCTGAACCAGGCCAGGGTCCCCAGAATCACCCCCACCGCCATCACCCTCGGTGCGGCCAGGCGTCGGAACCCTTCCTGAGAAATGAGTATCTCGTCCCGCCACCGGCGAAGGAATGGCAGCCCAAGCAAGCGGCTACCCCGCCGTGAAGCGAAAATCCCAAACCCAGCGACCGGCAAAACCAAAGCCGCGGCCAATACCCAGACCACCTGAACGGGCAAGAGGGCCAGCCCAATCAAGGCCAGCAGTACCACCGACAGCACGTCGGTTAGCCTCTCCATAACTACCACGGGCACTGAGGCGGCCACGGGAACGTTGACCCGGTCCCGCAACATGTAGCATTTCAGCAACTCTCCCGCCTTGCCCGGCGTAATTGACATGGCCAGTCCCGAGAGAAACACCAAGCCGTTCAGGCCGAAGGGCACCCTGATGTTCAAGACCCGGAGGTAGTAGGCCCAACGCCCAAACCGCAGTATGTAGTTTAATAGCGCCAGCGCCAAACCGGCGGCCAGATGGGTCACAGGAAAGTGAGCCAACCTGCCGACCACGTCCTGGAAGTCACCATAAGCGGCCAGGCCGGCGAAGACCAGGACCGTCAACCCGATGAGTAACAGGAACTTTCGGCTGGTCACTGCCGGAACCCTCCTTTTATTTCAACCAGATCGACCAAACCTTAGTCCGCCCTTGCTTCGCCGCGAGATGATTGGGCTCGACATACCAGACGGCCTGCGCCTGGCATTTTACTCGGAGTCATAATGCTCAGCATGACGGCCCAGCGATCATGTTATTGATGGTACCTCTCCACCAAAATACCTGCCTATTGGCTCAGTAAGAGCGGCGTGATGCAAGCTAATTCGCCGCGCGGAGTTGGGCGTACATGGCGCCCAGAGCTCCCATGCTCACCGTATAGAATGTAAATACCACAACTACTATCCACACCAGCACAAGGTTAAACTGGGTGAACACGGTCAGTATCACGCCGACCCCGGATCCCATTAGAAAAACCAGTACACCCAACAAGGACCCAAAGACCAACGCTTTGGTGAAATGGGAGCCAGTATGGCTCGCGGCCGAAGTTATACCGAAGTAGCCGCCGATAAACGGCCCGAAAGGGATTCCCACAAAATGGACGATGGGGATCAGGGCCAGCAGCAACATGATGCCGAATCCGACCAAAACCCCTTTGATCACTGGTCTTCCCCTATTTTCCCTACCAACCGCCACGGACCCAGGTCCCACCGGGGTTCATTCCGATTCGAACCGTCCAAGGGCGCCACGGAGCGTCCCTCCCTGATCGAGTTTTGGCCGCGTTCCGGCACTTTTAGAGCACTGGTTTCTGAAACCATACCGACATTATAAATTGGATTCCCGCTCCGAAGCCATTAACCCTAGCCAATTCCACGCGGGTTTACGCTTCCCACGGGCCCCTCAAGAGAGCCTCGGTCACGAATTCCCAGTGGCAAGCCACAATCCGCAACGGTATACTTGGAAGCGCTTGAAGGAGTTGCCACCTGTGCCAGCAGACGAGAAACCCGTGCCAGCGGACGAGGATCCCGGTTACGAGGCCCCATTCGCCCAATTGCTGGGGATGCGCCCTGGAATCTCCGCCGACGGCTGCGGCAGCGCGTTTATGAAAATCCAGGATAAGCACCGGCAGGCCGCTGGTATGGTTCAAGGCGGTCTGATCGTCACCCTGGCCGATTACGCTTTTCATAGAGCGGTGCATTCGACGCTACGTCCCGGCGAAACAACCACAACAGTGGAGCTGAAAGTCAACTTCATCGCCCCAGCCCGGAACGGCGAGCTAACCGCCAACGCCAAGCTGGTCAGCCGGGGACGTCGTGTTGCCGTGGGCGACGTAGAAGTTTTAGACCAGGACAGCCGCTTGATAGCTCGTTGTCTGGGTACCTACCTGATAACGGCGCCCACGGAGTGAGCGAACAATCACCACAGTAAAACTGGGTTTTAGCTCTATGAACCAGGCGAGAGACGCCCTTTGGACCGGTTTGTCCTGACCCACCGAAAGTCGAGTCTGTGGATATACATTATTGGCAATCCCACCGGGTGATGCTATAATTTGGGACTGACCGGTTCGGAGGTGCGCAACATGAGAATCCCCATGAAAGTCGACTATGGGGTGCGGGCCTTGGTGGAATTGGCGATGCACGACGGCGGAGGCCCGGTCCCGACTGCGGAGATCGCCTACAAGCAAGGTATCCCGGAAGCCTATCTCGACCAGCTTATGACCACCCTCCACAAGTTCGGCTTGGTTTCCAGCCGTCGTGGACCGCAGGGAGGGCACCGGCTGGCCAGAGACCCCTCGGAAATCAACCTGGCCATGGTAATGAAAACCCTGGACGGTAATTCTTCCCCACTGGACTGCTTGATCAATCCCGACGAATGTGTATTCTCCGATTCATGCGCCCAGCAAGAGGTCTGGAAGTCGGTGGAGGAGGCCATTCAGGAACTTCTAAGCAACATTACCCTGGCCGACCTGGCCCAACGCCAGCGTGACCTGAGCGAATCGCAAGCGGTCCGGGTATAAACCCGGCTCTCTGCCGGATTGCAGGCACCGCGACCTGACCCGCCCGTGTCGTTGAAATCAGAAAGGCTTGCTTCCACGGACCCAACTTTCGGCTATACGCGGTATGGGCGGACGCTTGGAATATGACGAAATCGATTTACTTGACAAGCCCATCCGCCGAGAATAGACTCGAAAGAACGATGACCCGCCAACGAGACGGCTTTATCCGCGCCTGTACCTGTCTCCCGACATAGGGAGCAGGGATCTACCGGTAATCGTCAAACCTGCGCCCGCCTGCCAAGGCAACCCGTGAGGGTGAGCGCAGGTTTTTTGTGCGCTGGGCAGGGGGAATACCGGCCAGGCCTTAAGGACGGGGTCGCGACATCCCCGGGCTCATCCAAGATAGACAAAAAATACGTAGGAGCGGGCAACATGACCCAACAACCATTGACACTAACTCCAGAACAGGTCCAGCGGTATAGCCGGCACATCATCATGGGCGACGTCGGCAGCAAGGGCCAGCGGGCACTTTTGCAGTCCAAGGCCCTGATTGTCGGCGCCGGCGGCCTGGGTTCTCCTTCGGCAATCTATCTGGCGTTGGCCGGCGTGGGCACCATTGGGATCGTCGACTTCGACGTGGTGGAAATATCCAACCTGCAAAGGCAGATACTGCACCACACCGCCGACATAGGGCGTTCCAAGCTGGATTCGGCTCGCGACAACATCAAAGCCTACAACCCAGGCGTCAATGTGGTGAGTCACGAAACCAGGCTCGAATCCCACAACGCCCGGGAGATCATCAGCCAATACGACCTGGTGATCAACGGCGCGGATAACTTCGCTACCCGCTACCTGGTCAACGACGCCTGCTATCTCGAGGGCAAGCCCTTGGTGGACGGCAGCATACTGATCTTTGACGGACAAGCAACCGTGTTCATGCCGGGAGAAGGCTGCTACCGGTGCCTGTTCCCAGCGCCACCTCCGCCGGGGATGGTGCCCAACTGCGCCGAGGCAGGGGTTTTGGGCGCCCTTACCGGGCTGGTTGGCAGCATCCAAGCGACCGAGGCGCTCAAGCTGCTGCTGGGCATCGGCGAGTCCCTGAGCTCCCGTCTTCTGTTGATTGACGCGCTGAGCATGAGCTTCAGGGAGGTCAGGCTGAAGAAGAACCCATCCTGCCCGCTGTGCGGCGACAATCCGACAATCACCGAGCTCATCGACTATGAAGTGTTCTGCGGGTTGGCCGCCCCGGAGACCGCCGCGGTGGCCTCGGACTAGCCTAATCACAACTAAAAGCGATGGTTACAAAGCTGACCTACAAAGGAATCCTGGACACCATTGGCAACACGCCGGTGGTGGAACTCCAGCACATGAGCCCCAAGGAAGGTGTTCGCATCTTTGCCAAGTTGGAGGGGCAGAATCCCACGGGCAGCTTGAAGGACCGCATCGCCCTGAAAATGATCGAAAAGGCCGAGCGGGATGGAGAGATCTCGGCCAGCCGCACGATTCTGGAACCCACCAGCGGTAACACCGGCATCTCCTTGGCCATGGTCGGGCGATTGAAGGGCTACAAAGTAACGGTGGTGATGCCGGAAAACGTGTCGGTAGAGCGGATCCAATTGCTCCACGCCTACGGGGCGGAGATCATTCCCTCCGATGGCTCCAGGGGCACCAATGGCTCCATTGAAGTAGCCCAGGACCTGGTCGAAAAGCATCCCCACGACTATTTCATGCTGTACCAGTACGGCAACAGCGGGAACCCGGACGCTCACTACGAAACCACCGGATTGGAAATCGTGGAATCGCTGCCCGACGTGGACATGTTCGTGGCCGGTCTGGGCACCGGCGGTACCCTGATGGGCGTCGGCCGCCGTCTCAGGGAACACAATCCCAAAGTGAAAATCGTGGCCGCAGCGCCTGAGCCCGACGACTTCATCTCCGGGCTACGCAGCCTGGAGGAAGGGTTCATTCCACCCATACTGGACATCAACCTGCTGGATGCCCGCATCCTGGTGAGCAGCCTCAACGCCTTTAGGGGAACCAAAGAGCTGCTTGAAAAGGAAGGCATCTTCGCTGGCGTGTCCTCGGGCTCGGTGGTCTACGCCGCCATGCGCCAGGCAGAGCGCATGGAGCAGGGCAACATCCTTTGTCTATTGGCCGACGGGGGCTGGAAATACCTGAGCACCAGCTTGTGGACCAAGGATTACGAGCAGCTTGCCAAGGAGGCCGGCGGAAAGATCTGGTGGTAATCGGCTCCATAAAGCATCGCCCTGATTAGCCTCGGAACCTCCTGTCCTCCAGCCGTGGTCCAAAGCCACACGGGACCGCGAATTGGCCCCTGCCCCCACGCCCAAGACCCTCCCATCGCTCCTTGAAACCACCAACGGGCGGTGCTATACTGATTTGAAATAGTTCGTCTTCTGAAAAGCGGGTTTCTCCCGCTTTCTTGTTGAAGGGCTAAATCGGTTCCCAGGCAGCAAAACTCAGGGGGCATCGCCATGAAAAGCGACTTTCTGATAGCGTTGACCCAGTTGGCTGCTGAACGTCACCTGCCCAGAGAGCAGGTGCTTCAGGCCATCGAGGTTGCCTTGGCCTCCGCTTTCAAGAAAGACAATCCAGCATCGGGCCAAAACATCTCGGTGAAGCTTAACCCCAACACCGGAGAGGTGCGGGTTTACGCGTTGAAAACCGTGGTGGAATCCGTTGAGGACCGTGACCGTGAGATCTCCGTTGCCGACGCCCAGGAGATAAAACAGGGCGCCGAACTGGGGGACGAAGTAGCCGCCGATGAGGCGCTGCCCCATAACGCCAGCCGTATTGCGGCGCAAACGGCCAAACAGGTGGTATTACAGCGCCTGCGGGAAGCGGAACGAGAACTGCTTTATCAAGAGTTCCTGAAACACGAAGGAGACATAGTCTCTGGCGTGATCGAACAAACAGAACCGGGCCGCTCCATCGCTTTGGACCTTGGCAGGGCCCAGGCCATTCTGCCCTTCGAGGAGCAGGTGCCTACCGAGCGCTACCGCAAAGGCCAGCGGGCCAAGGTGTACGTCCTCAGTGTTCGCAACACCGCCAAAGGCCCGGAGATACTGGTCTCGCGCAGCCATAAAAATATGCTTCGCCGGCTCTTCGAAATAGAAGTGCCGGAAGTCTACAACGGGGTGGTGGAAATCAAGGCCATCGCCCGGGAAGCCGGGTACCGCAGTAAAGTGGCGGTTAGCGCCACTCAACAAGGTATTGACCCCGTGGGGTCCTGCATCGGCGTACGGGGCAACCGCATCCAGAGCATTGTCAACGAGCTCCAGGGCGAGAAGATCGACATCGTTTCCTGGAATCAAGACCCCAAGGTGTTCATCGCCAAGGCTCTCAGCCCTTCGGAAGTGATTGAAGTCGAACTGTCCCCCAGTGACGCCACTGCCATGGTGGTCGTGCCGGACCGGCAGCTCTCCCTAGCCATCGGTAAAGAGGGCCAGAACACCCGGCTGGCCGCCAAGCTGACCGGCTGGCGCTTGGACATCAAGGGAATGACCGAATGGGAGGAAATCAGAGAGGCTCGCCGTCGTCAGGCTGCCAAGGTTGCCTCGAAGACGGAGCTTGAGGAATCCGAAGAGTCGGAGCCCGTGGCCGAGTTGGCTGCGGATAGTGTCGAAGTAAATGGAACAGCGACGGCGGTTGCCCAGGCCGAACTTCTGGAAGAGGCCGTCGCCGAGGTCACCGTTACCGATGAGACTACGGCCGACGTGGCAGCCGCTGAAACCGTCGAAACCATTGAAGCCGGAGTTGCCCAACTCGACGAAGACGCTATACTTGAAGCCCTGATCCGCGAGGAAGAAAAGGCTGACGAAGCGAAGGCCGAGCAGGAACAAGAGGCAACCGTCAGCTTCAGTGTGGAAGACCTGGAGTCCTTCACCCTGGGTGATGTCGAAGCGTCAGATGACGAAGACGAGGACGAGGAGCCCGAGGACGGAGTCCTCCTTGGCGACATGCCACAGATACCGGTCCTAACGCCCGACGCCGGCAAGATCCGGTTCGCCGAGGACATTATCGAAGAGGGCCGGGGCGCCGGGGGACGGAATCGCCGCCGCCGAAGCGGTGGAGCAAATAGGGCTAGAGGACCCCAGCGAGGTCGCCGCTAAAGGGTCAGCTCGCTGACAAAAGCGGTCGATGCTTTGCCCAAACAGCGCCACATTCCGGAACGGAGTTGCGTTGCTTGCGGCCGGAAGATAGCCAAGCGGGAACTTATTCGCGTCGTCCGTACGCCCGAGGGACCGGTCGTTATAGACCCCACCGGAAAGACGCCGGGCCGAGGCGCCTACCTTTGCCACTCTCCCGATTGCTGGTCAAAGGGCCTACAAAAAGGTGGTTTGGAGCGGAGCCTGAGCGTTTCTTTTTCTCCGCAAGACCAGACCAGGTTGAAAGACTATTACCGAATATCGGTGGCTGTTTCAGCCCCGTCGGAGAGATGAATGACCTCTGAAAGACCGGTAGACGGTCGAGGCCGGTCACCCGCCTCCAACCGAGCAGCAGGCCAGGGACGCCGGGGCCAACCCAGGGTTCTGGAGCTGCCGCCAACCATTACTGTGCAACGTCTGGCCGAGTTGACCGACCAGACACCTATCGACGTCATCAAACAACTGATGCGCAACGGGATAATGGCGTCGATGAACCAGATCATCGACTACCAGATGGCTACTTTGGTGACCGCCGCCTTCGGTATCAGAACTAGCATGGCCGAGCCTGAGGCAGCGGTTGCTGCTGCTTCAGCCTCTAAATCTCGACCTGCGGATGACGATTCCCATCTGGTCACCAGGTCTCCTGTAGTTACGATTCTAGGGCACGTGGACCACGGTAAAACCGCTCTCTTGGACGCCATCCGGCGTACCAATGTCGCGGAGCATGAAGTCGGCGGCATCACCCAGCACATCGGGGCCTACCAGGTGGAAACCCAGGGCCAGCAAATAACTTTCCTGGACACCCCGGGCCATGAGGCTTTCACCGCCATCCGTGCCCGCGGCTCCCAGATCACCGACATAGCCATATTGGTTGTAGCGGCGGACGACGGCATAATGCCTCAAACAGAGGAGGCTATCAACCACGCCAAGGCCGCCAAGGTGCCCATAATTGTCGCAATCAACAAGATGGACCTGCCGGGAGCAGACCCCGAGAGGGTCAAACGCCAGCTCAGCGAACATGATCTGTTGGTCGAAGACTGGGGCGGCGAGATTATCTCCGTTGAGGTTTCCGCTCGCACCGGAGATGGATTGGATGACCTGCTGCAAAACATCGCGGTGGTGGCCGAGGTGGCGGAGCTCAAGGCCAACCCGGACAAACCGGCCACCGGCGTGATTATCGAAGCCAAGCTGGACCGAAGGCGTGGTCCGCTGGCCACACTGCTGGTCCAAGACGGCACCCTTAAACTTGGCGAATACATCACCGCCGGAGGGACTTTCGGCCGAATCAAGGCCATAACCAACGACCAAGGGAAATCTATCAAGTCGGTGCCTCCCGGTGCCCCCGCCGAGATTCTCGGCTTGGGCTCCCTCCCAGAAGCTGGAGACGCTTTCGCCGTGGTAGACAACGAGCGCCAAGCCCGCTCCATGGCGAACGACCGGGCGAAGACTTTCTCGCAGCAAGCTCAGTCCCGGGCCTTAACGCTGGAGGAAGTGGTCAACCGCACCGCCGCTGGCGACGTAAAAGAACTGAACATTGTACTCAAGGCCGACGTACAAGGGAGTGTGGAAGCGGTCCGCCAGGCCCTGGAGGGGCTTACCGCCGAAGGCGCCAAGGTCCGCGTCCTGCACGGAGGTTCCGGCGGCATTACCGAGTCCGACGTGCTGTTGGCCAGCGCCTCGCAAGCAATCGTTGTCGGCTTCACCGTGGGCACCGAACCCAGCGCTGAGCGATTGGCCGACCGCATGGGCGTGCCGATTCGCCACTATGACATCATCTACCAGCTAATTGACGACATAAGTCAGGCCCTGTTCGGGATATTGGAGCCTGTGTACACCGATGTGATCATAGGGCGAGCCGAGATCCGGGAGATATTCCCGACACGGCAGGGGGTTAACATCGCTGGTTGCCGCGTGACCGAAGGGCGCATCACCAGAGGAGCCACGGTCCGCGTGATGCGGGATGGCGAGTTGCTCCAGGAGTCCAGCATCGCCAGCCTCCGTCATTTCCGGGACGAGGTCAACGAGATGACCAACGGTTCCGACTGCGGCATCATCCTCCAGGGGTTCAACGACGTCGAGGTAGGCGACATCTTGGAAACCCACCGTCAGGAAAGGGGCCAACGCTAGGCTGCTCCCAGAAGCTATTCGCCAATCCCAGCCCCTTCCACCCTTCAAAATTGGGAGCCCCGCATGTCCAGACGCATCGATCGTATCAATGATCTCCTGCGCGACGAAATCAGCTTGCTGTTGTCCCGGCAGATCAAGGACCCTCGGCTGACCGGGGTCATCAGCATAACCAGCGTCAACACCTCCAACGATCTCCGGAACGCCGAGGTGCTCCTTAGCGTCATGGGAGATGAAGACGCCAGACGTACCGCTTTGGACGGAATTCAGTCCGCCGCCAGCTATCTGCGGCGGGAGCTACGAGACCGGATTTCCTTGCGCTATACCCCCTTCCTCAAGTTCACCTTGGACGATACCTTGGAGCAGGCCGCCCACATCTTGCAAATCATGGATGACATCCGCGACGAGCAGGCTCAACAACCCCCGGTCGACGGCGGGGACCAGTCCAACAGCCATTCGGCATCGAATCCCTGTGATTAGCCAGGTATGACTACGCCCAAAAACAACGGCCGGCCGTCGGTGGACGGGTTCCTCAACCTCTACAAACCCGCCGGGATCACTTCCATGGAAGCCCTGCGCCAGGTGAAGCGAATCACCGGGCAGCGGCAGAAAGTGGGGCACGGCGGAACGATGGACCCTCTGGCCAAAGGTGTCCTACCGGTATGCTTCGGCCAAGCTACCCGGTTGATGGACTACGTGGTTGGTGGGACCAAGCGGTACCTGATGGAGATCAAACTGGGAGTCTCCACCAGTACCTACGACGCCGAAGGGGAAGTGGTCAAGGAGTCGGACGCCAGCGGCCTCACCAGGGAACAGATTGAAGCAGCTCTCGAGGGTTTCGTCGGCCTGATCGACCAAACTCCCCCTATGTACAGTGCCATCAAGGTCAAGGGACAAAGACTGTACAAGCTGGCCCGGGCCGGAATCGAAGTGGAGCGCCAGACCCGTCCTGTGGAAATACACAATATTCGCATCGTAGAGTGCAGGCCACCGGTCCTACAACTGGAAGTGGAAAGTGGCAAGGGCGCTTACATGCGCTCCCTGGCCCACGACCTTGGGGAATCCTTGGGTTGTGGGGGCCACGTTGCCAACCTGGAACGCTTGTATTGCGGACGGTTCCTGGCAGAGACGGCCATAACACCGGATCAACTTGAGCAGGCTGGCTCCACACCCGAAGGATGGCAGCAACATCTCCTGCCCGTGGACTGGGTGTTGCAAGACCTCAAGAGTATCTCTGTAGGGCGGCAGGCTGAGCAGTTCCTGCGCCACGGCCAATCGATTAACCTGGGCCACCCTGTGCTGGACGCCGGGTACCTGGAGCAATTCCGCGCCTACAGCAGCGACGGCCGGTTTTTGGCCATGGTACGGTACGACCGTGCCGCCGACGCTTGGAAGCCCAGCAAGGTCTTTCAGATCGACTCCCCTTCCCCCTACGCTCCCGGGGCTGATTCGGACATCCGGTAGATCCGTAGATATTGTTGGACCTTGCGCGCTCGGTTGTGGGCCGCGCCGAAACCCGTATTGACCAGTGCCTATCAGTACGGTTTACATGCTGCGTCCGAGTCTAGGCACCAATTGCTCCCCTTGACTCCTTGACAAAAGCCGTCAGCCCTGTATATTGGAAACCGGCGCGCAGGCTTGACGCCATTCACGCTCTGGATCGCCAACAGGCCGCTTCAAATCCTAGGCCATTATCCAGGGAGCATCGAACAGGGCGAAAACCTACATCCGCAGTTCACTGCGACCATCTCTACGAGGACAGCTACCCATCGAGGGATCCAGTTACACCGTATCGGGTCGGGCAAACTCCGGGCAGACTCAATGTAATGGGGGTGCAGATTATGGAGGCTTATTGCTTCAAGTGCCGGGGAAAGCAGGAGATACGGAACCCACAACAAGTAACCCTGAAGAACGGGCGTCCGGCTACATCGGGCGTCTGCCCCGTGTGCAACACCAAGGTCTTTCGCATAGGCAAGGCTTAGTTAGCCGGTAGCAACCGCTGTCCTTAAGGGTTTAGTCCCTGGGCGCGAGGCGCAGGGATCGGGCCGAAGCAGAGTCTGGCCAGCAGGCTTTGCGGATTTATTACCAATAGGGCGTGGGGCTCTTCGACGTTGAGACCCACGCCCGCTGCTATTCGGTCTGCCAACTCCGGGGGCAACTGGTCCTCGGGCTCGTGGGCATCCGAGTCCACTAACAACTCCGCCCCAGTCTCCCGAGCCGCTTAAACCACGCGCCCGTGGCTAAGCCGTGGCCCTTGCGGCCGGACACCTCCAGATATACTCCATTTTCCACCGCCAACCGCTTCTCCAAGATGGTTTCCCCGTAAACGTTGACCAGCTTGGCGCCTAGCTCCCTGCCTGCCTGGGCCACCATGCCTATCTCGTCCCTGGGCACCTAGTGATCTCTACACCCGGGAATGCCGGTACGTTCCACCTTTTCGTTCCTTCAGCGCAATCCGTCCCCAGTGTCTTGACCTCCAACCCCAGGTTGCCCACCCCAAATTTATCCACTGCTACTGACTTCCGCCGAATCCGCGTTGTCTCATTAACATCTAACCTACATGGGCCGCTTTTTTAGCAATCATTCTTTTTTATATTCATTAATTGCTACCTACGATTTATTGGTTACGAACACTGTTAATACATTTCGATAATCCAGCGAATCCATTGTATATCAATAGCATCTAAACAGATGAATGGGATAGAAACAAGGGCGAGGTGCAACATGGGATGACCGGATCAAAACATTACCTTGAGGCGCCATTTCCGGAGATAGGAGGTATCAGTTAATGAGCAACGAAGAGTTAAGGGCGCAAGCACAGAGAACCGCCCCACAAATCAAAATCGCCGGCGGCCTGTGGGTCGTGGGGATGATGATTATCATGGCCATCGTTATCGTTTGGGTGGTGATGGCAGTCGCATTCGCCAGCGACTACTACGCCTTCAGCAAAGCGGCACGCGACGCCGCGCAACCTGGGTCAGCATTGCTGGCCACTCTGGCCAACTTCCAAACAACTAAAGCCTGGGTGCTTCCCCTCGAGGTCCTAGGGTTGGCCACTTTCTTGTTGGGTTTTGGATTCGCCTTCGCCAACATTCTTAAAAACGTCCATCTCCGAGGCAACACCATGGCTGCAGTTCTGCCCATTCTCAAGGGGCGCAAAACGCAGGCCTAGGACGCGGATTATCCACGCCCCAATTGTCGAACCATAACCAAAGGGAGTAAACAAATGGCAACATTAGCTCAACCATCCACCCGCGAGATTTCCTTCAGCTCCACCCAGTTACCGGTGCGAGTCACCGGAATGCAGGCTATGGCCAGTAAGATGTGGGTCCCATTTATCGCGATGGGGTTCATGGTGGTTCTGGCGGCGTTCATCTTCGGTCTGGTCAACAGCTCGATTACCTCCGACTACTTCCAGGCTTCCAAAGAGGTACGAGAAGCCGCAGTTACAGGCTCCGCCCTGGCCACTCAAAAAGCATTCATGGAGTCCACCAAGGCCTGGCTACCTTCCTTCAAGTTCCTTGGCATGGGAATGATCCTAGGCGGCGTAACCTTCCTGCTGGCCACCATCCTGGGCGCTCTGCGCACCGGTGGCGGTAGGGTCCAGGAAGCTGTCGGCGTACCAGTAAAGGTAATCAAGCCCCCCATGACGGCCACAGTGTTCCCCATGTTAATGATGATGGGCATGATGGTGCTGATAGCCTCACTGGTCATCGGAATCGTTCTGGCGTTCATCAGCTATGGTTATTGGAACCACTCCATCGCCACCGAGCTGAACCCTGCCACGGCAGGCAGCGCGCTGCTGAATAGCCTGGCCAACATCAATACGACCACCGCCTGGCTGGCGCCCTTCAAGTTCGTCGGAATCGGCCTAGTGCTGAGCGGCATCGGTTTAGCCCTGGCCACCATTGTCCGGGTGCTGCGCTGGCAGTCCCAACGCTTGTGGGACATCTTGTCCTGAGCTTCCCATACCGAGGAGATAAAAAGGGTCTGGCCCCGATAGAATCGGGGCCAGACCTTTTTTATGATGCGCGGCCCCGGCGCCATCGCCGGTTGGACGCTCCTTCGATTGACACGCCTGTTGGCTAAAGCTAAAATACCGAGAATCTCTAGCAACCTCGCGCATCGAACCTGAAAGCGACTCCAGCGTTAACAGTTCTTGCATCACTGGTTAACCCTTTCATCTCCCTGCCTGCGCGGTTGCCACCGGCCACAGGTGGCTTGCCATGGTGCACTCGATCAACACCGAAGAGGACCTAATCCGAGGCCAGGGCATCTGTGCCAGTTGCGGCAAGGCTTTGCACGCGGGCCGGGCCTTCGTTTTCCGCTCCAAACCCGTCCTCAGCGAAACAGCAGTAACGAGTCCCGCCGCCGAGCTGGCCAAGTGCTTGTTGTGCGCTCTGCGCCACCTACCCCTGCTCAAGAGATCTCTGATAGCCGCCTTGGTCGTCGGTACTGTGTTGACAGCCCTCAACCAGGGAGACAACCTCTTGGCCGGGGAATGGAGCTCCTCCCTTTACTGGAAGGTCCCCTTGACCTACTGTGTGCCGTTCCTGGTCTCGACCTACGGCGCCTTGATCAACAACCGCACGTAGCCCGGTTTCATCGCGACGGACCAGGTCTCTGCCGGCCCATCACCCTTCCCTTGAAGGAGAGGATTGCCCACGGGGAGAGGCGTCTAGGCTTATCCCTTCGAACCCACTAAGGGGACGCTCTAGTCCCCATCGACGGGAAAGCGTTAGCCGTTACAAAGAACTTTTCGCGGACGATGAGACCCCGATGCATAGGACCTGGAAGATCCCCAATTTCGCTCCCCAGGGGGCTTCCGCATCATAGTAATGGAATAACGGCGTGCAATTAGGCAGTCGGGTTTTGGGCGCATACGGCGGCAGCGGCGGGAAAATGAGGCAATTGGAGCAGAGTAGTCTTTAGGCGTATTTGCGGATAACCTCGACGACCTTCCCGCGAATTTCCACGTTGCTGGCCGGGCTGTAGATAGGTTCCATCTGGCTATTGGCCGGTTGCAGGCGCACCCGATCGCCTTCCAGATAGAACTTCTTGAGTGTGGCCTCCTCTTCGTCCTTCAACCAGGCGACCACCATCTCGCCATTGACGGCTTCGTTAGCGGGCTTGACGATAACCACGTCACCGTCGTCGACCAGTGCATCGATCATCGACGTTCCGTTGACGGTCAATCCGTACAATCTGCCGTGACGCCGGGCCAGTTCCGGCGAGACCTCTATGGTGTCGAACTCGGCGCTGGACGCGGCCTCTTCTGTAGAGAAAGCGGGGATGGGAAGGCCGGCAGCGATGCTCCCAACAATGTGTACCCTGGGCGCGCTGGAAACCGGCTGGCCGGCTTCATCCAGCAGTTCGATGCCGCGGGCCACGTCGGGCCGCCGGCTCAGGTATCTGTCCCGATCCAGAATTCGCAGGTTGTAGTCCACCACCGAAGTGGAGCTGATGTCGCAGGCTTTCTGGACATCCCGAACCGTGGGCGGAATCCCATTATCCGCGATGAACTCTCGAATAAATTCCAGAATTCGCCGCCTACGGGGCGGTAGCTGTCTTCTCGCCGTCATCCCTTATCCTCGCGAAACGAATGTTCTGTACCCAGGCTAACAAAGGCCCATATAGCTGTCAACGCCGGGGTGTCACATTTTCGCCAGGAGTGGGACGCTTGCGGTATTGAAGTCGCGTAGTGGGGGATGGCCGGGGGTGTACAGGGGCTGCGGCAAGACCAGCAGAAACCAATGACTTAGGCGGGGCAGTCGGCAAACGGAAACTAACCGGAGGGTTTGGGCGTGTCAGGAGGCAGCAGCTTCGCCCACTTTATTCAAACGAATCGCAAGGCGGGACTTACGCCGGGAAGCGGTTTTCCTGGGCATTATCCCTTTCCGCACCGCTTGATCCAAAAGGCCGGCCGCTTGGGTGACAACGGGCGCCGCCTCGTCGCGGTCTCCAGATTCCATGGAACGCAGCGCCTTGTTTACTCCAGTCCGCATGGCGCTGCGGACAGATCGGTTACGCTGGGCCCGCTTAACTGATTGTCGGAAAGCCTTCTTGGCAGGCAAATTTACCTCCGGTTGGATCATCTAGTCGCTGGGAGCCGGTCAACCCCATTATAAACCACCGAACGCCCTTTTCCAACGAATGACAGACGTCCCCATAGGCGTCTTAGCCCCGGCGACAAACCAGAAACGGATTACTGAACTAGGAGTTGCAATTGGCGTTAGCGGGACTCAGCCAGTCACGCGGCCGGGAGAGGCCCTACCGGTGGTTGCAGGTGGTGAACGGGGCTAAACGTCCAGGTTTTGCACGCTGCGGGCGTGGGCGGCGATAAAGCTCTTGCGCGGAGCCACGACCTCGCCCATAAGGGTGGAAAAAACGTCGTCCGCCTCCATCACGTCCTCGATCTTGACCAGCAGCATCTGGCGGAACTCCGGGTCCATCGTGGTCTCCCAAAGTTGATCGGGGTTCATCTCGCCCAGTCCTTTGTACCGTTGCAGATGCATATTCCGCTGCCCGTTCAAACCCTTAAGGATCGAGTCCTTTTGTTCTTCATCAAAGGCATACTGAACCTTTTTCCCCGTTTGAATGCGGTACAGGGGCGGTTGGGCGATGTACAGATAGCCCTGATCTATGAGCGCCTGCATGCGCCGGTAGAAGAAGGTAAGTATAAGCGTTCTGATATGAGAGCCGTCTACATCGGCGTCGGTCATGATAATGATCTTGTGATAGCGCACCTTGGACGGGTCGAACTCCTCTCCCTCTCCAGCGCCCACCGCAGCCACCAACGCCCGGATTTCCTCGTGGCCCAATATCCGGTCCGGCTGCTGCAGCACTCTCTCCACATTGAGTATTTTGCCCTTGAGGGGCAGGATAGCCTGAAAATGCCGGTCCCGGCCCATCTTAGCCGAGCCACCCGCCGACTCGCCCTCCACGATGTATAACTCCGATTTGGCGGGGTCCCGCTCGGCGCAATCGGCCAGTTTACCCGGGAGCGAAGAGCCGTCCAGAGCGTTCTTGCGCTGGACTAGCTCTCGAGCGCGCTTGGCGGCTTCCCGCGCCCGCTGGGAGGTCATGCACTTTTCGATGATCTTTTTACTTTCGGTCAGGTGCTCCTCTAGGTAGCGGCCGAAACCCTCGCTTACCACCGAGTCCACGATACCGCGCACTTCGGCGTTGCCCAGTTTGGTCTTGGTCTGCCCTTCGAATTGAGGGTCAGTCATTTTGATGCTAATCACCGCCGCCAGCCCCTCCCGAACGTCATCGCCGGTGAGGTTCGGTTGGTCCTCTTTGATGGACCCTTGCTTGCGGGCGTAGTCGTTGATCACCCGGGTCAGGGCCGAGCGGAACCCGGTCATATGGGTGCCGCCTTCCTGGGTGTTGATACAGTTGGCGAACGAAAATACCGACTCGCTGTAGGTGTCGTTGTACTGTATCGTCACCTCGACCAGGGTATCGTCCATTGTTTTCTCGAAGTAAAATGGCGGATTTTGCATGACCCGGCGGTTTCGGTTGATGTTACGCACCAGGTTGGCGATGCCGCCGTCGAAGTAGTAGCCGCGTTCGATATCGCCCTTACGCAGCTCTTCGTGCCAGTAGCTGGTGAACCGTATCTCCAGCCCTTTGTTCAGGAATGCAATCTCTTTGAAGTGGGCGGTGAGAATATCGAAATCGTACTCGATTTCAGCAAAAATTTTCGGGTCGGGACGGAAAAAAATGGTAGTGCCGCGTTCCTTGGTTTTTTCTCCCTTTACCAGGCTGCCCAGGGGTTTGCCCTCGGCGTACTCCTGGAAGTAAATCCTTCCATCCCGCCGTACCTCAGCTTTGAGATACTCGGAAAGACCGTTGACCACCGAGCCACCCACGCCGTGCAGTCCGCCGGTTACTTTGTAGGCTCCACCACCGAACTTCCCGCCTGCATGCAGCGTGGTCATAACCGTTTCCAGGGCAGTTGTACCAGTTGTAGGGTGGATATCCACCGGAATACCCCGGCCGTTATCGGCAACGGTGATCAACCCAGCGGTGTCAATGGAGATGTCCACCAGGTCACAGTATCCGGCCATAGCCTCGTCAACAGCGTTGTCCAGGACCTCGTAAATCAAGTGGTGCAGGCCCCGTTGATCGGTGCTGCCTATGTACATCCCAGGGCGGACCCTGACCGCTTCCAGGCCTTCGAGTACCTGAATATCCTTGGCCGTGTAGGTGGACGCCGTGTCTTGCTGCATACGCTCTGTCCCTGGTGGGTTTGCGTTGAGAAAAGGGGAACTCTAGACAAAAATAAGTAGAGGAGTGGGGTACCTCTACCTACAACATATTGTATACATTATACCAGATTCGTACCCGGCTTGGCTACAGTTCTAGTAGTAGCATGGGGCATTTTATGTTAATGAACCCTTGGCCCCTCACTATCTGAGAGGGAAGGATGACCGGCTGCCCCGACGATGGCTCTGCTAGGGGTTGATGCGGGTGTAAATGCCGGGCGATCCGGGCGCATGGACCATTTTGGGACGGACGTTGTTCGACCACTGGGGCGTTACCGCGGTACGCCAGGATTCCCATTCCGGGCTCTCGGACACTTGAACCGATTGCATCTCGTGAACCGTGATGTACTTGGGTTCTCCCATGATCGCTTCGAAGCGCCGGCCCCGTATGTAGCCAGGGACAGCGTGGCAAGTGGGCATTCTTTCCGAGTTGTAGGCGTGGTTAAACTCGGTTTCCAATGCCGGAGGCACGGACATACGCCCCACCAACATCACCGGAGCCATGTCGGCCTGGGCCGTCTCCTCGGGAACGTCGTCAGGGTAAATCAGCCGGTATAAATTTCTCACGTAAACTTCGCCCACGACGCCGGGCGACATCCGCTTCGACCATTCGGTGGGATTGGTCAGGTGGTGTTGCCAAGCGTCGGAATGCCACGCTTCCGGTTCGCTGAGCTCATAGCAAGCCAGGTGCTTGGGACCGCCCTGCAGGGCCACGTACCGGGCCGCGCTCAACACTCCCGGTATCGCCAGTCTCTCGGGTATGTGCTCTTCGTCATACCAGCGATTGAATTCCTCTTCCACGTCGGCCGGAACGTCGGTGTAGACCATCAACAATCCATGCCCTTTTTTCGGTGGCATCAAGATCCTCCTAGAGACTCTGAAAAACCGCAGAGATCGCAGAGTCATCGGGACCGTCGGACCAAAATTGAGTTTGGCTCGGCGCTTTCCGCTTGCTCTGCGGTGAGATATTTTCAAACGCTTAAAGCAGCATAAGAGCGGGCGTCATTGGCCGGTGTCAGGAGCGGACGACGGGGACCCCGGGTAGTAGTAACATGCAGTGCGCAGGCTATCCAGGGCATACCAAACCGCTTGGAACAGGGGCTGGGGCAAATCGTCCAGGGGGAACCAACCGGATTCGGAAAAGGCCTCGGGCTCAGCCAATCGGGGTTCCTGGGAACCGATGTCTCCTAGAAACTCCACGTCCACGTAGTGTTTCCCGTAAGCGAGGATGTTGCTGATGCACAGAAAGCGCATCTCTCCCACCGTGACTCCCAGTTCCTCCAAGGCCTCACGACGCGCGCAATCCTCCAGGGACTCCTCCCACTCCAGGTGGCCACCCGCCGACGCCCAGGTATCTTCCCCGTGGGAACCCTGACGTTTGGCCAGAAATACCTTCCCCTCTCTAACGAACACCACTCCCACCCCGACCTGGGGCATCCCTACGTCAGGCGCCATGGAGCCGAGTATACCACGGCCATTTTGGGATTACATTTTCCGGGGCAGCGCATATACTAACCGGGTCTAGAGGATATGGATACTGCGCTGATTTTCCCAGGTACGATTGGCCTGGTTTCAACGACACGCCGAAGGGAGATACCTAAGATGCCACAATTTGAGCGCGTTGCCTTTAACCCCGCCACTGCCCCCCGGCCCCTAGGCGCATATTCTCACGCCGTCAAAGTCACGGCGGGGAGTATGCTTTACGTCGCCGGTCAGGTGGGCGTTGACGCGAATGGCAACCTGGTGGGCCCTGGTGATGTGGCGGCCCAGACCCGCCAGGTCTTGCACAACATCGGCAGCGTCCTGACGGGCGCGGGAACCTCCTTCGCCAACGTGGTGGAATTCACCACCTATCTGGTGGGGAGGGAGTCCATTCAGCCCTTCATCGATGCCCGCACCCAGGTGTTCCCGGGGCTTTACCCCAGCGGAGACTACCCGCCAAACACCCTGCTGATAATCAGCGGCCTGGTACTGGAAGAGTTTTTAGTGGAGATCAGCGCCGTCGCTGCACTCCCTTAATTATCCGGGGACCTGGAGGTTGCTGTGGCTAACCGAGACCGGCTTTTGAAGACCTTGATCGACCTGATCCAAATCGATAGCCCCACCGGCGAGGAAGACGCAATGGACCGGGAGGTCAGCTCCCGGCTTGAGGCACTGGGCTTCAAGGTCCACCACGACTCGTTTAACAATGTCATCGCCAAGCTGCCCGGAGCAGGCGAGCCCGTGCTCCTTTCCGCTCACCTGGACACGGTGGAACCAGGCCGAGGCATTCAGCCTGTCCTGGATGGAGACGTCCTGCGCTCCGACGGCACCACCATCCTGGGCGGAGATTGCAAGTCAGGGGTCAGCATAGTGCTGGAAGCCCTCACCACGGTGACCGAGTCCGGTGACAAACACCTGCCCATCGAGGTGGCGTTCACCAGGGCCGAGGAGGGTGGGCTGGTGGGCGTCCATCACCTGGACTTTAGCCAGCTTTCCGCCAAACGGGGCGTCGTCTTCGACGGCGAAGGCGCCGTGAACCGGGTGTCGGTGGCCGCGCCTTCACAAAACGTGGTAACCGCGCAGATTCGCGGGCGGTCCGCCCACGCCGGCGTGGAGCCGGAGAAGGGCCTCTCGGCCATCATCCTGGCCGCCGAAATCCTGACCCAGCTCCCCCTGGGCCGCATCGACCAAGAGACCACGGCCAACATCGGCCGCATCGAAGGCGGTCTCAAGCGGAACATCATCCCTGAGCTGGTGCTCCTGGACGGCGAGTTGCGCAGCCTGGACAACGCCAAACTGGACCGCTACTCCCAGGAGTTCCAGAGGGTGTTCGACCAGGCAAGGGCCAGGCATCCCGACGCCGAAATAACATTGGACATACGCAACACCTACCAGGCGTACCGCGTTGCGGACTCCCATCCTGCGGTGGCGATGATCGGCCGCGCCCTGGCCCGGATTGGCATGGAAATCCGGCTGGAGGCCACCGGCGGGGGCTCCGACGCCAACGTGTTCCAAGAGCACGGTATCGTAGCACTGCCGGTGGGCATCGGCGTGGAGTCTTTCCACACCGTCAGGGAGTCGGCGGTTGTCTCCCAGGTGTTGCAAGGCGCCGAGATGTGCGAGGGAATCATCCGAGGGGTTTAACTATCCGCTTTCACCAGATTGGTTATTGGTTCGCGCACTCCGCCGCCCACGCCATCGCGGTTGACGGCCTCAACCTCACAGCCACATAATGGAATCCAACGGTGGGTCTGGGCAGTTGTGGATCGAAGCAGCACGTGAACTTGGGCTTACCGCTCCGGATCCCAAGGGACGGCGCATAATACAGGTGCAGAACCGTATGTAGTCCGCCGCTAACCGACCAGTAGAGGGGTAAGCCTTATGTCAACCACCGGCAAGCGCCAGCTCGCCAGGCCCGTATCTATCGTCGGGGCCGGGATGTCCCGATTCGGGGCCTTTCCCGACAAGAGCAGCCGTGACTTGTTCGTCGACGCCTTTCAGGACCTGATGGAGAACTTGGACCAGGGCATGGACATAGAGGATATCCAGTGCGCCTACGTGGGCAACGCCTCCTCGGACCTCTTCGAGCACCAGGGCCATACCGCTCCCATCATCGCCGACTGGCTGGGCATGACCCCCATGCCGGTTACCCGCATCGAAAACGCCTGCGCCAGCGGCGGCAGCGCCCTGCGCGAGGGCATCATGGCCATCGCCTCGGGCCTGTACGACATCGTCCTGGTGGGAGGAATGGAAAAGATGACCAACCTCCCCACCGAGGGCGTCACCGACGTGCTGGCCACAGCCGCCGACGGTCTGTACGAAGTACCGGCGGGGATGACGTTCCCGGGGATTTTCGGCGCCATCGCCAAGGCCCACATGGACCGCTACGAGACCAACCTGGACCATTTGCTCAAAGTGGCTATCAAGAACCACCGGAACGGCGCCTTGAACCCCAAAGCCCAGTTCAACGTCACCATTCAGGACTTGATGCAGCGCCGGATGTCCCGGGCTCAAGAGCGGGGACAACCGGTGCCCGACTACCAGGACGAAATGGACTTCCTCAACGACCCTCAGGCCAACCCGTGGATTGCATGGCCGCTGCGGCTCTACGACTGCGCGCCAATTACCGACGGCGCTGCCTGTGTGTTGCTGGTTTCCTCGGACATAGCGCACAACTTCACCGACAAGCCCGTGGAGATAGCCGGCACCGGGCAGGCCAGCGGGCGGCCCCTGCACGACGCGGACGAACTGACCTCGTTGTCGGCAGCCAAGGTGGCCTCACAACTGGCCTACGAGATGGCCGGCGTGACACCTGATGACATCCAGGTAGCCGAGGTCCACGACTGCTTTACCATCGCGGAAATCGTGGCTGTCGAGGACCTGGGGTTCTTCGCTCCCGGAGAAGGGCCCCGGGCGGTGGACGAAGGCAGGACCGCCCTGAACGGGGACAAACCCATCAACACCTCGGGGGGGCTCAAGGCCAAGGGGCATCCGGTGGGCGCGTCGGGCATCGCCCAGATAGCCGAAGTCTTCCATCAACTGAGGGGGGAGGCCGGAGACCGCCAGGTAAACAATCCCGGCCTGGAACTGGGCCTGACCCACAACGTGGGCGGTACGGGAGGTACCTGCGTGGTCACCATTCTAAGAAGGGGCGGTTAATCGGGCGATCGGCAGGCCACAGAGGGCACAGAGAATCAAAAGATCTCCGTTTCTCTGTGACTCCGTGGCTAATCAGGGCATTTGGGAGAAACCATGGCCGAGGGTGAGCGGGCGTTTACCGCCGACTCCTTCTACCGTTACCTCACTGAAGAAAAGAAGCTGATGGGCGTGCGTTGCCGTTCTTGCGGGACCCTCTCTCCCGAGCCACGCCCCATGTGCCATAGCTGCCACAGCACGGAGATGGAGTGGCATGAGTTCAGCGGGAAGGGCCGCCTAAGCACCTTTACCTGCATTTCCATTGTGCCGCTGTCCATGGCCGCCAAAGGCTACGGCCGGGACAATCCCTACTGCACGGGTATAGTCACCCTTGAGGAAGGCCCCAGGCTGAGCGCTCGCATCCTGGGGGTGGATTCCCGCAACCCGCAAACCATCAAAACCGGCATTGACATGGTGCTGGACTTGGACGATGTGGACCCGGACAGCCCCGCGCCATCCTTCCGGCCCGCCTGACCCAACGGCTAGCGGCGGTCAGCCACTAGCTGACGGCTGATTGCTGACGGCTATCTCCTAGTCAAACCCCCGGGTGCCCACCCATCCGGTCTGGGAAACGTCGATAATAACCCCGTCCGGACCGCCGTACTTGACTTCAACGTTGTCGTGGCTCGCGCCGGGCATACCCACGCCCAGCGCCTGGTTGATATCTTCTCTGGGCTGAGCGTTGGCGGCCTGCATCTTGGCGGCAATCTCCTCCAGACTCTCAACCTCAAAGCCGATGTGGTGGATGCCACTGTAGCTCTTCCCGTACTCGGCTCCGGCCACCTGGTCGTTCTGGAAGTCCAGAATCGCCAGATTGATGTTACCGTCGCTGAGGTAGTACCCCTTGGCATTGGGGCTGTCCAGCTTGGCCATCTCCCGCATGCCGAAAACCTCTTTGTAGAACTTGGCGGTCTCGTCGGCGTTCTGGGTGGCGATAGCTATATGCTTTATCTGTGCCATGCTGCTCCTTTCTAGGCGATGTCCGGCCGGGGCCGAACCGGTTGATGATTAGAATGCCCAGCGTAAACTTTCCCCAAGATACCATCTTTCCAGGGTCGCTGCTACTCCGTCTCGCGTGTCCCACAGGTTTGCCTGGGCAATCCGTCCACCCTAAACTGATCCTTTAGACGGGCAGGCCTCACGGATAACCCCGGCGAGCACGCTGTCTACGCGCAGCAATTCCCCTACGTCTAGTTATTCGGCCGGAGGGGTTCCACGGATCCCAGGGAAGCGCATGGATTTCACTTTAGTTTAACCACGTTGTTCAGGCACCCGCGTTGACGCCTTGGCAACGGCGATGATACGATGCCGTACTGATTCCAGAACAAGTTGCAACGTCGCCGGGACCAGCGTGGAATTTTACCAAGAGCACGTTTCTCGCTCGGGTGCCGTTCGGCAGTTGTTCTCAACACAAATTC
>JADFFS010000141.1 GCA_022568195.1 Chloroflexota bacterium | reverse complement strand
CCTACGCCTAGGGGGACTGCCCCGAAACGCCGCCAGCCGCCTTGCGATGGAAGGCCCCTCACCTGCCGCCGGACGATGGTCCCTTCCTTCTCGATGAAAAATTGCTCCACCCCGGGTTTGCCCGAGAAGTTCCCTTCGGGCCGGAAGGACAGGGTTACGACGTAGTAATCTTCGCCATCCTCCTCTTCCACGGCATCGAACACCATGCGCATCCCTTGGAAACGGCGGCCGTAGTTGCCGGGGTTGTCGCCGGCCGTGCGCATGGCCAGGAGGCGGGCCTGCTCCATCGAAATATAACCGAGGGCCTCGCCCGCCGAGTCGAAGTCGAATTTTTCCTCTTTATCTCCCTGGTTCTCCACCATCTAGGGCCTCTCGGGGATCACTGGGCCAGCTTGGCCAAAGCCATTATAGGTTGGGGTGTGCTTGCGTCAAGGAGCCGGCTGGGAGGCAACCATGAGCCGAGGGTATCAACCCGGCGGTCAATGGGCAAGCCGGGGCCATCGCTGATAGAATAGGTTTCAAAAATCGAATGTGAGGTGTCAAAATGGACTGGGGAATGGCAAATCGATTGGGGCAATTGATCCAACCGGACGGCCATTGCTTGTTCTTGCCCATCGACCATGGATATTTTCTCGGTCCCACCAGGAATCTGGAGCAGCCGGGCAAGACCATTGAGCCGCTGTTGCCCTACGCCGACGCGGTGTTCGCCACCAGAGGCGTGGTGCGCTCGTCCATAGAACCGGCCGGGAGCAAGCCGATCATCCTCAGGGTTTCCGGCGGGACCAGCATGGTGGGGGCCGACCTGGCCAATGAGGGGATTACGACATCGATGGAGGACGCTGTTCGCCTGAATGTGGCGGCGGTGGGGATTTCGGTGTTCATCGGTTCCGAGTACGAACGCCAGTCTCTATTGAACCTGGGCAAGCTGGTGGACGAAGGCGAAAAGTACGGTATCCCGGTCATGGCGGTCACCGCCGTCGGCCGGGAGCTGGAGCAGCGGGAGTCCCGCTACCTGGCGTTGTGCTGCCGGATTTGCGCCGAGCTGGGCGCCAAAGTGGTGAAGACCTACTGGTGCGCCGACGGCTTCGATAAGGTGGTCGCCGGTTGTCCGGTTCCGGTGGTTATGGCGGGTGGCCCGCAAGCAGACACCGAGCTTGAGGTCCTTGAATTCGTGCACGACGGCATGCAAAACGGAGCCATCGGAATCAACCTGGGCCGTAACGTCTGGCAAAGCGACTATCCCGTGCCCATGATCCGGGCCCTGCGCCACATCGTCCACGAAAACGGCTCGGTCAAGGAAGCCCAGGAAGTATTCGACGCGGTGAAAGCCGGTGACGGCAGGCCTGCGCCGGTGCCGGCCTAATTCTCCATGCGCGTCGCTATGTACTACAACAACCTGGACGTGCGGGTGGAGGAGATGCCGGTCCCCCAAATCGGCCCCGGGGAGCTGCTGGTACGCGTCCGGGCCAGCGGCATCTGCGGCAGCGATGTCATGGAGTGGTACCGGGTGGCCAGGGCCCCCATGGTGCTGGGACACGAAGTCTCCGGCGAAGTAGTTCAAGTCGGCGAAGGCGTTGAGCGCTTCGCTGAAGGCGATGCCATGGTGGTGACCCACCACGTGCCCTGCAACGCCTGCCACTACTGCCTCAGCGGCCACCACACCGTTTGCGATACCCTGCGGGAAACCAGCTTTGATCCCGGAGGCTTCGCCGAATACCTCCGTGTCCCTGCTATAAACGTGGACCGGGGGGTGTTCAAACTGCCCGCCGGATTGTCCTTCGAAGAGGCCTCCTTCGCGGAACCCCTGGCCTGCGTCTTGCGAGGGCAGCAGAGGGCCAACATCCGGCCGGGTCAGAGCGTGTTGGTCCTGGGCAGCGGCCTGGCGGGGCTGTTGCACATCAACCTGGCGCGGACCTTGGGCGCCGGGAGGATAGTAGCCACCGATATGGTCGAATACCGGTTGGAGGCGGCCCGAAAGTTCGGGGCCGACTTCGCTTTTTTGGCCACCGATGACGTGCCGGCTCGCCTGCGTGAGGTCAACGACGGGCGGCTGGCGGACCTGGTGATTGTGTGTACGGGCGCCATCCCGGCGTTGAAGCAGGCCCTGGAATCGGTGGATCGGGGAGGCACGGTGCTGTTTTTCGCGCCCACAGAGCCGGGAGTTAACATCTCGGTGCCGATAAACGATGTATTTTTCCGCAACGACGTGACTCTTACCACCACCTACGCCGGCGCCCCGGCCAACCTGGCATCGGCCCTGGAGCTCATCGGGGCGGGAAGCGTGCGGGTAGGGGAGATGATTACCCACCGTCTCGGGCTTGCCGAGGCCGCCCTGGGGTTCAAGCTCACTGCGGAAGCCGGGGATTCGTTGAAGGTGATCATCGACCCCCAGAGGTAGAGGAGAAGGCGCGGTGGCGAAAAACGGCTTCCGTGTTCTGGACAGCGACCTCCATTTGATGGAGCCGGCCGACCTGTACCGGCGATACCTGGCCCCCGAGTTCATGGGACGCGCTCCCCTGGCCACCCACGACCAGCCTGGGCACTACGCCGGCTGGGTTTTGGAGGGCCAGCCCATCCCTCCTTGGATTGGCGACGACCAGGTGCTTCGGGCCAACGCGGAGATGGACCTCAAGTCTCGCCAGGTCATGAAGGACGGCTGGGACCGGCATTTCGATCCGGGCTCGTCCCTGCGGGCCATGGACGCCGAGGGTGTCGACGTGGCGGTGTTGTTCCGGACTGCGGCCAGCATGTTGGTGTCCCTGGATTCTCTGGACCCGCCCTATGCCCTGGCCTTGTGCCGCGCGTTCAACGATTGGGTGGCCGACTATTGCAAAGAGGACCCCACCAGGCTCAAGGCCACCACCATAGTCCCCCAGCATGACGGGCAGCTAGCTGCTGAAGAGGCCCGGCGCAGCGTCCAAGAGCTGGGGTCGTTGGGCATCGTATTACTGCCCATGCCCGTGGCTGGCAACCACGTGCACGACCCCGAATTCGACCCATTGTGGGCTGAGTTGGAGCGGCTTCAGGTACCGGCCTGCTTCCACGGCACCTCCGGAGCGGTTTCCCAGGAATACCTGGGCACCCGATTGGCCGGTCATCCTGGCTATCGCACGCTGTCCCACGCCTCGGTGTTCCCGCTGGAGCAGATGATGGCCATGGGCAGCATGATCTTGGGCGGGGTGTTGGAGCGGTTTCCCAACTTGAAGGTCGCTTTTCTTGAAGGGAACTGTAGCTGGCTACCCTGGTGGCTTTACCGCTTGGACGACCAGTGGGCTAAGTTCGGGGCCGGGGAGTCCGTGCAGCTTTCAGAGAAGCCTTCTACTTATTTTATGCGCCAGTGCTTCATCTCCATCGACCCCGATGAGCTGCCGGCGGTCGACATGATCAAGCGGCTGGGCGACGACAATGTGGTCTTCTCCACCGACTATCCCCATCCGGACTCGGCGTTCCCTCACGCCGTGGAGGAGTTCCTGGCAATCGATGGGATTTCTGCAGCGTCCCAGAAGAAGATACTGTGGGATAACTGCGCCCGGCTCTACGGGTTGTAGGGTCTAACCCACCGGCGTGTGACAAAATAAAGCCTCCCCGATACGGCGGTGCATCGACCGTAGCGGGGAGACCAATTTGTTCAGGCAAACCGAGGGGCCAGACCTCGAATCACCTCGGGTGGCGCGGCAGCGCTAAAGCTACACTTTCTTCATCGACCGGCAACTGTGGCAACCGCAGTCCCGCTTTTCGGAGTCGAGCCCGTTGTAAATCTGCAGCACCATTTCCTTGAAGGTAAGGTTGAAGGAGCTGCCCACGGCCAGAAACTCCTCCATGCGCCACGCTTGGTCCGCGGCTTCGCTGGGCGCCAACTCCTCCCCGTGCACAACTGCCCGCCCGGCGTATTCCCTGAGGACCGATAAGTCTCGAGTTATGCTCTCTTTGGGGTCGGTAATGACCAGGTTTGTCATGTTGCACCCCCTCCATTGACGACTAGGACTTTACATATCCCTATCGTACCGGCCGGCAAGGTTAGCGGCATCACCCGTTTGGGGGGTTATCGGGTGATAAAAGGGCTAGCCAGCGGTAGCCCGGAGACGAATCCCCGAGTCCGGCCAACTGTCCCTGATGGTCCGAGGGGATTTTCACCTGTAGGTGGCGCCAAACCAGCGCAGGAAAACTCGGGAACGGTGCCGCAGCGAAACGATGGCCGCATTACCGGTAGAGATTATTTAGCCAGGAGAACCGCTCCGGATTGAGGTCCTTGCCCTTGAATCCCGGGAAGTCGGGGCCGTAGCGGTAGGCGCGGAAAATCCGGCTGGCGTAGCCGAACCGGTCGTCGTAGCCGTAGAAGGGATTGGCGTATTCCCATACCATGGTCCCTTCCTGGGTAACCTCGAATAGCCGCCCGGTCATGCCCTCGCAGATCAAGGTGTTTCCGTTGGGAAGGCGTTGAGCGCCGCTGATGAACGCGCTGAAAAACTCCCAGCCCGGCCGGGTTTTGTACTCCCACTTGATCTCGTTGTTCGTTGGGTCGACCTCTATGATCCTGGAGCTGGGGGTGGGCGCGGTTACAGCGTGCCAACCATTGTCGAAAATCAGAATGTTCCCATTGTCCAACAAGGTGGGATCGTGCTGATGGCCCAGCTCCCCCCGGCCCCACTTCCAGGTGAACTCTCCGGTGGCCTTATCGATGATCCCCACCGTATCCAGCAGCCGAAAACTGGTGAGCAGGTTACCGTCGGGCAGCACCTTCAAGGTGTTGGTGTGGGTCCACTCGTCCCTGCGATGTATGGGACAAAGCGCGTCCAAGTCCGGGTCCAGATGCTGGTAGGCATGCCACTCCCAAACCGTCCTCCCTTGAGGGTCAACCTCCCGGAAGTAGTCGCTCCACATGCCTTCCTCTTCTTCGGTGCCTGGGATTCCTCCCTTTACCGTTTTAGACAGCTCGGGTGGGACCCTTTCCCAGCCAAGGACCATGGTGTTGCCGTTGTCCATCCGGCAATGGTCGTGATGCAGGGTGTCCTCTTCGTACTCCCAGACGGTGTTGCCTTCCCAGTCGACTTCCATCACGATACCGCCTCTCCCACCAATATTGACCGGGCCCTTACCGGTGCGGCCGCCAAACAGAAGGTTCCCGTTGTCCAGCAGGTAGCCGTACTCTCCGGGCCGGTAGGGAAGCTGCCAGCGGTGGACCACGTTTCCCCGCATGTCGATGAGGTAAACGCTGGTCCCCTCCATGGGCGCAAAAAGGGTGTAGCCGGGGAAGGCCATCTCCGGTTTGTACGAGATCAGTCCCAGTTGCCGCATATGTTGTACTCCTGTGCCAGTGATGGATAGCGATGTAGTTTGCCTCGTCGCCGTGGCCGGTCCGCAATTGTATTTGGGTGAAAGGGCGCCGTCAAGCAATTATGACCTACCGGGTAACATGGGCCTGTCCAAAACAGTCGTCCTGAGCCCTTCGGCCCGGCTCAGGATAAACTCCGCGAAGATCTTGTCGTGTGGCTCACCTGGGGGAGACCCTTCCCCCGGATCAAGTCCGGGGTCAGGGTAACACGCTGGGGCCGGCTTTGGAGGCAAAGCTGGCAACATGTGGTCCGGGCTGGCCATGGTCGAGCATGCGGCCCGGCCAAGGAGGATAGCCGTGGACCGCAGAGAACCAATCCGAAGCAATCCGTGGTAGAGTACACCACACTCGTACATCTGGGGGTAGATGACATGGACCTATGGAGGACTTGGCTGGCGCGTTTCTTTGGACTGGCTTGCATCGCATTGGGGATCATAGGGCTGATCGTCGGGTTTATCGACGTCACCTGGAAGCTGGGCGTGGTCGGGTGGTTCACCGGCGGCACCCTGCTTGGCATCGTAGCGATCGTCCTGATGTTGGACGAGTACACCGAGTTCCGTCGGCGAGCCTAGCAACAACCAACGGCGCACTTGGAGCGGACCGCCGGTCCGGCGCTGGCTGTCTATGGGTGACGGCATAGCTCCAATTTCTTGAAACTGATCGCTACTTTATGCAAGGCGGCGTTTCCCTGGGCCTTCCTGCGCCAGCGCAATTTCGGCTTCGTCTGGCCGTCGATAGTGCAATGGGAATCAACCTTGGCCGGCTCCCCCTTCCCGGTGGGTCTGGCCGCTTCAGCCCGCATGGGCGCCAACCTTCTGGCCGTGTTCGCAGGAGCAGTCGCCGGCTGCCTGCCCCGGCATTTGGTGCTCGCGACAGTCGAGTTCATAATGGCCACGCTGAGCCTGCTGATGCTCGGGGTGTTGCTGTGTACGGCGCTGTCCCAGCGCGTGACCAACAGGAGTTTAATCATGCTTCATGCCGGTCAGTCCAAGGTGTTGGATGGAGTGCGAATTGTAGAGCTAGCCCGCTGGCAAGCGGCTCCCAGGGCATCCTTGATTCTCAGGGACATGGGCGCCGAGGTGATCAAGGTGGAGTGGCGCAAGGGCGGAGATCTGCGCAACTCGGGGCCTTTTGTCGGCAACATGAGCGTCCAGTTCGCCGCCTATAACCGGGGCAAGAAAAGCATCACCCTGAACACCCGTCATCCCAAAGGCAAGGAACTATTTTTCCGGCTGGTCCAAATTTCCGACGCGGTGCTGGAAAACTTTCGGCCCGGCACCATGGACAAGATGGGGTTCGGTTATCAAGAGATGTGCCGGGTCAATCCAGGCATTATCCTGGCGTCGGTATCGGGATTCGGCCAGTACGGTCCCTATCGGGACCGCCAGTGTTTCGACCCGATTATTCAGGCCATGAGCGGGATAGGACATCAAACCGGCAGAGGATTTGACCAGCCAATAATGGCCGAAGGGCCAATCATGGATCGCACAGCAGCGCTGCACGCGGCCATTGGGATTCTTGGCGCCCTGCGGCACCGGGACCGCACCGGCGAGGGACAGTGGTTGGAAGTAGCCATGCTGGACGGTGGCATCACCCTGGAAGAGGTGGCCCTGGCCATGTGCTACGAGACCGGCAACAACGACTTCAAAAGGAGCGGCACTTTTCTACAGTGCAAGGATGGTTGGGTAACCACCGGGGCTGCCCGTGCCGGGATGTGGGAGCGGATGTTGCAAGTCATGGGCTATGACGAGCTGTCCGGCGACCCCGAGTTTGCCGCTCCCATGTTTGCCACGGACAAAGCGGAAATACGCATGGAGTTGCTCCACCTGTGGTGTGAAGAGAGGAGTGTCAAGGACGTGGAGGACGCCTTGGTGGAGGCGGACATCCCGGTGGGACGTGCCATGAGTATCCCCGAAGTGCTGGCCGACGACCACATTTGGGAGCGGGAAGTGATGATGGAGACGGAGCTGGATGAACCAGCCGGAAAAAAGATGCTGGTGCCCGGGCCCACCATAATCAAGTTTTCCAAAACCCCCACCACGGCGGGACCCATCCCCAAGTACGGGGAGCACAATCAAGAGATATACGGCGATCTACTGGGGATCGACCAAAGCCAGCTGGACCTCTTGATGGAAGAGGAAGTAATCGCCTAGGGGATTGGACTCGGCCGCGCCGGTGTTGACTCAGCCAATCGCCGTTGCTACACTCGTGCGAGTTTTTGTTGCTGTCTGATGATTGGTGTTGGGCCGGGTTTTTGACGGCCCATGCGATGAAGACGCTTTGTGAAGACCGGTAAAATCTGGACAGTTGAGGGAAGTTATGGCACGAACACCAGTGGTTTCCAAGGATATGGTGCCCGAGCAGTTCCGGCAGGCCTTCGACGAGTTGACCGAAGCTACGGGAGGCACTATTACAGGCGGTCCCGGCTCGATCACCGTCAACAGCCCGGAGATGTCCCGCCGCCGGAGCCATCTGACCAGCTACCTGCGGTACGAGACCACCTTTACCAAAAAGATTCAAGAGCTGGCCATCCTGACCACTGCCCGGGCCATGGACTGCCAGTACGTATGGAATGCTCACGCTCCCGCAGCGCGGCGCGAAGGGGTCAGCGACGCTCTGGTGGACGCATTGAGGGACAAAAAGCCCCTGCCCGCCATGGCTCCCGACGAAGCCGCGGTGGTCAACTTTGGGACGGAGTTCTACAAGACCCACAAGGTTTCCGAGGAAACCTTTCAAGCGGCCTTGGCCCAGTTCGGGGCCCAACACCTGGTGGAGCTGACGGCGCTGATGGGCAACTATGCCCAGACGGCCTTCTTCCTGAATGCCTTTTCCGTGGAGCTTCCGGAGCAGCGCACCGAGCCCGTGCTGCCGGTATAACCACCGCGCCCACGGAACGTTGCGAAGCGCCCCGAGCAGCATGCCGTCCATCCGGTAGCCACACACCATGAAACCTGATGGGTCGGCTCACAGTGCAGCCCGTTTCTATGGGCGGCGCTCGGCGTACACCTGCCGGGCCCGGTCCAGGGCTCTGACCCTGCCGCTGACCAGGGTTTCCTTGCGCTCGGCCGCCCAGCGGTTGGAGGCAGCCGTGCTAATGACCGAGCCCTGGAACTGGGGCATCACGTATCGGGCCAGGAGCTCGTAGCTACGCAGCATCTTTTCACGGGGCGCCCAGTCCACGGTTTGGACCAAGAATCCACCGAAGCCGCCGCTCTGCTCTCCCAATCGGTGAATGGCTTCGATGCAGTCGTCTGGGGTGCCCACGATCCACGACCCCGTATCCACCATCTGGTCGATTACCTTTTCCAAAGGCCCATCGAACACGGACTTGCGGCCGTTGGTCCCTTCCGAATACTCTCGCAGGTAGCGGCCCGCGCCCAGCCTGGCGTCGTCCAACGCTTCTTGGCGGCTCTCCGCCAGGTGGACCGGCAGCACCAGCCTCCAGTCGTCGCGGTTGACCGTCTGCCCATGCTCCGCCGCCGACTCTTCGGCGATGTTCCACAGGCCTTTCAGGTCCGCGGGGCCTGCCGAGGGGTCACGCGGCACGGTGATTGTGAGCACCGCCGCTCCATACTTGCCGGCAAGG
>JADFFS010000140.1 GCA_022568195.1 Chloroflexota bacterium | reverse complement strand
CAGGACGAGTCCGGCGCGCTGAGCGAGTCCATCTCCGATGTTGTGGGTACCAGCGTCGAATTCTTTGCCAGCGAGGACATCTCAAGTAACTGTGTGCTGGCCGGAGGCCAAGGGGCTTGTGCCGACTGGCTCATGGGTGAGGACCTCTTCCTGCAGGAGGTCGTGCCCGGCTTCCGCGATATGGCCAGCCCGGCAACGAGGGGTGACCCCGACCACTATAGCGAGCGCCAGATCGGCGGTGGCGACGGCGGCGGCGTCCACACCAACAGCGGCATCCCCAACCACGCCTTCTTCCTGCTGGTGAACGGTGGCAGCAATGCCGGTGAAGCCCTGGGCCATGGCCACAGCGGCCCGGCGGTAACTGGCATCGGCTTAGCAGCCGCCGAGGGGATCTTCTTCCTGGGGTTCATGCTCCTGCCCGAAAACGCCACCATGTGCGACGCCCGCGCCGCCACCGAGGGGATGGCCGGGAACGCGGGCGACCTGGCATCGGTTTCGGACGCCTGGCGTGCTGTAGGGCTGACCGATGCGGTGTGTGGCTCCAATGACCCGCCCGCAGCGGAAAATGTGGATATGGGCACTGTCCAAGAAGATAGCATCGACAACGACTGGTCCCCCTCGGTCAGTGACCCCAACGGCGACACCCTCGGATGTACCATAGACACTGAGCCTACTCATGGCGCCGCCTTCGTGCTCCTCGACTGCTCAAGTGGGACATACACGCCGGATGCTAATTACAACGGTTCTGACTCCTTCACTTACCGCGTGAGCGACGGCAACGGTGGGTCTGATACGGGCAACGTCCCCGTCACGGTCAACCCGGTCAACGATCCGCCGACGGCCAACGCAGGCCCCGACCAGGGCGTGACGACAGGCGTCACCGTCCAGTTGGACGGCTCAGGCAGCAGCGACCCGGAGAATGACTCCCTGAGATATAGCTGGAGCCTCGCGGTGCCGCTCGACAGCAACGCCGCGCTTTCTGACGTCAACATCGCAAACCCGACCTTCGATTCAGACTTAGACGGCGAGTACGTGGCGACCCTGGTGGTCTACGACGGGAACCTTGACAGCGCACAAGATTCGGCGACCATCACCGCAAGCCAGCCAGGCACGAGCATGCACGTGGGTGACCTGGACGCAGCTAGTATCAAGCTCCCAAAGGGTTTTTGGAGCGCCCAGGTGACGATCGAGGTGCACGACGCCAGCGAATTCCTGCTTAATGGCGCTACGGTGACCGGAATCTTTACCCAGAACGGGAATACTATACCCGGGAACTGCATCACCGGTACCAGCGGCAGGTGCACCATCGACTCCGAGAAACTGCCCAAGAAGAGTGGCAGTGCTACGTTCATGGTAACCGGCGTGAGTGGTGCCCTCAGCTACGACGGGACCGTCAACCACGACCCGGATGGGGACAGCAACGGAACGATCATCGCCCTGAGCAAGTAGTAGCCTGGTAGCAAGAATTGGAAGGGGCCGGCTTCGGCTGGCCCCTTCACTTTTAGGCGTATGGGTCCTATTGCTATAACGGCCGCTTGGCCGGCATTCCGGGACGCCGTGGGTACTGCTCAGGAGTGATTCCGGTCTTCTCCACCGTAACCACCACCCGGTTGTCGGTGAGCCCGGAAACGTCCACGGGCCTCACCTCGCCCAACCGCCCGCCCAGGACCTCCAGCGCGTGAGCGGCGGCGGCCAGCTCCCCTTCGATGCCGCCGTGTTTCAGCGCCACCACTTTACCCCCGGTCCGGCAAAATGGCAGGGTATATTCCGCCAATGTAGCCAGCTTGGCCACGCCTCTGGTCACCGCCAGGTCGAAGCTCTCCCGTAGCTCGGGCTCATGTGCCAGGGTCTCAGCACGGCCGGTGTATACGTCCACACCGGATAGGCCCAAGACGGAGACCATGTGCTCCAAGAAAGCGGCCTTCTTACCCACCGACTCCACCAGGGACAGTTGAATCTCCGGGAAGGCGATCTTCAACGGCAGTCCGGGGAATCCGGCCCCGGCGCCCACGTCCACGACCTTGATGGATGAGTTCAGTCCGCCGGGCAGCGCCAGGCATACGGTAAATGAGTCCAGAAAGTGCTTCACCTGGACCTCGCGGCGCTCCACCACCGAGGTCAGGTTGACCCGCTGGTTCCACTCGGCCAGCTCCTCGTGGTAGACCTGGAACTGCTCCAGTTGCATGGGGGTCAGAAAAATCCCCAGCTCTTGGGAGCTTTGCGCCAATATTTCCATCCCTTCAGCCATCAACTCAAATTATAACCAATCGATCGGGTGGGGCTCTTGGGCCGAATTGACAGCCCCTAGGGGTGCCCGTAGAATTAGCTCAATTCCAGGTTCAATCCAGACTGCGGACGGCCGGGGGACCCCGGCGCAGGTAAAGACGGTGGCGCTCAAAACTCCTGCTCCGGATCACTTTGCGGAGGGCAAGTAATGACTACTAGAGCATATCTCCTTGTGGAAACCGCCGTGGGAAAGACCAGAGACGTGGCCGCAACGCTGCGGGGCTTGGACAACATTGAATCGGTGGACGTGGTAACCGGTCCCTACGACATCATAGCCGTTATCAGCGGGCCGGACATGACCGTGGTTGGAAACGTTGTGACCGAGGATATACATACGGTGGCCGGAGTGGTCCGCACGGTAACCTGCGTGGCCGTGGGCAATTGACCGCTGTTCTGTGTCTCGCCGGGTTCAGCCGGTCCCACTCGGCCACGATTCCCCTCTAGGGTTGGATAAGGAGATTCGCCGTGGACTTCAGGTTTAGCGCCGAAGACGAAGCATTTCGCCAGCAGGTGCGTGATTTTATAGCCCAGGAGCTTCCTCCGGACTGGGAAGGCGGCGGACGCTACCCCGAGGAAGACGACTGGGATTTCACCAAACAGCTGCGCACGAAGATGGCGGACAAGGGCTGGCTGACCATGCACTGGCCCGAGGAGTACGGCGGCCATTCGGCTTCACAAGTGCGCTCGGCCATCTTCAGCGAGGAACTGACCTACAACCGGACCCCCGGACGGGATATATTCGGCGTACGCATGTTGGGACCGACTTTGATGCTCTACGGGTCCGACGAACAGAAGCGCACGCATTTGCCACCGGTGGCACGAGGTGAGATCCAGTGGTGCCAGGGCTACAGCGAGCCGGAGTCGGGGTCGGACCTGGCGTCCCTGAGCACCCGGGCCGTGGCGGACGGCGACGAGTTTGTCATCAACGGCAGCAAGATCTGGACCAGCATGGCCCACCGGGCCGATTGGATCATGTTGCTCACCCGCACCGACCCCGATGCTCCCAAACATCGAGGCATCAGCTTTATCCTGGTAGACATGAAGAGCCCGGGCATTCAGGTGCGGCCCATCATCAACATGGCCAACCGGCACGAGTTCAACGAAGTGATTTTCGACAACGTGCGGGTCCCGCGAAGTAACGTGGTGGGCGAGGAAAACCGGGGATGGTACGTGGCGGTCACCCTGCTGGACTTCGAACGTTCGGGTATCGACTACTCAGCCAACGGCCGGCGGTTACTGGACGAAACCCTGAGGTACGCCGGAGAGACCAAGTCCAACGGAAAGCCCCTGAGCCAAATCCCCTGGGTGCGCAACGCGCTGGCCGACCGCTTTATCGAATGTGAAGTAGCCCGGCTCATGGCCTACAACGTCGCTTACATGCAGGGTCAGGGCCTGGTCCCCAATAAGGAAGCGTCCATGAGCAAGGTGTTCGGCAGCGAGGCCGTGCAGCACGTAACCAAGACCGGCATGGAAATCTTGGGGATGTACGGAATATTGAACCGGGACGAAAAGTGGGCGCCCTTGAAGGGGCGGATGCAAGAGAACTGGATGAGCGCGTTCTCCGGCACCATCGCGGCAGGAACGTCGGAAGTTCAGCGCAACATCATTGCGTCCCGGGGGTTGGGCCTGCCTAGGGGATAGCCTCTTAATCGGCGGCCAGGGCCAGCAACTCTTCCCCTTCCATCTCCGGCATTCCGTCCCGGCAGCGGCGCATGATCCGGAAGATGGTCCGAACGGTAACGGAAAATCGCACCGCTGTTTCGTCAGCCGTCAGACCTTCTCCCTGCATCGTGTTCCACACTATCAAGTCTCGCGACATCCGCCGGTACTTCTGGAACCACACCGGGTCATCGTACTTACATTGGGGCAGGGGACAGGTCAAACAAGACGGCGAGACCTCGCAACCGGTGTCCTCGTAGTGGAAAAATTCCGGGACTGAATCCGTGGTGGTTTTGGCTATTGCTAGGCTGGTCATCTCAGAACTCCGAAACGTATGTTCTAAATTCTGAGGCCTATTATAGAACGCCTGTTCTTAATACGTCAAGCTTTTTCCGGGGCAATTTGACAGGCAATTTTCGGGCCTGGCGGCCGCAAAACCGATTAGTCCGTGGCCGGACGACGTCAGTAAAGACCTGAGCGTAAGACCTGAATGAAGACCCGTCACACGAAGTGGGGCATCACTTCCTTGCCGAACAGCTCCACGGCCCGCAGGGAGTCCTGGTTGGGCATGCCGGGCCACTGGCAACGCAATATCAGCTCTTCAACGCCCAATTCCTGATATCGCTTGATTTCGTCGATGCAGTCGGCGGGACTGCCAATGATGAACCGGCCTTCCAGCACCCTGTCGAAGGACACGTCGATGCGGTCGGCCTCGGGAAGCTCCTGGCTGTGGCCCAGAGCGGCCCGGTCTCGGTAGAGCCACTCCACATGAGGCCTGGCGATGTCGATGGCTTGCTGCCGGGTTTCGGCCACGAACATCTCTCTCCAAGCTGAAATGTATCCGGGCTTCCCGGCCTTTTTCACCGCTTCCCGGTACAGCTTTACCTGCTGGCTGATGGTGGGAAGAGTGGCGCGGGAACTGATGAGCCAACCGTCGGCCTGCCGCGCCGCCCGGACCACACCTCGGTCCAAATTGGCCGCAATGTAGACCCTGGGGTAAGGCTGTTGCAACAAGCCTCCAGCCCCGGGTACGTCTTCCATGGGGAAATACTTTCCGTCATGGCTCACCCGCTGCTGGGTCCACAGCTTTTTCATGACATCCATGACTTCCCGGAAGCGGGATAACCGCTGGGACTTGGGCACCTGGAAAGCGTCGAACTGGAAGTCGCGCCAGCCTAACGCCGGCGCCAAAACGAACTTTCCTCCGCTGATCACGTCCAGCGTGGCGATCTGCTCGGCGGCTTCCACCGGATGGTACAACGGCAGCAGTGCCACCATGCCCAGCTCCAATCCCGGAGCTTCGGCAGCAACCCGCGCCAGCAGCAACATGGCGTGAAAGTCGTTGTTCAGGTATCCGGCGCCGGTCCACAGCGAATGATAGCCCCACTCTTTGGCCAGACGGGCTTTCTCCAAGCGGCCGGCCAAGGCTTCGGCCCTGGGCTCTTCCGGCAGGTTCCCCCCGCCCAGGTTTATTCCAAATCGCATCTCTCTGCTCCAACCGAAAGCGGTGGCTTCATCGTGCCACCATTCTTTACCGGGCAATCAAGTCATACAAGTTGGTGCAGTATAGCAGAGGCTTGCCGGTCAACCAGTGAGTTTAACCAAGGCCGGGGACCAGGTCAGACACAACGATGACCCCGCCCGATTGGATCGGGGCGGGGTCATCGTTTATAACCCGTTTACAGAAAGGCCGGCCGGTCTTAAGCGGTGCGCCGGCCCAAAACCAGGCCGTTGTCCAACTCCACTTCGGCCTTCAAGTGTCTCAAGAACAGAAACCGCTTCAGGTTTATAGACATGTCAGAAGCGTGCCTGGCCAGGTCGGGAGAAAGCAGCAGCTCCACGCCATCCTGGTGTATCACACGATACTTGGAAGTGTCCCTTCTACCGATGTGGGTATCGACCGATACCTCAATCTTGGTGCCGGCTCAAGAGGAGAAGGAAAGGAGGTCGACAGCGGCCTTGCCACCTCTTTTTTGGATGTGTTCGACGGCTCCGTCGCCCAGGGTTAAGCGCATGAATTTGCCTCCGGCCAAGGGATCGATTGAAACTCAGGGTTGGCCTTCTAGTATTTGATGCCGTTTGGAACGATTCGATGCACCGATAAGTCAGGCCGGCCTAAGAACGTCTAACATAACCGCAGAGGCGCAGAGAAATTAGATTGAAACCCGTTTGTAGCCCCGCGACCTCAGCGTCTCCGCGGTGAGTTTTATTAGACTCTCTAAGCCGGCTTTTTGGCCACCACCTTGACGCTGGCCACGTTCATGGGCACGCCTTCGTCGTCGAACCGGATATTCTCATCGGTGATGGTGATGTCCTCAAACCCCGCCCGGCTCAACCGGCCCAGGTAAACCTCCCGGTCCTCGGCTCCAGCGATGCAGGATGCCCACGCTTCGGGATCGGTCCGGGCAGGCCCTTGACCGTCCAAGGCCATCATGTCCGACACGTGAATCCGTCCTCCGGGAGCCAATACCCGAAACGCTTCCTGGAAAACCGCGTCTTTGTCGGGCGACAAGCAGACCACGCAGTTGGATATCACCACGTCAACCGAGGCATCGGGCAAAGGCATATTCTCCATCTCTCCCTGGACGAACTCCACATTGGTCAGACCCAGACTGGCCTGATTCTTGCGGGCCAGCTCCAGCATGTCCGGCGTCATGTCCAAACCGGTGACGTGGCCCTGTGGGCCCACTTGCTGGGCCGCCAGGAAGCAGTCGATGCCGCCGCCGGAGCCCAGGTCCAGTACCCTTTCGCCCGGTTGAAGCCCAGCCAAGGCGGTGGGGTTGCCACAGCCGGCCGAGGCTGCCACCGACTCGGCGGGTAGCCCGGCGATCTGTCCTTCAGTGTACATCCGCAAGGCCCGGTCCACGTCCGCCGGACTGCAGCAACCCGCGTCGCCCCCGCCCGAGGGTTGGACCACGGAGAGCTCTATGACCCCCTTGGCCTTGGCACCATATTTTTCTCTGACCAGTCTCTTGATCTCCTGGGATTCAGTGGTCATAACATCTCTCTCCGTAGTAGTAATGATCTTGCACAGGAGTTGAAGCAGGTTATTTCGGAGGAAATCCCGCTGTACCCTCGGCGAAGGGCCGCTCTTTGGTTTTTATGGGAAGTACTCTGTTGGCTTCTCCCGCACAACGGCTTGTATTCGTCCTTGAAGCGGTCTGAGAAGGAGGGTCCATTGCTTATTGTACCTCCGAATATACCACTCGGCCTAAGACCGTGCCAAGGGAGTTACGGAGCTATGTGTCCCAGAGTCCGCCCTCCAAGTAGACCGCTGCCGTGTGGTAGAATTGGGCGCGGGAATCCAGGCTCAACAAACCGGCTTGATAAGAAGCAGTCCGGCGCGGCAAGGAGGAGTCCATGATCGACCAAGTGGACGTGATGCGGGTGATGGACAAATTGCGGGAAGACGCGGTGGTCATCCCGACCATGAGGGCCAACGTGGGCTGGGTCGAGGTGTCCAGCAACGTGAACCGGGACATTCCCATGGGGGGCGTCATGGGTAAAGCCTCGTCCTTCGCGCTGGGAATGTGCCTGGCCCAGCCGGACACCAAGTTCATTTGCTACGACGGCGACGGCAGCCTGGTTATGAACCTGGCAACTTTGGTTACCATCGGCAACAAGGCCCCCAAGAACCTGTACCACTTCGTCATGGACAACGGCGTCTACGCCACCACCGGTGGCCAAGACGTACCGGGCGCCGGTGTCACGGACTACGCCGAAATGGCCCGTTCCGCCGGATACGCCCACACCTACGAGTTCAGCGACCTGGAAGACTTTACTACCCAGGTTGCGGAGATCATGAACCAGGAAGGTCCGGTGCTGGTCTGTATCAAGACCATCCCCAACATCCGCCCTCCCCAGGAACGAGCGGCAACCCGTGGCGCGGCGTCGCGGCCTCGGGGCACCACCGACGCGATCCCGGATTTGATGAGGGAGTTCGGCGTCCGCACTTAGAAAATCCTGAAACACCCTAATTACCTGAGAGGGTGTGTGTGAAGGCCAGATACATTTCCAATGTCATGCTGAGGAGCGGAGCGACGAAGCATCTTGGGAGGGGTCACTCCCCGCCGCCCCAGATTCTTCGCTTCACTCAGAATGACATGTCACACATGCTCTAAGGACCTGAGCCATGAAAGTAACCCGTGCGACCACGCGCATACTGAGCACTCCGGCGGATAATCCACTGGTGGTGGGCGTCCCGGTGGGCGACGCGACCAGGGAGTTTGTGACCCTGGAGCTGGACACCGACGAAGGCATTCAGGGAATCGGCCTGACCTTCTTCGGCGGTCCCTTGACCCGGGCGCTGAAAGAGGCGGTGGACGCTCTTTGCGGGATGGTGATAGGCCAAGACCCGATGCCCGTGGAGTCCATCATGGGTGGCCTGCGCCAGGCGGCCAGCGGGGCCGGGCCGGGCGGGATTTTCACCCTGGCTCTGTCTGCGGTGGATATTGCCCTGTGGGACATAAAGGGCCAGGCCCTGGGACAGACGGTCTGCTCCTTGTTGGGCGGATACCGGGACCGGGCGCCAACCTACGCCAGCGGCGCACTGATACGACCGATGAACCTGGAGTACCTGGCCGAAGCCGGGCCCCGGCTGGTGGAAATGGGTTTCAAGCAGATGAAGACCCAGATGGGCGCCGAGTCGACCCCGGCACGGGAAGTGGAGCGCATGCGGGTGATGCGGGAGGGGATCGGGCCGGACATCGACCTGATGTGCGACATCAACCAGCTTTGGAACGTCAACCAAGCGATCGACATTGGGAAGCGGGTGGAGGAGTTTAACCTGTTCTGGCTGGAAGACGTTGTGGCCCACGACGATTACCAGGGATTGGCCCGGGTTGCCGACGCCCTGACCACACCGATCTGCGCCGGGGAGTACCAATACGGCATCAGGCCCTTCCGCCACATGCTGGAACACCGGTCAATCGACATTGTGATGATCGACCTGCTGCGGGTTGGCGGCATCACCCAGTGGAAGAAGCT
>JADFFS010000139.1 GCA_022568195.1 Chloroflexota bacterium | reverse complement strand
CGGCCGGCAAACCCGCCGGGATGCCACCAGGAACATAACGCCGGACAACGTAACCCCGGGCGGTCCCAGTCTGGACTACGAGGAGGCCCACGCCACCCACCAGATCGTCACCGGCAACCCGGACACGGTGATCGAAAAACTGAAGCGCATCATCGATGTCGTGGACCCGGCTTACCTGGTGCTGTGGGGGCGTGAGGGGCCCATGTCCCACCAGGTGGCCATGCGCTGCATCGACCTTTTGAGCCAGGAGGTGATTCCGGCGGTCAAGGAATACCAGGCCGACCGGGAGAAGGGAAGGCAGTCGGTGGCTGCCAACTGACCCTACAGCCACGACGTTCAAGCAACAGGGGCCCCGATTGCATCGGGGCCCCTGTTTTGTTATCCGGGCATCGGCAAGGGAATCAGGCCCCAGTCAGGTAGTCGTACAGATTCCCGGCGTTCATGCGCATTACCATGGGCGCCATCCCGTCCTGCTCCACGTCCATGGGGTACCGATCGGTCATTTTGGTCAGGTTGGCCACCGCTTCGTCCCTGGTCATTCCCTGATCGATGGCCCCTTTTACGTACTCCTTCCACTCCAAAACGAAAGCGCCTTGCTCGTCCAGGTACCCTTTGCCGCAAATTGCGCCGTGGCCGGGCACGAAGATTTCCTCGTCCAGCTTCCGCAATGACTCAACCGCCACCAGCCACAGGTCGGGGTTAGCTTCATGCAACCAGGTCTGGACCCCGTGGAATATGTTGTCGCTGGTAAACACCACACCCTCTTCTTTAATCAAGATCGCCGCCTGGTAAGGGGTGTGTCCCGGCATGTGAATCATCTGGAATGTGTGGTCGCCCACGTGCATGGTCATGCCATTCTTGAAAGTGATGACCGGATAGTTGAACTGGTAGCCTTCCAAGAGTTTGGGCTCTTCCGGACCGAATGTCGCCAACCGGGCCACGTGCTCATCCAGGTCGGTGTTGAGCATGCGAGTCCTCACACCCTCGTGGGCGATAACGGGTACGTCGAAGAAGGAATTCCCCGTCCAATGGTCACCGTGAGGCTCGGTGTTGATGATGTAGCGAAGCTGGCCCTTGCCTTCGATTTCGGCCTTAACCCGTTGGGCCACGCTGGGCTTGTGCGGGCTGTCAATCATCACGATACCATCGGAGGTAGTGACATACCCAAAATTGCAACCCCGGACCTCAGTCTCCACGAATACGTTGCTGGTTAGCTGCTGCACGTGGCACCTCCGTATCAGCCTGATTGGCCTGTAATCGTACGATGGCAGCTTATCCCAGGGACATTAGGCCGTCAACAAGGGTGTGCGCAGAATGGCCGTCAGCTTGTCAGCCACATACGGTGTAGGTATCATGGGGACACTCTGACAACCCATGGAGTAGAAATGGGTAAAATGCTACAACAAGCGGACAGATTTCCATCCATAACTTTGAAGCTGGTCGACGGCGGCACCATCAAGCTTCCGGACGAAGCCCCGTCCCGGTACACCGCGCTGCTGTTCTACCGTGGCCATTGGTGACCCTACTGCGCCCGGCAGTTAGCCGAGTGGGAAGCCGCCAAGGGGGAGCTGGCAGGGCTGGAGGCCACGATTATCGCCGCCAGCGTGGACGACCTGGAACATGCCAAGGAGATGGTGGACAAAGGGCTGAGCTTCCCGGTGGCATACGGTGTCAGCAAGGAGGAGTCCGAGGCGTTCGGGGCCTGGTGGTCCGAGGACCGGGGCGGCTACATCCAGCCATCGGAGTTCCTGCTGGGGCGGGGCGGCGTGGTGTTGGGTTCCATCTACGCCTCGGGTCCGGTGGGGCGCATGGGCGCCGACGAGGCCATCCGCCTGATTACCAGGCGCGAGCAGACCCGGCGGCAGGAAGAAGGCCAGGCAGCGCACTAAAGCGCGCGGGGTCTTATTTAATGTGATGGGCAGAGCCCTTTTATATGCTCCGGGGTTCCAAGGGGCTCAGCCCCTTGGCCGTAGCCCAATACCTCCGGTAATCGCTTCGTAGATAACGAAGACCCAGGAAAGCGGACCATGAGTGACGAGGAAATTGTGGACAAGATGGAGGCCGTCTGGCGCTCCATCGAAAACCTGTGCAGCAGCCTGTCAGACCAGGATTGGGCGACAACCACCGACTGCCCAGGGTGGTCCGTACAGGACCAGCTCTCCCACTTGGTGGGCAGCGAGACGCGACTGCTGGGCCGTCCCGCCCCGGACCACACGCCAAAAGAGTTGAGCCACACGAAAAACGAGGCCGGAGCGCGAAACGAGGTCCTGGTTGACTGGCGGCGTTCCTGGCCAGGCCCCCGGGTGCTGGAGGAGTTCCGTGAGGTTACCGGACTACGCCTGGAGGTTCTGCGGGCCATGGGCCCCGGCGATTTTGAGGCGGAAACCCAGACGCCAATCGGGCCGGGCACAGTACGGGACCTTCTGGCGATACGCATTTTCGACGCCTGGGTACACGAGCAGGACATGCGCCGCGCCGTGAACCGACCCGGCCACCTGGAAGGGCCGGTGGCCGAGCATGCCATGGGGCGGATGGCGATGGCGATGCCCTACGTGATTGGTAGAAAAGTCCAACCTGCCGATGGAACCGAGGTCGTGTTCGATGTCACCGGCGCCGCCGGCCGGGTTCTGGCCGTGGCAATGGACGGGACTCGCGCCAAGTACCTGGAATCGCCGCCGGATTCGCCGGCGGTGCGCCTTGGCATGGACGTGGAGACCTTTGCCTGCCTCACCTGTGGCCGGTGGAGCCCAGATGAGGCGATGGGGTCGGGCAAAGTGGCGATTGACGGTGACCGGGCCTTGGGGGAGAGAATCCTGGGTCAGATGAACATCATGATCTGACCCCTCACCGGGAAGGGAATTTGGCGGCCAGGATGTCCACGATGAACCGGGCCGCCATTTGAATGGTTACCTCCGAAGAGTCATAGGGGGGAGCCACTTCCACAAGGTCGAAAGCCACCAGGTTGGCGTTTTTCACCAAAGTGACCAGGCAGTCCCGCATCTCGTGATAGAACAAGCCGCCAGCTTCGGGCGTTCCGGTGCCGGGGGCCTGGCTGGGGTCCATTACGTCGATGTCCAAAGTGATATACAGATTCTCACCCCTGGGTATCAGGTCGACCACGCCCTGGGGTCCCAGCTCCCGGAACCGGCCTGTGCTGATGATAAGGCTGCCGTCTCGGATGGCTTCTTCGTAGGGCTTTCTGCGGGCTGCCCTGATTCCCGCCGAGGTGATGTGCCCGACGAAGGGCAGCTCCCGGCAGCGGCGTATGGGGCTGCCGTGGGTGAGCAGCACACCCTGCACGTCGTGGGTGTAGTCCAGGTGGGCGTCGAAGTGCACGATGTTAAGCGGAGCGAACTTGCTCAGACCCCGGACCACCGGAAAGGTTATGGCGTGGTCGCCGCCCACCACCACGGGGAAGGCGCCGCGTTCCACCACCTTCTCCACTACCGAGGTCAATTTCTCGAAGTTCTGGACTACCTCGGCGGGGACGATGGTTATGTTGCCGCAGTCGGCCATGGTGACGCCGCGCAGTAGCTCGTCTTCCACGTCGACGTCAAAAAACCCCTCCGCTTCCGTCTGCCGTCCGTAGGGGTCGAGGTAGGAGTAAGCCCGGGGCGCGTCCCGTACGGCGTCGGGACCATAACGAGCGCCCGGGCGGCCAAAAGTGCCTTGGTCGAAAGGGACGCCTATCAAGGCCACGTCGGCGTTGAGTTGGTCCAGGTCGGTGCACAAGGGCGCTTTGAAAAAGCTGCGGGGCTGGGCCCTGATAATGGGCCACTGGTCCTGGCCGGTGGGCTCGGCATGGGGCTCGCTGGCTGGTTGGGTCATGACATCCTCGTCCGGCGGTGGAAGCGGTGAAGCCGCCGGGATAAACGGAGTAAATCGTGGAGACAAGTTTAACAGGAACCCCTGGGCAGGTGAAAACCATGCTCCGGGCAAAACCGTTTCCGGGGTAGTAGCTGATTAGTACTCAGTCTACCTAAACATAGTCGTGTCACCCTGAGCCAAGCGAAGGGTCTCACCCCCGCGAGGAGATTCTTCGGTCGCTGCGCTCCGTGAGAATGACATCCTATAGGGGCGTTGTTGACTGAGTACTAGTATACCGCTGCGTCGATGGTTGAGACACCCTGGTGATACAACATTATGATAAATACCGCCCCACCACGATAGGTTCCCGGAGGATCCAATGCCTGGGTGCTGGTACCTGAGCCGAAGACTTAAACCCAGCAGAATCGCAGGTATGGACCCGGCGCCGGCCCGCGCCAAATCTGTCTCCTTCCGGTGAACCCGTAGGAACAGGGGGTGCTCTTTGTTGCCTGCCTGCGGCCCGTGTGGTAAATTAGCCTCAGTAGAATCGATTCGCAAGGAGAATCGAATGGCTTATGTGACCCCTCGTGAGGGCGAAAACCCAGAAAGCTTGGTCAACCGGTTTCGTTCCTCGGTCCAGCACTCGGGCATCCTGCGGGAGCTGAAAGACCGCCGGTTCTTCCGCTCCAAGGCTCAGAAAGAGCGGCTCGCCGCCCAGCGTGCTGCCCGCCGCCGGCGCCGTCAGCACCGCCGCTAGCCGATCAAACTGGCTAGTCCTGGTATCCTCGCTCCCCTCAACGACTCCCCGCGCCGGCCGTGTGGCGACAACCCACCGTCGACATGGCCCTTTCGTGTGGCCGCGTGAGCCTGATTCGATTCTCGTCTTGATTCTAAGTTGGCGTCCCCAATACCCCCTTTACTCCAAGGCCTGCGCCAAATCCTGGATTAAATCTTCGGCGTTTTCCAGGCCTATGGACATCCGCAACAGGTTATCCGGCGTTTGAGACCCGGGACCTTCTATGGAGGCCCGGTGTTCAATCAGGCTTTCCGTACCGCCTAAACTGGTGGCTCGCGTAAAAAGCTTCACCTTGGCCGCCACTGCCATGGCATCCCCACGGCTCCCCTTTACCTGGAACGACACCATGCCACCGAATAGGCTCATTTGCTTGCTGGCTATCTGATGGCCGGTGTGATCTTCCAACCCGGGGTAGTGCACAACCTCGACGGAAGGGTGGCTGCTCAAAAAGGCGGCGACTTTGGCCGCGTTTTCCGAGTGCGCCCGCATCCGCCACGGCAGGGTGCGTATCCCCCGCAGGACCAGCCAGCAGTCGAAGGGCGAGGGCACGGCGCCACCGGTTTGTTGAACCTGTGCGACGCGCTGGAAGAACTCATCGTTGGCCCTGGCAACAACGGCGCCTCCCGTTACGTCGCTGTGCCCTCCCAGGTATTTGGTGGTGGCGTGAACCACCAGGTCGGCGCCCTGCTGAATCGGCCGCTGCAGGGCAGGGGTGGCCCAAGTATTGTCGCAGACACACACCGCGCCCGCCGAATGGGCAATGGCTGATACAGCGCTGATGTCGGTGATCTTCAGCAACGGGTTAGACGGAGTCTCCACCCAAACCAACCTGGTGTTGGGGCGGATCGCTCCCTCGACCTCTGCCGGGTCCGTCATATCCAGGAAGGTGGTTTCCAGCCCCCAGGGGGCGAAGATTTCCTTCAGCATCCTGGCTGTACCGTGGTATACGTCGCTGGGCGCCAAAACGTGGTCGCCGGGTGAGAGAACCTGGAACACAGCCATGCTGGCGGCGGACCCGGATGAGAAAGCGGCGGCGGCCCGGCCGTCCTCTAACGCGGCCAGGCACTGCTCTAGGGAGCTTCGGTTGGGGTTTCCGCTACGGGAGTAGATGTAACCCCGAGGGTAGGTCCCGTCCTCCGACCGCTCGAAGGTGGTGGACAAATGAATCGGTGGCGTAACGTCGCCTGTGGCTGGGTCGACCTGGTGCCCCGCGTGCACGGCCAGGGTCTCGAATTCCATAACCGCCGCCCCCTGTAGGAATTTCTTGCCTGATGTTCGGAGCAGAGTACCAACTCGGCTCCGGCTAAAGCTCGATGCGCATCAACTCCTCGGAAAAGATGATCTCCCCGCCGAATTCCCGGCGGATGTCTCCTATCCCTTTCTCCATGGGCCCGTGGCTGGACAGATGGGACCCGATGTGGACCAGCACCAGCTTGGCGACACCCGCTTCTTGGGCCATGCGAGCCGCTCCGATGGTGCCGCACTGGCCACCGGCCTCGCCGTTTTGGTCCATAACTTCCTGATCATCCCAGCACATACACAGCATCATGTCGGCGCCCCTGGCCAGGTCGGTAACCGTCTGGCAAGGCTGGGTATCGCCGGTGAAGACCACGCTTCCCTGGGAAGTGTCGACCCGGTAGGCCAGGGAGTCCAGCCAAGGTTGGACGTGCTCTGCCCGGGCCGAGGTTACTTGCCAGCCATCGCCGGTTTGCACTGGGCCCGGCTCAATGTCTTTGGCGAACACCGAGGGCGCCGGACGGGGCAGGGTCCCACCCCGATTGACGAATACCTGCTGGCTCAGCGGGTGGTTTACCCGGGCTTTCCAGTCGTGGGAAAAAATCCCGTCGTCGCCGATTATCCCCTGGGTTATTTTCTCCGTGAGGTCGGGACCGTAAACCCGCAACTGGTTCTCTTGGCCGATGCTCTGGTCCCAACGGCACAGCAGGAAACAGGGGTAGTCTATGTCGTGGTCGAAGTGGTGGTGCGTAAAAAAGAGGTGGTCTATCTGGGTGGGAAACAGGCCGGCCTTGACCAGTTTGTGAGTTGCCGCCGGTCCGCAGTCGAACATCAGGTATTCGTCGCCCACTTTGAGAACGTGGGCGCTGCCAAACCGGGCAGGGGTGGGGGTGGGAGTACCTCCACCCAACACATAGATTTCCACCATGTCGTCTCCTCGCATCGGCCTAACGTCTAGTTTGGGCGGGTACTACAGACCGGCGCTAGTTTGCATCCCAAGGTCAAGCCTGAGGGCAATCCCGAGGTAAAGATTGACCCTCAGGCCAAACCGATTCACCGCCGCACACCAGAATACCATGTGCCTGTGACCCAGGTAAGCGAAACTCTGGGCGCGTGGATTACGGAGGCCCCACGGCTCTTTTCGCATTGACAGCCCCATAGGGGGCTGGTACATTAGGTGAGTTGACCTTTGGTGGATGGCTTTCGACTCCGCCAGAGCGACTTTCCGCCAAAGGAGGCGACAGTGCCGCGTTACGATTATCGCTGTGTCGAGTGCGCACATGAGTTTGAATTAGTTCAGTCATTTAGCGAAGCCGGGACCGCTACCTGCCCGCAGTGCTCCTCGGCAGGACGCCGGCTATTCCACGCCGTTCCGGTGATTTACAAAGGCTCCGGATTTTACACCACCGACTACGGGCGGCCCAAACCACCGGCCGACAACGGCGGCAAGGAAAGCTCTGACAGCAAGACCACCAAGGAGACTTCTACCGGGGCTTCTTCGGAAAGCAAGGACAGTAAAACCACATCCGACAAAGCCGCTTCCGGCGCCTCGGACTCGAAGAGCGAATCACCCGGAAAGTCCACCAGCGACAGCACCGCCTAGAGGCCGGTACATCTCCGGTTAACCGCCTCTGGTTCCGGGAAGCCATGGGGGAGGTTTAGCGCCGTGCGGGTCCTGCTCCAGAGAGTGTTGGAAGCCTCGGTAACCGTGGGCGGCCAAGAGGTAGGGAGCAGCGGGACCGGCCTGTTGGTCTTCCTGGGGGTAACCACCGACGACGACGAAGCCGACGCCCGGTACCTGGTAGACAAGACCGTCAATCTAAGAATATTCTCCGACGAACAGAACCGCTTTAACCGCTCCGCCTTGGACATAAAGGCGGAGCTTCTTGTTGTCAGCCAGTTTACTTTGTACGCCGATACGCGCAAAGGGCGGCGTCCGGACTTCAACCGCGCCGCGCCGCCGGAGCAAGCCGAACGGCTCTACGATCACGCGGTGGAGCTGTTCCGGCAAACGGGCCTCAAGGTAGACACCGGCCAATTCCAGGAGCACATGCAGGTTCGGCTACAAAACGACGGCCCCGTCACCCTGCTGCTAGATAGCAGCGACCGGCACCGTTCCCGCCGGGGTTAGCGATGCCATCCCATACCCAGAAATAAGCCTCGCAGATAGGCGATCTGCCCACCATGTGCGATGTTGTCCCAGGTCATCTGACCCAAGGCCATCGCTACCGAGCGGGGCTCAGGCACCGGTGGAATCACCATCTGGACCTCAAGGTCGGCCTGGCTTAGCGACTCCAGGTACTCTTTCGCGGCGGCTTTGACGGCCTCATAATACCCCAACTGGATGTCCCGGCCGGGAGCCGTCCAGCCAGCCACTTGCTCGGCAGTCCAGCCCACTCCCCGGTCCTCGGGGTCGGCGGGCATGCCAAACTTCTGATGCCAACCGTCTCGAGTCCACAGTTGGTCGAGGGAACGAAGCCGGGTGTGAATGAAGGTGTCCACCACCCGGTTCTGGTGCCACAGGATCCAGGAGATGGAGTTGCACTGGTCGGCCGGTTGCCGGGCTAGGGTAGCCTCGTCCAGGCCGTCCATGGCAGCATCCACCATCTCCCAATTGCGTCCCAGGGCGTAAATGATAGCTTCAGCGGCGGCCAATATATTCTCCTTGTTGGGCTAGCCCGAGCTATAATGGCAGCTCTGGCTTAACTCCGGGTGCCAGCTCTACGTCGAAGGCTGCCAGAATCTGGCCGACCAGCAGGTAGTGGCCGATGAGTCCGGTGATGTCCACGGTCCCTTGGACGCCGAACCGGTCCTGGACAGCGTTGAAGGTGGCATCGCTGATTTTGTGGTTTTGCAGCAGCTCTTTGGTGTACCGAACCAAGATCGCTTCGTCGCCGGAGAGGCCATCGGGGGCTGTACCCTGGGCGATGGCGCTGATGGTATCGTCGGAAACGTCGGACTCACGGGCCAATTTAGCGTGGGCGGCGAACTCGTACTGGGACTCGATCTCCCGGGCGGTGGTGATAATCACCACTTCTTTCAGGCCGTTGGGTATGTCGCAATCGAAACGCACGTAGGTCCCGGTATGGGCCACCCTGGCCGCCAGCTTGGGACTGTGCAGTAGCACCCCATAGGGGCCCCGTATGCTTCCCCGGCTGCCGACGATCTGGTCGAAATACTGCTGGTCTTCGGCATTGAGCTGGTCTCTGGTGACTTCGGACAA
>JADFFS010000020.1 GCA_022568195.1 Chloroflexota bacterium | reverse complement strand
CGGTCAGCTCCTGCACCTCTTCGGCGGTCCAACCGGGGGCAATTTCCATTAGCACCAGTCCCTCGGCCGTGCACTGGATTACCGCCAAGTCGGTAACGATCATGGAAACGCACGCCTTCCCGGTCAAAGGAAAGGTGCACTCTTCCACGATCTTCGGGCGGTTTTGCCGGTCGGTATGTTCCATGGCAACGATAACTTCTTTGGCCCCGGCGCACAGGTCCATGGCGCCCCCCACGTTGCCCACACCCCGTTGGGGGAGCATCCAATTAGCCAGGTCTCCCTTGGCCGAGACTTGATGACCGCCAAGTACTGTAACGTCCACATGGCCGCCTCGGATCATGGCAAAAGCGTCGGCTGAGTTGAAGAAGGCCATCCCCGGCACACTTTGTAAAAACTGGCCGCCGGCGTTAATCAGGTCGATATCCTCCTCCCCTTCCTCGGCCAAGGGCCCGCAGTTCAAAACGCCGCTCTCGCTGTGATAGAAGACAATGTTGCCTTCGGGAACGAAGCTGGAAACCAAAGTAGGGATACCGATGCCCAGGTTCACGTACCCCCCGTTGGGCAGCTCCTTGGCCACCCGCATGGCTATAACTTCCCTGTCCAGACGGGGTTTATCTGCCAACTCGGCCATACCTGCCACCTTTTCCTTGGACCGTTGTTTCGGCCACCCCGACTTTGCCACCGAGCCACAGAGGCACGGAGTATTAAATCTTTGTGTCTCAGTGCCTTTGCGGCCTATTTCATTCCCTTTTCCAGTCCGGAGGTGACTCAACCGGCGGCTGTTACTCGTATGGAGAGAAGCCGTCCGGCCGTTTTACGATCCTGTTTATGTAAACCCCGGGGGTCACAATCTCCTCGGGGTCCAGTTCACCAGCCTCGACGATCTCATCGACCTCAATCACCGTGGTGGCCGCCGCCGGGGCCATCACCGCGTTGAAGTTGCGAGAGGTGCCCTTGTAAACCACGTTGCCCAACGTGTCGGCCTTGTGGCCCCGGATCAAGCAGAAGTCCGCCCGCAAAGCCTGCTCCAACACGTACTCCTTGCCGCCGATCACCTGGGTCTCTTTGCCTTCAGTGAGCAATGTCCCGACCCCGGTGGGGGTGAAGAAGGCAGCTACCCCTGCGCCGCCGGCTCTGATGCGCTCGGCCAGAGTTCCCTGGGGCACCACTTCCAAGTCCACTTCGCCCCTCTGCAAGGCCAGCTCGAAGGCAGAGGGCCGGACGGCCGAGGGAGACACGGGGTAGGACGCGATGGCTTTCCTGATCTGGTGGCTATCCACCAGGATACTGTGGTCGATGGCCAGCCTTCCCTCTGGTGTGCCGAAGCCCATAACCCGGGCGACTCCAGCGGTGTTGCTGATCATGGTTAGGTCCTTGGCCCCATGATCTCGCAAAGACACCATCAAATACTGGGGCATGCCGCCCGGACCGGCAAAACCGTCGATCATGACCGTTGCACCGTCGGGCAAATCCCAAATCGCTGCCAATCCGCTGTCGAAAACCTTGTTGGGCGCTGCCAAGTCCTGAAGGTCAAAGGACATGAGGCGCAGTTCCCCCGCCCGCGTGAAGGGAGCCCCGGTAATAGCCTCCACGTCGTCGGCATTCCAGCCAGGAGCAAGCTCCAATAGGGTCAGGCCGTGCCCATCGACGATAAAAACCGCCACATCGGTGATTATCAGAGTTACACAGCCGGCGCCGTCCACCGGGAAGGCGCATTGGTCTACCAGAGTCGGTGCGCCGCCGGGGCCGGAGTGCGGCATCATGGCGATTACCCGGCCCGGGCCAACCCCCAGACCCACTGCACCGGCGGCGGAGAACAGCCCCGGCGTTGCGGCCGTAGTCCAGTGGCTGAAATCTCCGGTGGAGCTAACCTGGGCCGGCTGAATTACTGCGGTGTTAACGTGTCCGCCTCGCACCATGGCCCAATAGTCGACGGCGCTGACAATGGTCCCGCCGGGCAGCACCGCGACACCTTGGCCGCCGGCGTCCAACAGGTTCTGTCCCCCGTCCCTAGGCTGACCATTCGGACCAGCGGTGTACCCTAATGCTCCAGACTCGGAGAGGAAAAGGACTCCCTGGCCGGCCGGTATAGCCTCCGGGATCAAACAAGGCAGGCCCGAACCCAGGGCCACCACCTCTCCCGAGCTGAACTCCCTGGCTACACGCCGGGCCATTTGCTGGTTGTTTAGTGTCTGTGAATCGGGCATTTTTGGAGTAAGGCCGGGGAACTTCGGCCACCGAAGGCGCGGGTCGGCTAGACTGCTTGCACGACCCGGTTGACGAAAATCCCCGGGGTGATGACCCGCTCGGAGTCAATACCTCCGGGTTCGAGTATCTGGTCGACCTCCGCGATGCTGACCAGGCCGGCCATCGCCATGACAGGGTTCCAACCACGCTGGGTCCCTTGAAAAATCAGGTTCCCCAGAGTATCCGAGGCCGACGCTCTCAGCAGGGCGAAGTCGGGCCGCAGCGCGATTTCAAAGACATGGTCTTTCTCCTGGTCTTTCTCACCGAACCGCCGCGCCGGTTTCCCTTGCTGGAACCGGGTGCCCAGACTGTCTGGCAGAAAGACTCCGCCTAGACCGGCTCCCCCGGCACGTAGACGCTCGGCCAGCACTCCCTGGGGCACGGCCTCGATCTCCAGGTCACCGGACTTCCAGCGCTCTTCTATAACTCCGCCGTCGCCTGGATAGAACGCCAGGGGCGAGACTAGCCTGCGTACCTGTCCCGAGGCTACCAGGGCGGCCACATCCACCATCTCCGGGTGGCCGGGCCAGGCCCCCTGGCAGATACAGGTCAAGTTGCCCACGCCCTTGGCTTGCAACGCCCGGATCAGTCCCTCGGGAGTGCCCTGGCCGCCAAAACCCGCGATCAACACCGAGGCGCCTTCGGTAACGTCGTATATTGCCGACTCGGGCGATGGATAAACCTTGCCGTTAGCCTTCCCGTTGGCCTTAACGTTGGTGAAAATATCGGCCAAATTTGCCTCAGGGTTGTTGATTATTTGGCAACAACGGACCTTGACAATAAGCGACCGCCCCGAATCATCGGGGCGGTCGGAATCCAGCGTTGGGAGGTTAAAGCTCGCCGCCTAGTAGTCCATGGGTGGCATGGGCGGGGCGGCGGACTTCTCCTGGGGTATTTCGGTGATCAGGGACTCGGTGGTCAGCACCATTCCAGCGACGCTGGCGGCGTTCTGCAGTGCGGACCGGGTGACCTTGGCCGGGTCCACTATGCCACGGTCCAGCATGGGACCGTACTCGCCAACCTCGGCATCGTAACCGTAGTCGTCGGGGTGTTGCTTGACCTCGTTAAGCACCACCGCTCCCTCGAAACCGGCGTTCTCAACGATCAGCTTGAGAGGCTGCTCCAGAGACCGGGAGACGATGTCCACACCGACCCTTTCGTCGGTGGGAAGGTCCGTGAGATCCTCTAGAACCCTCTGGGCACGGACCAAGGCAACTCCGCCGCCGGGAACGATCCCCTCTTCCACTGCGGACCGGGTTGCCGACAGGGCGTCCTCGACGCGGGCCTTGCGCTCTTTGAGCTCGACCTCCGTGGCGGCGCCGACTTTGATCACCGCGACTCCGCCGGAGAGCTTGGCCATTCGCTCTTGCAGCTTTTCCCGGTCAAACTCTGAGGTGGTCTCCTCAATCTGTGTTTTGATCTGGTTGATGCGGGCCTGAATGGCGTCCTCGGAGCCCTTGCCCTCCACTATGATGGTCTCGTCCTTGGTGGCGGAGATCCGGCGGGCTTGGCCGAAGTCTTCGATGGTGGCATTGTCTAGCTTCCGCCCGGTCTCCTCGCTGATGACTGTGCCACCGGTCAGGATGGCGATGTCCTCCAGCATGGCCTTGCGGCGGTCGCCGAAGCCGGGAGCCTTCACGGCCAGGATGTTCAGGGTGCCCCGCAGCTTGTTGACCACCAAAGTGGCCAACGCCTCACCGTCTACGTCCTCACCGATGATTACCACGTTCTTTTTGCCGACCTGGAGCAGCTTCTCCAGGGCAGGAAGCATGTCGGCAACGGCGGAGACCTTCTTGTCCGTGATCACCACGGTCGCATCTTCAATCACAGATTCCATGCGGTCGGCGTTGGTGATGAAGTAGGGCGAGATATAACCGCGGTCGATTTGCATACCTTCCACGTACTCGATCTCGTCCGCCAACCCCTTGGACTCCTCGACGGTGATTACTCCGTCCTTGCCAACTTTTTCCATGGCTTCGGCGATGGTCTCGCCGATAGCCTCTTCGTGGGCGGAGAGACTGGCGACCTGGCCAATTCGCTCCCGCGTCTCCACGGGCTGGGCCATCTTCTCGATCTCGATCACAACCGAAGCCACGGCCTTGTCGATACCCCGCTTGATGGCCATGGGATTGCTGCCGGCCGTGATGTTTTTGAACCCATCGTTGATGATGGCCTGGGCTAAGACCACCGATGTGGTCGTCCCGTCACCAGCAGCGTCGTTGGTCTTGGTAGCTGCTTCTTTCAGCAACTGGGCGCCCATATTTTCAAATTTTTCCGGCAGCTCTATCTCTTTGGCGATCGTGACGCCGTCGCTGCATATCTGGGGTGGGCCAAAGGACTTGTCCAAGACCACGTTCCTTCCCTTGGGCCCCAGGGTAATTTTGACGGAGTCGGCTAAAGTATCGATGCCGGCCCGGAGCAACTTGCGGGCCTCTTCCGCGTAGGCCATTTGTTTTGCGGCCATCCTATCACTCCTCCTTACATATTGGCGGCGGACTTAAAATCCGCCCGTTGTTTTAACCTATTTTGGCGAGGATATCGCTCTCGCGAAGAATCAGGTACTCGTCATCGCCATCTTTATACTCGGTTCCGGCGAATTTGGAGTAGATTACCTTATCGCCCTTGGACAGCTCCATGGGTATCCTCGAGCCGTCATCGGCGGTCCGGCCCGGTCCTACGGCCACTACCTCGCCTTCCTGCGGTTTTTCCTTGGCGGTGTCCGGTAGGAAAATCCCACCTTTTGTCGTCGATTCTTGCTCGATGGGCAGAATTACTACCCTCTCGCCCAGCGGAACAAAATTTGCCACCTCTGCCTCCTTTTCTGATCCTGAATTATCGGGGATTTATTTACATGCAGACACATACACTCTCGTGCCTGGGAGTGCGCCATTATGGTAATAGAGGCGGAAACCCTTGTCAAGTGACGGCTGGTAGTCCTACTATTTACCTACCTTACCGGTTACCTGCTTTGCACCCCATCTTTAGACGCCCCATTTTTACCCTGAGGGAGAGGGTCATTCCGTACCGTTTGCTACGCTTCCTCCAAGACCGCCGGGTGGCGACAGTGACCTTGGATTCCGGAGATGGCGCCAACCGCGTGGACCTCCGCCTGGCCGCAGAGTTGCGGGAGGTATTCCAGGCGATACAGGAGGACCAGTCGACGGATTTGGTGATTCTGACGGCTTCCGGCAGCGCGTTCTCCGCAGGCCGGGAACCGGCACCGGCGGCGTTGGCGGGGAGTTCGGGGCCCGAGCGCCTGGAGTGGCTGAGTCAGCTTCAAGTTGCGTCGTCTATCGCTCTTGTATCGGTCCCGGTGATCGTGGCCATCAACGGTGATGCCCTCGACCACGGCCTGGAACTGGCCTTGGCCGGCGACCTGCGCATCGCCGTGAGCAATGCCCGATTCGGGCTGACCGACCTGGCCAGGGGCGGATTTCCGTGGGACGGCGGCACCCAGCGTCTGCCCCGGCTGATCGGCCTCTCGTGGGCGCGGGACATGATCCTCACCTCCAGGATCATAGATGCGGCGCAGGCCTTGGACTTGGGGTTGGTCAATCGGGTGGTGGAGCCGGACCGGCTGGAGGCCGAGACGAGGGCTTTGGCGGAGGATATCCTCGCCGGTGGTCCCATCGCCGCCCGGTACGCCAAGGAAGCGGTGATCAAGGGAACGGACCTACCCCTGACCGAGGGGTTGCGGCTGGAAGCAGACCTAAACGTCATTCTACAAAGCACCGCCGACCGAGCGGAGGGCATACAGTCATTTTTGGAGAAACGCACGCCTCGCTACACCGGCCGGTGACAGGGGCCGTTGGTCTTACTATTTATGATCCTTGGTTTGAGAACGGAGGTGTCAATGGGTGACGCGAGCAACGTCGAGACGACCGACGACTACTGGGGCCGCGACGGCCTGGGGCAGACGATACTCGATGCCCTTGCCGCATCAGGCAAGAACCTCGATACGCTGACCATCGACGACCTGGCGCCCATGGATCAGTTTCACCCCGGCGGCAAGGAGGCGACCGTGCGGCTTGCGCGCCTCGCCAGATTGACGCCGGGACTGCGGGTGTTGGACGTGGGCGGCGGCCTGGGCGGACCAGCGCGCACCCTGACAGTCGAGTTCGGCTGTCACGTGACCGTGGTCGATCTGACCGAGTCCTACGTGCGTGCAGCCGACGAGCTCACCGCCCGGCTGGGGCTAGGCGACCGCGTGACGCATAAAGTTGGCAATGCGTTGGAGTTGCCGTTCGATGACGGTGAGTTTGACGCGGTGTGGACACAGAATAGCGGCATGAACATCGCCGCCAAGGAGCTCCTTTATGCAGGTTTTTACCGCGTGCTACGGCCCGGCGGACTGCTGGCGCTCCAGGAGCCGATGGCTGGGCCGGTGCAACCACCCATCTTCCCGCTGATGTGGGCGCGCGACGCGGCAACGAGCTTCTTGCGTACGCCTGTGGAGATGCGCGCGCTGATCGAGCCCGCGGGCTTCCGCACGCGTGCTTGGGATGACGTGACGGCGGATGTTGCGAGGCCAGGCGCTGCAAGCCCGGCGCCTATTCTCCCGCAACTCCTGATGGGCGACGAACTTACCGCGATCACTCACGCCCAACAGCGCAATCGCGACGAGGGACGCATAGTCATGGTGCAAGCGGTCTTCGACCGGCCGTAACGCCTGTGGAGAGCCAGTGTTAGACCCTGAAATGTCACATCCTCGGCCTAACAACGGCTCGGAGCCGGCGGCTGCTAGCTAACTCAGAAAGGGGTATTCACCGAGTGAAAGTTAAGCTGGACCTGCACACCCACGTATGGGAGGCCTTCAATTTCCAACCTCCGTCTTTGGAAATAGCGGAGAAAGTGGTGGCCCAGATCAAGTCTCGCGGCATAGACGGTATCGCAATCACCGACCATCACAACAAGGAATGGTCCTTCGAGTTTAGAGAGTTGGTGGAGCAGCACTTCCCCGGCGAAGTAATCATCATCCCAGGATGGGAGATAGAGGTGCGCCCGCCTCAAAGTCCTTTCGATGAATATCAGATCAGCGAGCTATTCCTGCCCCAAGGAGGCACCTTCCGAATTTACTGCCACCCAGGTTACTACTCTCCCAACATCATCATAGAAGACAACGTTCACGCCATCGAGATAGACAACTACATCCACAACTGGCATATTCGCAAACCCCAAGTGGCCGAGATAGCCCAGGCCAACGACCTCATGCTGGTCGAGGTTAGCGACGCGCACAACCTGGAGAACATCGGCCTGCGATACACGGAACTTGAGTTGGATGAGCTCTACCGCAGGGCTTCTCCCAACAGCTAGATTGCCATGAAAGGGTTCGAAACCTTACTGTTTGAAAAGGTGGGAGCGGTAGCCCGCATCTCCCTAAACCGCCCCGAGGTGCTGAATGCCTACAACATTCAGATGCGGGACGATTTCTCCCAAGCCCTGGCCGCCGTGGCCGACGACCCGGACGTCCGGGCATTGCTGGTCACGGGCGAAGGCCGGGCCTTTTGCGCCGGAGCCGACCTGACCGAGTTCGGGACCGCCCCTTCTCTGGTGGTGGCCCGGCAGGTGCGTTGGGAGCGGGACGTCTGGGGGCAATTCCTAGGGTTGACGGTCCCCGTGGTTGTCGCGGTGCACGGTTACTGCATCGGCTCTGGGGTTGAGATCGCGCTGTTCGGGGACCTGCGTCTGGCCGCTCAGGGAACAGTATTCGCCCTGCCCGAGGTACAGTTGGGAATGATACCGGCGGCGGGAGGCACCCAGACCCTGCCCAGGAACGCCGGGCTGGGCCCTTCAATGGAGATGCTGTTGACCGGACAGCGTTTCGACTCCGGAGTGGCCCTGAAGACCGGCTTGATCACCCGCGTCGTGCCCGAGGAAGACATGCTAGCCCAGGCATGGGAAGTGGCTCACCGCCTGGCATCGGCGGTCACCGGCCTTGTGCCGGCCGTGAAAACCGCCCTGGCCAGGGGGGCGGACCTACCGTTGGAGGAAGCCCTGGAGCTGGAGACCCGTCTGGCAATCCAGGTGTTGGCCTAGTCACCGTCGAGCAATAGCCGGACAGGAGTAAACGCATGAACACCACCGACTTTTTGATGATCGCCAGCGCCATAGTGCCCGACCGCGTTGCCATGCACTTTGACGGCGAGGAGATTACCTTTGCCGACGTTCAGGAGAGGGTAAACCGGTTGGCCAACGGGATGGCCGATCGGGGGGTCGGCGCCGGTGACCGGGTGGCGGTCATGCAGGTTAACTGTCCGGAGGTCATCGAAGCCTACTTCGCCATCGCCCAACTGGACGCCATCTACGTGCCCATCAACTTCCGTGCCAAGTCCGAAGAGCTGGAGCAAATGCTTAAGGTCGCCCAGCCCAGTCTGCTTTTGATCGGGGAGCGGTACCTGCCCCTACTGGACAATGGCGGCAGCGGTATCTCCACCGAGCAGGTAGTGGTCTTGGACGGCGAGGCGCCTCCATCGGCAATGACCTACCAGGACCTAATCGCCGACGCCATCCCCGACCAGCTCCACTTCGCCGAGGCCGGGGACGACGACACCACCGTGATTATGTTCACCGCTGGCACCACCGGAGTACCCAAAGGAGTGATGCTGACCCACGACGGCTTCTCCAGCTATCTGCTGGCCACGGTGAATCCGGCCGATCCTGACATCGAGGAAACCAACCTGCTCACCGTCCCCCTGTACCATATCGCGGGCCTGCAAGCGGCCCTGGCTGCCGTCTACGGGGGCCGCACGTTGGTGGTCATGCGCCAGTTCGAGCCTTTGGAATGGATGACCTTGGTCCAGCGATACCGCGTCAGCCGGGCCATGCTGGTCCCCACCATGCTCAAGCATGTCATGGACCACCCCCGATTCGAGGAGTTCGACCTCTCATCCCTGGAGGTCATGACCTACGGCGCGGCGCCCATGCCCATGGAGGTAATCCGGGAGGCGATTCGCCGGTTCCCCGGTGCTCGCTTCATCAACGCCTTCGGGCAGACCGAGACGGCTTCCACCATAACCATGCTTCCTCCCGAGGACCACGTGCTGGAAGGCAGCCCCGAGGAGATAGAAACCAAGCTGCGCCGGCTGACCTCTATTGGAAAGCCCCTGGAGGACGTGGAGGTCCGGATAGTCGACGAGGACGGCAACCCGGTAAAGGCGGGCGAAGTTGGCGAGATAGTCGCCCGGGGTACGCGGATGATGCGGGGATACTGGCAGCAGGAGGCGGCAACCCGGGAGGCAATCCGCTCCGGCTGGATATATACCGGCGACCTGGGTTATCAGGACGAGGATAGCTACATCTACCTATCCGGCCGGGCCAAGGACTTTATCAAACGGGGCGGCGAGATGGTCTCCCCCGAGGAAGTGGAGCAGGTGCTGATGGCCCACCCCCAGGTGGAAGACGCCGCGGTAATCGGCGTGCCCGACGTGGAATGGGGAGAGGAGGTCCGCGCCGTGGTGGTCCGCCGGGAGGATAGCGTCGGCGAAGAGGATTTGATCCAGTATTGCCAGCAGAAGCTGGCGAGCTACAAGCGTCCCCGGTCGGTGGTCTTCGTTGATGAGTTGCCCCGCAACGTTATGGGCAAAGTGCTGAAGCGGGACCTGAGAGAGCAGTACGGCTAACCTATCGTATCCAAACGGCCACAGAGACACGGAGGCACGGAGTTCTTAAATTAGACTCTCTGTGTCTCCGTGTCTCTGTGGCAAAAAATCCTGGGAGGGGGCCAATCCTATGAAAGTCGCAGTGATGGGCGCAGGAGGAGTCGGCGGCTACTTCGGCGGGCTGCTGGCCCGGGCCGGGCACGATGTGACCTTTGTCGCTCGCGGGTCCCATTTGGCCGCCATCCAAGAGCGTGGCCTGCGGGTTGAGAGCGCCAACGACGGTACATTTACGGTGTCGGGTGCGGCGGTGGAAGACACCAGCGGGGCCGGGTTCCACGACCTGGTGCTGTTCAACGTCAAGATGTACCACAACCCCCAGGCCATCCAGGCCGCGCGCCCTTTGATGGGACCCGATTCGGTGGTCCTGACCCTGCAAAACGGGATCGACAACGGTGACCAGCTGGCCGAAGCCTTCGGCCCTTCCCGGGTGATGATCGGCTCCGCTTACATGGAGGGCAGGATTGCCGCGCCGGGAGTGGTTACCCAGGGCGGCCCCGGCACCGCCAACTTTGGCGAGTTGCAGCCCGGAATCACCAACCGCGGGCAGCAGTTGTTTGAAGCCTTCAAAGAGGCGGCTTGGCGGGTGGAGTTGCAAGAGAACATGCCCGGCATGCTTTGGCAAAAATTCGCCTACATCGCCGGGTCCGCCGCAGTCAACGCCGCAATCGCCGACTCGGTCTACGAGGAGATACGCAACGTCCCGGAGACCCGCGCCTTGATTCAAGGAGCTATCGAGGAGGCCCTGGCGGTGGGCCGGGCCCGGGGAGCACCCATCATGGAAGACTCCCTGGCGTGGGCCATGAACGCCCTGGACAACTTCCCCGGCCAGGGCCGGGCCTCGTTGGCCAAAGACTTCACCGACGGCCGTCAGGTGGAGCTGGAGGGCATCACAGGTACTTTGGTCCGCATGGGCCGGGAAGCCGGCGTGCCCACCCCCATCAACGACGCTCTCTACGCCATCCTCAAGCCCTGGGCGAACCGCATCGAGAAGGCCCTGGGTTCTGGGTAATCAATTTATGCGTTTCGTTCGGCAGCAAGCATCATAGTGGATGGCAAGTTAAACAGACGGAGGGATCGAGTGTGAGCGAGGATCTACCCGTGAGCAGTAGACGGTGGCATGGTGATGGATTAGAGCCGCCAGAGTAGCATCCGGAAGAGTCAAATTGATACTATACCGGTGGCAAGGTTTAGTTCGAGGCATCCCAGAGGGGCCGACGTCCAGGGAAATCAGCATGATTTGGGAAATACCGGGTTAAAGCAAAAATATAGGAGAAGGAACCATGGCAGTAGTCTACAACCCTTCGGCACAGTACGAAGTAAAGAGTTGGGACGTGGAGTACCGGCGAGACCCGGTCCGTACGTTGATGGCTCGTATCTACCAACCCCAGGGCACCGGCCCCTTCCCAGTCCTTTTGGATGTGCATGGCGGCGCTTGGAACGACCAAGACCGCACCGCCAATGCGCTGGTGGACCAACAATTGGCGGCCAGCGGCGTCCTGGTGGTGGCCATCGACCTACGCTTGGCCAGTGAAGCCCCCTACCCGGCCTCGGTGGCCGACACCAACTATGGCATCCGCTGGCTAAAATCCAAGGCCCGGGAGTGGAACGGCGACCCCGCAACCCTTGGTGTCTTAGGTAGCTCCAGCGGCGGACACGTAGTCGAGTTGATCGCCATGCGGCCCAACGACCCACGCTACAACGAGTTCCCCTTGGAAGAGGCCCCTGACTTGGACGCTACCCTGAACTACGTCATCGCTCGCTCGCCCATCAGCAACACCATCGCTCGCTATGAAAACGCCAAGAGCAGGCAGCGTCTCAACATGATGCACAATAACGAGACCTATTTCAGCCCTTGGGACAGCATTCACGAGGCCAACCCGCAAGAAATCCTGGATCGGGGAGAGCTGATTTCCTTGCCGCCGATGTTCGTCTTGCAAGGTTCTCTGGATGACAATGTGATGCCCGAAACCCAGGCTCATTTCGTCGATTGCTACCGGAACGCCGGTGGCGACATCGAGTTCGAGGTTTTCGCCCGCGCCGAACATCGCTGGGTTACCACTCCCGGTCCTGAGACGGACCGGGCCATCGACATGATGAAGGACTACATCGCCAGTCGGCTAAGGGCAATGCAGCCAGTGGCTTAGCTCGGTTGCTACCCCCAACCTTTTCGCGTTGAGATCGTCTATCAGCCTGTCCAGTGCTCCAGCGTGAACTCCCGCCCGAGCACTGATTCACCACGGAAACCACAGAGACGGACCTATAGCGCGATCGCGAAGCTAAATCGGTAGTGCATCTGTGAACTAAAGCCCTGGGCTTTGCGGATTGAAAAGGCCTTGGAATCACGCTAGGATTGGCCTCGATAGCCAGACGGGGCCGGGGGCGGCGCGGAGGAGGTTGTACGATGCCGAGTTTCGCGGTTGGCCAACGAGTGCGCGTACCTGCCAATAACCCTGATGCAACCAGCAGTCTTTGCGGCAGGGAAGGCGTGATCACGTTTTTCCCTCCACTGTCCGAGGTAGACCCGGACGGGACGGACCAATTGTTAGAGCCCCAATACATGGTGCGGTTCGACGGAGATACCGGCGACCGCCCCATTTACGAGTCATGGTTAGAACCGGTTTAAAAACGGTTATATAGGAATGCCAATGCCCAAGCTGATCCTTCTGATTACTCTGCTGGGGGTATTTGGGTTGGTGGGCTGCGAACAGGTGGCTCAAGTGGCTGCGGTCCTCACCCCGGCTCCCACCTATACACCCTATCCGACGTACACCCTGTATCCTACTTACACTCCCTACCCACCGCCCGCCGAGGTTTCTGCTACTACTCCTGTACCCGTGAATCCGGCGCCGACACCCATTCCTCCAACCGCTACGCCCGTCCCTGTCCAGCTAACGACGTACTACTGGGACCAGGACGGCGACGGCTTCGGCGATCCACAGACGCCCCTTCAGGCATCATCCCAGCCTGCCGGATACGTGACCGACAACTCCGACTGTGACGATACCGACGTCAGCGTGAATCCGGCATCCTTGGAAGTTCCGGACAACATCGACAACAATTGCAATGGCCAGATCGACGAGGGAACACCCTCCGCGACCTACTACCTTGACCGGGATGGCGACGGCTTCGGCGACCCTCAATCGCCCTTTCAGGCAAACTCTCAACCACCCGGCTACGTGACCGACAACACCGACTGCGACGACACCGACGTGACCGTAAATCCGGCATCCCTGGAAGTTCCGGACGATATAGATAACAATTGTGACGGAGAGATAGACGAGGGGACGCCATCAGGGACCTACTACCTGGACCAGGACGGTGACGGCTTCGGGAGCCCCGATGATTCGATTGAGGCGATATCTCAACCGGCGGGCTACGTTGAGAACAACACAGACTGCGACGATTCGGACCCTGAAGTAAACCCACCCGCTGCTGAGATCGCCGACAACAAGGACAACAACTGTGATGGCCGGGTTGACGAAGGGGTAACATAGGTTATTGGCCAAGACTTCCAACCAGCGCTTCCGGACCTTGCTTGGAGCCAACCTGAACTCGAGCGGAGGGCGAAATGAAAAGGGGATATAAGGTCATCGACATGGACACCCACATAGGGCCAAGCTTCGACGTGCTATGCGAGTACGTGGACCCAGCTTCCGTCCCAGATTAGTGGAGATGGAGAAATACCGGCAAAAGGGCGGCAAGAATATCGCCATCGCGCCCTACCAATGGTCCCGCTATGCCGGCCACAAGGCCCACGAAAAGCCGGAGATAATCCCCGGGGGTGAGACCGGCTGGAGCCGCCTCAGCCGCAGCAACCGGGGTTGGCACCGTGCCGCGCCACGCGAGGGAGTGGAGGAGAAAGATTCCCAGGCCCGCCTCCTGGACATGGACCGGGAGGGCAGGGACGTGGACCTGATCTTCCCCGGCAATTGGGCGCCTCCTATAGTTACGCTGGACTTGGACTTTCAGCATGCCCTATACGGGGCCTATCACCGGTACATCCGTGAGTATTGCAGCGCCGACCCAGACCGGCTCAAGAGCGTGGCCCTGCTGCCTGCTACCGACATCGAGTGGTCCATCCTGGAACTCAAGTCCATGATCACCGACAAGTGGCTTGCCGGCGTTTGGCTGACCCTCCCGGAAGGTCTACCCATCGACGACCCAACGCTGGACCCAATCTACGACGTTCTCAACGAGTATCACCTGCCCTTAATCGACCACAGCTTCACCTCGGAGCCTCCCTTCTGGCCGGGCTACCGTGACGTTTGGGACAACCCCGTCATGGTGCGTACCGCGTCCCACCCCTGGCGAGCGGCCCGATGGCTCACTTACCTCATCATCGGTAAGATCTTCGACCGGTTCCCCAACCTGAATGCCGGGGTGGCCGAGGTAGGACACGGTTGGCTACCTCATTGGGTCAAGAGGTTGGACGCCATGATCGACTACGTGGCCTCCGATACCGTGCCGGCCCTGGACTACAAAGCGGAAGAGTACGTCAGAATGGGCCGCTTCCTATGTCCCTGTGAGCACTTCGAAGGACCCGAGATGACCAAGGCCTGCTTCGAGCTACTGGGCGATGAGTGTTGGGCCTACCAGTCGGACTACCCCCACGGCGAGGCCGCCTTTCCCGAGACCACGGATTTAGTCCTAGACTGGCCAATATGGGAGGACTTGGGAGAAGAGACCCTGCATAAATTCATGCACGGCAACGCCGAAAGGTTCCTGCGGCTGCTGTAGCGGCGTCCTAGCCCACGGTTCCAGTGGCAAGCCCAGGCCATTCCGACCCAGGGGTACGGGAAGCTGCCAGCTATAAAAGGTCGCCTAAAAACGGGAGTGGAATTCTCCAAAACCACGGCCGGGAGGCGCCATGCCAAACCTTGAACTCACCATCGCGTGTTGGGACTACGACCGCACCCGTCCTCTCATGGACGGCCGTGTCCAGCCCGAGGGGATCACTCCCAACATTCAAGTCTTGAGGCCCAGGGAGATTTTTCCCCGCATGCTCCACGACCAGGAGTTCCATGCCTCGGAAATGTCTTTGGCCTCTTATGTAATCCTCAAGGCTCGGGGACAGTGCCCCTTCGTGGCCATCCCTGTAATGCTCTCCAAGATGTTCCGCCACGACTGTATCTACATACGTACCGACGCCGGCATCAATGAACCAGCGGATTTACGGGGCAAGCGCATCGGTGTGGCCCAATACAGCTCCACGGCCATCGTCTACATCAAAGGGATGCTCCAGCACGACTACGGCGTGATGCCCGAGGAGATGACCTGGTTCATGGGCGGCCAGGATTCCCCCGCGCCCGCTCAATTGCTGCCAATGAACCTGCCCGACAAAATACGTCTGAGTTTCATACCCGAGGGTAAGACCCTGGAAGGGATGCTGGAGGCGGGGGAACTGGACGCCCTCTTTGCCCTCTACAACCCCAGGCACTTTGTGAACGGTTCCCCTAACATTGGCCGCTTATTCCCCAACTTCAAAGAGGTGGAGCAGGACTACTACCGGCGAACCGGCATCTTCCCCATCATGCACACGGTCGCCATCCGAGAGGACGTGCACCGAGAGCATCCGTGGGTGGCCGCCAGCTTGTACAAAGCATTCTGCGAGGCCCGAGATTTGGCAATCGACGGGTTATACGACACCGATGCCCTGCGCCTTTCCCTACCCTTCCTGATCGACCACATCGAGGAGACCTGGAGAGTCTTCGGCAAAGATTACTGGGCTTACGGCGTGGAATCCAACCTCGCTACCCTGGAAGCGGTCGCCCGGTACGTGCACGACCAAGGCCTGGCTCCCCGGATAGTTACCCCCGAGGAACTTTTCCTGGCGGAAACGCCCTGACCGTCAGGGTTACGCAAATTGGTCTCGGGCACCGTCTGTGGCGGTGAAGAGCCCCCACCTACACCCGGCAAACACGCCGACAGCCGCTTGAAGAAAGAGGCGCCACCACCGAAGCCTTGGTAGCCTGCGACAGTATCCCGAGGGACAACGCACGGGTAGAACCGTGTTCCTCGGCACCAGTAAAACTTGTATGGCCTGAAAATTGCCCGTGCATTTTGTGACGCATTCGTTGGACCGTTATTCCCGGTTGCTAACAATATCGTGGTTCAAGTCGACACGCCGTAGCCTTGGCCCAATCTGAATTTGCCTGTTCCGTCCGGGCAAGACGGGAGTTGGCGTTTCCTCGATTCGTGTAATACAAAGCTGTAGGCGCCAAGCGAATGGCCTGGTCGTAGTCTAGGATGGCCTCCTCATACTTGCGCAAAGCGGCAAAAGATACACCGCGCTCGTTGTAGAATGTGGCGGTAGGCTGCAACCTGATGGCCTTGTCGTAATCCGCGATGGCTCGCACGTGTTCCCCCAACGCCGTATAGCTGCCACCGCGCCGCGAGTAAGCCAAAGCATAGTTAAAATCACCACGGATGGCGATGGTAAATTGGAGAATTGCCTCACGGTACATGCGCAGATTCATGAGCCGATTCCCCTCATTGAAGTAGGAAACCGGATTTGGAGTTGGCGTCGGTGTCGGCGGAGGCCTCGGTGTGGGAGTGGGAGTCGGGATGATTCGGGGCGTTGGAGTGGGGAGCAGGTCACCCGACTTAAGTGCCAATAGATCTTGTAGCACAGAAACCTCAGACACAGCGAACCCTATACCCTCCACGGGCACCCCGCTCTCGGTAGTCGCATACTTGGAGGTATTTATGCCTAGCACTTCCCCGGAAAGTGACAAGAGAGGGCCACCGCTAATGCCAGGGTCAATTGCAGCATCAGTCTGAATAACCCACCGGCCCCTGTTCAATCGAACAGCCAACACGATCCCGCCGGTCACGCTGGCCTTCCCAGAGATTCCTGAAGGATACCCAATCGCTACAACTCTGGTGCGCGCTCTTAGGCGACTGGCATCACCGAATTCCAGCGCCTGATAGTGCCCACAACAAATCTTCAAAACGGCCAGGTCTTTGGCGGGATCAATGCCCAATATCTCGTTGCTAAAGGTCGTTGAATCGTTAAGGGTCACATTGATCCATTCCGCGCCTTCAACAACGTGGGCGTTGGTCAGGACCAACGCAACGCCGCCAGTTTGGGGAATCTCGAAGATAAAACCAGAGCCGTCCCCCAGGCTTGTATTAATGCGGACGACCGATGGCCTTATCTTCTCGACCATATCGGCAACCGTGGGAGTGGGTGTGGGTGCTGGAGCAGGTGTGGAAGTTGGCGTCGGTATAGGGGTCGGCTTCGGTGTTGGAATCGGTTTCGGTGTAGCTGTAGGGACCGGGGAGGGTGTGACTGTGGGCGTAGGTGTCGGTAGGATAGGAGTTGGAGTTTGCGTGGGGATCGGGTTAGCCTCGATGGTGGCCCAACGCGACTGAGTGGTCGCGCCTATATCAGGTGTCGGTGTCGGAGTAGGTTTAGGCCTATCAATTGTCGGGGCGGGAGTTGGCGTGGAGACCGGTGCTTGTGTTGCACAAGCAGGCCCGATTACCGCCAGGGACAGCAAAACCAATGCGAAAGACCGGTGATTCATGGCAAGTGCCGACTGCCGCCTTGAGTCAGAACAACTCTGTGGGTACGGTAATTCCTTGGAAGTCAGCTTCCCCAAGCGGGTCCACCGGTTTGATACCGCTTTGCGCCATGTACTCGTAAAGCTGCTTCAGGTGATGGACCGAGTGCCCCAGGGCCAGGTCCATCAGCTCATTGGCCGTCTTCGTTCCCATATAGGTGTCGAGGACCTTATCCAGATCCAGGGGAGAAGGCCCGCCTAGAGCCGACTTTACCCTGGACAGCACTTCCTCTCCGTACCGGGCAATCTCCTCGAAGCCGACGCTTCCCAGCACATCCTTGAAGTTTCGGCCACGGTCCTCACTGGAGTACATCCCAACGTTGTAGGCGTTCAGCGCCCGCTCCGGCCTGTCGAAGATGTGGAAAGTGAACCGGCCCAAGGTCCGCTTGCGCTCGGGGCACTCCCAATCCATGTGATCGGGAGGAAGCTGTCGAGTGGCCCGGCAGGCCGCCGCCAGGACCGTCTCATACTTCTCTATCATGGTGGAAAGGTCCGCCACGGCTACCTCGCCATTGAGCCCGAACAGGCGGGACAGCTCCTTGGGGTTAAAACCGATTACTACCTCGTCGCCCCAGATGGTCACGGGGACCACCTTTAATCCCCGTTCCAGCAGCTCTTCCAGCGACGCAGGATCGTGTTCTACATCACCTTCGACGAAGTCTATGTTTTGAGACGAAAGAAACTCTTTCGTTCTGCCACAGGTGAATCAACCAGGCCTGAAATACACTTTGGGTTTAGGCATCGCAATCACTCCACGCTGATTCCTATTCGTTGCCGAGAAATTCACTGACGCTGGGGATTCTATCATCTATCGTTCTTGGCGTCCCCCACAAGGCACTCCGGCCAGGCAAATCCCCTTGGTATGGTATAGTAGTCCGCATGGCTGGGGTGAACCTATTGGCAGGTGGGGGCGGTTACGTGCAACTCAAGACTGCGACGGTCTCTTGGCGCGTTTTTCCCCTCCTGGCCGGTGTTGCATTCCTACTCCTATTATCGGCTTGCCCATCCCCCGGTGGCGGGGCGGAGACCACAGCGGTGGTCACACCCTCGGTTAAGCAGACTCCCACCCCAATTCCGGAAGCCAGTCCCACCGTGGCGCCCACCGAAACTCCCGAACCAACCGCCACCCCCGCGCCAACCCGTAAGGATACTGAAGTTGAAAACCGGGTGTTATTAGCGATAATGACCTGTGCCGGCCAGTTGGCGGCTGCCACCGGCTCCACCATCTCCCCGGACTTTGAGACGACCTACGATTCCATCGATGGAACCTGGCGCATAGACGCCTTCAGCAAGACCCCCGCCCTGACCTTCGGCACCTGGAATGTCGACGACGATACCGGCGCAGTTACCCCAGAAGACGGAACCGCCCAGGGAATCAGCGCCCCTGATTTGCAGTGCTTGCCTGCGTTGGCCCGCCGGGCTCGGGGCAGGACGCCGCCCATCTTTGGCCCACCGTCCGCGCCCACACCAACACCCTTGCCCGAAGCAACACCCCTTCCTCGCCGGGTGATTGGCTCGGAGGAGCAAGCGGAGCTGGCGGTTTGGGTAACAACCTACAGTTGCTTCGGCAACTATCCCTTCTTGTCCAGCTTCTCCGCCGAACCCGACGGTCCGGTGCGCTGGATCGTGGAAGGACGGTCCCCCGATACTGTCTACGGGCTGTGGACCGTCAACGCGATAAACGGCGAGATTACTCCCAATGACCAGGTGGCCCGGCAGGCCCAACAACAATGCGAGGAGACGCCCGAGGTGCCGGCGGCTATGCGGGCCTCACAAGCCGCTCTGAGAGTGTGGATGGCCACCTACCAATGCTTCGACCCTCCACCGCCCAACAACTTCTTCGTCGGCCACCTGATTACCCCGCAGCGTTGGATCGTCGAGGGTAGGGAGGCCAAAGAGAAGGACGCCGAAGGATTTATCATTGAGACAAAGGTGGAGACTGACAAGCTATTCGGCTTTTGGTTGGTGGACACTGACACCGGAGTCATTTCGCCTTGGGACGATTTTGCTATCAGGACGGCGGCGATGTCCTGTTTTAAGCAGCCCTGATCCCTGCCGGGCCGGTCATTCAACGGAAAGCGGCCCATCAGGGAACCCTTGTGCTGGCGCGTTATTCAGCCATGGTTCCGACCTTTTATCGATCCGTTAACAGGGCCTCGAGCGGTACTTGGGGCGGAAAGGCCGTCATGGCGCGAAGCTCGAACGGGCCTGGGCTCCCCAATGGCCGTCGACACAGGTTATGATCCATAGGGACCGGTAGGTGGCAATTTTGGCGCCGTTGCGGTCACAACGAGTGAACTGGATCATCACATGCACCTTACTCTCCGTTGCGTCAATCACCTCTTTGGCGTCGAGAACAGTGTGATCCCAGTCGGGACCCGCCCGGGCAGCAAAGTCCCGCAAGTATGACCGCTCCAGCTCCTGACGGGTCGCATAGATGGCGACACCTTGGCCGGAGATGCGAACGTGGGGCAGGTTGATGGTATCGTACAGGGCTTGGTCATCCCGGGCGTTCAGGGCCGCCATAAAGTCATCCAGGACCTGGAGGGCCTTCGTCTGACTTGCTTGCACCGAATCCTGGGCCATCGGATCTCTCCTGGAACCACAAGCCGGAGCCTCACGTCCGGGTCCTTTCGGTCCGGAACGACCAGATGTAATCAGGGTGTCCCCCGGTGGAAACCCGGTTAGGCGTCTGAGACTGCGCCGGCTTAGTTTGGCGGCGGACCTACGGGCGTTCCCACGAGTGGGGTATCGGAGTGGGGTCGTAGGGTTCGATCATATCTTCGGAGTACCAGCCCTGTACCTCGCCCGTTTCTGCGTCATTCAAAACGTAAGCAGGCTGACCTTCGAAATATCCTCTTTGGACCACGGTCAGCTTACGGGGCCCACAGCCCAGGCCGGTGGGCGCCCGCTCCCGCACCGCCTGTCCCACGTTCAATTTGAACTGGGTTAACACTACTTGTTGTCCATTCCGGACGCCCACCCGGATATGGCGCAGCCCGGCACCGGCCTCTGGGGAAAGTCGCGGCAGCGTTGGGGACGGTCACGGTAGATACGGCACGCGAAGGTCTTACCGTCCAGCATCGGGCACCGTTCGCCTGGGTAATCCGCGAACCGGACCCAGCCGCCGCCTTGGGGTGAGCGGCCGATTTGCAGGTCCGCACCCAAGCGCAACGCCTGGTCTTGAAACGGGGCAACCTCTTCGGGGGTAAGCTCCAGAACAATTGGCCCCCGGCAGCATCCCGCCCGGCATTGATTCATGCAGATGTCGCTGGCGATTGCGGGGGTCAGCTTAATCATTCACAATCCAGCTTGCTGGTCTTCTACTGGCCGGTTCTAATCGCATGCCTGAGGTTGACGCCCTGGTGGCTCTGTCACCGGTCGGTTGCCCCGGCTCAGTTGTCCCGGCTCCGTTGCATTGTAGCACTCCGGGATGACCGGCCTCGACGTCCTGGCGGCCGCCGGATTATTAAACCGGATCGTTATACGAGAACCAACGCCACGGGAGATCAGGGCACGGGCTCGCCGAACACCTCGATCTCCACGGCGCCGGTGTTCCCCCCGCTACTTTCCACCGCCTCGAAGCGCAACTTTTTGGCCGTAAAATCGGTGTCGAAATAGTGAATCGCGGAAGCATCGTCCAAGGAAAAAGGACCGTAGACCTCTCCCTGGTCCGTAATCACTCTGAAGCTAAAGATCTGCGCCGAGGCACCCATGGTGCGGGTCCAAAACCCCAGTGAGGTCACGTGGGTCTCTTGGGCCAGGTCAATCTCGATCCAGGCGTTATCCCCGTCGCCATGGGACGACCACTCGGTGGCCGGGTTTCCGTCAAGGGCCTGATTGGCGCCGTAGGCGGTGTCCATGCCTCCCCGTCCAAAGTTGGAGCTTACTCCGGAGATGGCTGCGCCCGCCTGTGCCGAAGCCACGTTCTCTCCCCGGTCCACGGTGGATTCAAAGCTGGCCGGCGACGCGAAAGGCTGGGCTGGGTCAACCAAAAACCAGGACAGGAAAACGCCATCCTCGGCGAACGGATTGCGCTTCTGCACGGCCACGAAGGGAGGAATGCCTTCGATGCCACCGGTCCCCATTTCAATGGTACCTATGATGGCGTTCTGGTATTTGATGTTCCCAGAGAGTTGATAGATGAGCTCGGGTCCCGGGTGGGTATGCACGCTGGTGTGGCCGTCCGGGGGAATCCTGACCAGCACGAAGGTGGCCGAGACCTCACTGGGGATTCCCACCACAGGATCGCTGACAAAGACCAACCGCGAGCCTTGCGGAGTATTTGAAACCGCTGTTTCCGGATCGGCCAGTATGATCTCCCAGAAGGTCGTGGCTTTACAGCATGGTTCGTGAATGTGGGTGAGGCCGGCGGATATAGCCGCCCCTTCGCCACTTTCCAGTTGGCGTCTTACCACGTCATGGGTCAGCACATGATGGCTGTCCTTGGCATACACAAAAGCGAACTCGTGGGAATGCTCCACCTTTTCGCCCAGGGCCAGGCTGGTCTCGTAGGCAATCCAGGCAACGCCGTCGGCGGGTGGATCGTCGAGGATTTGCCTGGCCAGCAGGGTTGTTTCCGCAGATCCACCTAAAGCTGAGCCGCCCATGGAGATGGTGGGGGCCCCGGAAGGCTGGTCGGTGGAATCCTGGGTTGGCGCCGGCGTGCCGGCCGGCGACTCCGTTGCCATCGCCGCTGGGGATGGGGGCGGCGCTGTCGCCGGCTCGGTGGTCTTTTGGGCCGTACCGGTGGTGGCCGGCACAGTGGGTAAAGACACTGGGGCGGCTGCCGGAGACGGTTTCGGATCCGTAGAGGCGGTCGCGGCGGGGGCGGCCGTTGCAGGGTCTGTTGAATCAGCCGGTGGGCTTGTCGCCGCGGTGGTGGGAGCGGGACTTTGTCCCTGATCTGCAGGGACAGCGGTTGATTCAGGGGTAAGGGTGACGGTGGCGGCCCCTCCACACGCTGTGAAAAGAAGGACCGACACGGCAGCTAGGGAAATTAACCGGCGTGATAGACCATTGATCCAGGACACCAGAAGCTCAGGCAATCTTTTCTCCTTTTCCATCGTCTGATCGGCGGTTTTGGGCCAAACTCAAGCAGGGTAGGCCTATCCCAACCGCCCTGTAGAGTTCTACGAGGCAACGGTTGCTACTGGTTTCCGGTCAGTCCATCAAAAAAGGTCGCTCTGGGCCTCACCGGGCGGCCAACTGAATACCCATTTCACATTGGAAGGGAACGAAGTCCCGGGGCCGGCTCACCCGCCGTGCTGTCGGGCGCCAACTCCTGGGACGCGCGCAGCAGCCCGGTATTAAACGAGGCTTTGCGTAAGCTCCCAGAGATCGCCAGAACCCGAAGTTGATTATCGCCCCTCTCGATTAGAGTCATGATCCCTTCGCCCTTACCTGTGGATTGAGGCGCAGTATGCCTCTGTGCTGTTTAAATCTTAACACCCAGGGATTACGGGCATACACGCCGTTGAGGATGGTCGGAAAGAGGCCGGGACATTGACAGGCGGTTCCGGGAGCGCCCGATTAGCGGCGCCAAGGAGCGCGGTTGGTCGGGAGCCAGCGTTGACCGGAGCGAGGGTCGCCCTCAACGCCACAACAGTAATTGGACGGAGGTAAGCTTGCGGCGGGTCCAGAAATACGACGAAAGATTGGCCGTCGAGGGGTTAGCCGGGATTCAACCTTGGCTTAAGCGAAGGGGTACGGCCACTGGTCCTCCCACGGGCAGCACTTGGCGCATTCCAGACGGAAGGGCCCTTTGTCGCTGCCGACCCGGCATCCCGTAAGAACACAAACGTACACAACGTGGCAGGTTGGGCACACGTGCGAGTGGTCCTGGGGGCCGGTGAAATTTCCCAGTATCGACATACCGTAGCTCCTTGGCCTAACTACCATGGTGCAACATGGATATCTTTTAGTTAACGACCCGATACGACTTTACACAAAGGTGTCAGCACTGTTTTTTCGAGCCAATGTAGCCGGCCCTCATGGCTATTACCCCGCCGATCAGCGGACCAGCTATGCCTATCCCCACGCCGGAGAGAATACGAGGGATGTCGAACCGGGCCTGGAGAAAGGCAGTGGTGATGAGAATGCCGCCAAGCAACGCCGATAGAGCGCCCAGAGCAACGCCGGTTATAATCAACGAGTCAAACCCTTCCACCGTGACCAAACCCTAAACGTACATTGGGCGGGTATAGGCCAACGGCGAAAGGAACGCTTCGTGGTGTCTACTCGAGTTTCCACCAGAGGCAACCGAACCGATGGGGCGGAGGGGTACTCTCTCGCAAGATCAGGAGAGACGGTATATGCCACGTCCCAAAATGCAGGACAAATTAAAGAGCCTCTGGAATAATATTCCAGAGGCTCTAATGATCTCGGGCTCACGGCCCCTCGCCGCTATTACCGATCAGACTGTATGACCGGTCTAGGTGATACCCAGCTCCGCTTGCAGATCCCGAATTGTCTCGGCCCTGGACCGGCTGGGCCTGCGTTGGCGCATCCCGATGGGCTCGTTTTCTACCTCTGGGACCATCTTCATTGCCACGAACACCGGCCCGGTCTCCTGCATGATCTTGCCCACGTTGTTGGTGAAATCCTCCAGGTTATCGAACTCGTAGGCTGCGGTATACCCTGCTTCTCTCGCCATTCCTGCATAACTGATTTCCTGGGAGTTGGGCACAGGCTGGCCCCCGGTGGTGGCGTAACACTCGTTGTCCATCAGGAAATGGACGAAATTCTTGGGTTTCTTACCAGCGATTGTGGCCAGGATACCCATGTTCATCAATAGGGAACCCTCCGAGTCGAAGAGGACAATTTTCTCGTCGGGTTGGGCAAGGGCCAAGCCCAAGGCCGCCGGGGTGGTGTGGCCCATGGCGCCCCCCAAGTTCATGTCGCGCTTTTCGTCTTGAGTGAAGTCCCGCCAGTGCCGGCCGCATGTCCCGGTAACAATGACGATGGATTTGTCACGGTATTGCTGAAAGGCCTGGAACATATCCGCCGCTTGGAACATCTTAAATCTCCAACTTCTATAGATTCCGGATACTCCGGTTAAATCGCTCCCGGTTGCGCGCCTAGGTTGTTAAAAACTGCCGAATCGGGTACCCAGGCTGGGGCAGTAAGGAAGCTGGTTATCGGTTAAAGCCGTGATATTCGTCGCCTACCAGCACCGCCACGGGACGCTTCTGGGCCCGCGCTTCCTCAAAAGCAACGGAGATACGCGACGCGTCCTCGTCCTGCTCCACCAGGTAGTAGTTGACGCCCATGGCGTTCAGGAAGGGCTCGGTATACTTAGCCGCCGTGTCGGTAATGACTCCGTGGCGGTTCCATCCCCGGTAACCAACCAACATCACCAATGGGAAACCGGCATCCAGCGCCATTCCGCGAATGGAGTCGCCCGACTCCATCATCCCGGTGTTCTGGATCAGACAGACCGGAATTTTCCCACCAATCGACAATCCCAGGGCAATGGCGAAGGTTTCCCCCTCCCGGGACGCTGGGATGACGTCCAGCCAGGGTTGTTCCTTCATCAGCTCGTAAAGGTAGTTGGTTTCGCTGTCGGGAATCGTCACAATATGGGTGACCCCGTTCTTTTTAAACTCCTCAATCAGCGTCTCGGGCCTAAGGAGTGCCGCCTGCTGTTGAACCATCTAACGTTCCTCCATGATTATCTGTTGAATCCCCCAGGCGCAAAACCCGGTAATGCCGCCAAGCCCAGGGTTCGCGAGCACAGCAACCCATTATAGTAATCCCTATGGCTCCGGTCAATTTATAGCCGGTCAACTTTTGGTTCTGCCGTTGACGGCTGATGGCTCGTCTACCCACGGGGCGCAGATGTCGTCCAGGGGCAGAATTTGCTGCCTCCTAAATCAAGAAGTCTATGGAGTGGCTTCCCGCGCCGGCTGAGCACACTCGAATATAGCTAAGCAGTTCCGGGGACTCAACGCTGCCGCACAAGCCGATTGCGGAAGCCGGGGCGGAGGAGACAGCCGGTTACAGGGCAACACGAAAAAGGCGGAGGCCTGCGATAGCCCAAGAAGCCAGCCCCCGATGGAAGCGACAGTGGATGGTGAATATCGGGCGGGTGGAAATCAGTACAGGTGACAGGAAACCCAGTGGTTGGGGGTAACTTCCTTTACCTCGGGGATAATGTGGGAGCACTGATCCATGACGAAGGGGCATCGTGGGTGGAAGGTGCAACCGGACGGGGGATTCAGCGGCGAGGGCACCTCTCCGGTCAGAATCATTTCCTCTTGTTCCATGTCGGGGTGGGACGGCAGGGCCGCCGACATCAAAGCTTTGGTGTAGGGATGCAGCGGATTGGTGTACAGCTCCCGCACTTCCGCCAGCTCGACGATCTGCCCCAGGTACATCACGGCCACGCGGTGGCACATGTAACGTACCGTGGCCAGGTGGTGGGCGATGAGCAGATAGCTCACCCCAAACTCGTTTTGCAAATCCTTGAGCAGGTTCATGATCTGGGCCCTGATGGACACGTCCAGGGCCGAGACCGGCTCGTCCAGCACGATAATCTTGGGGTTCAGAGATAGCGCCCGGGCTATGGCCAACCGTTGGCGCTGGCCGCCGCTGAACTCGTGGGGGTAGAGATTGGCGTGGTAGGCGCTCAACCCAACGTCGTTCAGCAGCTTGAGCACCCGTTCTCGCATCTCGGACTTGGATAGCTGCCAGTTGATCACCATGGGCTCGGCGATCAGGTCTTTAACCCGCATGCGGGGATTCAGTGAGCTCCAGGGGTCTTGGAACACCGCCTGCACCGAGCTGCGGTACTCTTTACGCGCGGATTCGTTGGCTGTATAAATATCTTGGCCCATGTACTCGATGCTGCCCTCGGTGGGCGGTTCCAGCATCAACACCATCTTGGCGGTGGTGGTCTTGCCGCATCCCGACTCACCCACCAGTCCCAGGGTTTCCCCGGCTCGAAGCTGGAAGGAGATGCCGTCCACCGCTTTGACGTAGCCGGTCACCCGGGAAAGCACGATTCCCCTGGTTACTGGGAAGTATTTCTTCAGATCCTTTGCTTCCAGCAGCACCTGGCCAGTGCTAACGTTTTCCGAGGAAGCAACCGGTGTGGTCATGCCAGCCTCCAACAAGCGGAGTAATGGCCTTCGGCTACCGGGAATTCGGGAGGGTACTCCTCGATACACCGGTCCATCACGTAGGGGCATCGGGCCGCGAAGGCGCACCCAACGGGCAGATCGTGAAGGGCGGGCGGCTGCCCTTCTATCGCGTACAAACGGTCCACATCTTCGTCCATCTTGGGCACAGAGGCCATCAGTGCCTCGGTATAGGGATGGGAGGGGTTGTTGAAGATGTCCCTGACGCTTCCCATCTCCACTATCTTGCCAGCGTACATCACGGCCACCCGGTCGCACATCTTGGCCACGATGCCGAAGTCGTGAGTTATGAAGATGAGGGCCAGGTTCGATTCTTGCTGTATGTCTCGCAGTAGTTTCAGGTACTGGGCTTGAATGGTCACGTCCAGAGATGTCGTGGGCTCGTCGGCGATCAAGACCGATGGCTGGCAGGAGATGCCAATGGCGCCCACGACCCGCTGCCTCATGCCGCCGCTCATCTGGTGGGGATAGTCTCGCACCCGGCTCTCGACGGCCGGAATGTTCACCTTGCGCAACACCTCCAGGGCCTTCTCCATCACGCTCTTTCTGGGAATGTCCTGGTGGATCCGGATGGCTTCGGTCACCTGGTTGCCGATGGTAAAGACGGGGTTCAAGGAGGTCATGGGGTCCTGGATGATCAGGGCGATCTGGCTGCCACGGACCTTGCTCATCTCGGATTCCGTGAGCAGTAACAGGTCCTGTCCCTCCAGCGTGATCGTCCCGGCGACGATCCGGCCCGGCGGTATCGGAATCAGCCGCATTATAGAGAGCATGGTGACGGATTTCCCGGACCCCGATTCCCCAACTAACCCCAGGGTTTCGCCACGGCGGAGGTCGAAGCTGACACCGTCCACGGCCTTGACGGTGCCCCAGCGGGTCCGAAAGTAGGTTCGGAGGTCTTTCACCTCAAGGACTACTTCCTGGCTCGTCTCTGCGCTCGTCTCAGCAGTTGCCACGTTTGCTACTCCTCTTCGGGAAACATCCTTTCCCCTGAGGGGAGAGGATTGCCCCAGATGGAACTGGGGGGCATCCCTTCGGCTGCGCTCAGGGCAGGCTCTAACCTTCCTCCATAAATAGGCGGCCTGTTTATCCCTGTTTGCCTGCCATGGCGCCCACCTACTCCAGTTGTCTTAGCTTGGGGTCGAACCGGTCCCGCATCCAGTCTCCCAGGAAGTTCAGGGACATTACCACCAGGAAGATGCCGATCCCCGGGAAGAAAGCGATCCACCAGGCGTCGTTCAGATACTCCCGTCCGTCGGCCACCATGGCCCCCCAGGCTGGCTTGGGCGGTTGGACGCCCGCCCCAAGGAAGCTCAGGATTGCTTCAATCAATATAAGCTGCCCTACTCGCAGGGTAGCGATCACAAGCACCGTGTTAATTACGCCTGGGAAAATATGCACGAATAGAATACGGAAGGAACTGGCTCCCGCCACCCGGGCCAGGGACACGTAGTCCGAGGTCTTCAGCGTCAGCACCTCGGCCCGTATGTTACGGGGGAAGGCGTTCCAGGCCACGAAGGCCAACAAGCCCAACAATACAGCGAAGCTCTTGCCGAACACGATGACAATGACCAGCGCCACCAGAATAACGGGGACCGCGAAGGTAATCTCCACCAGCCGCATGATGGCTTCGTCCAGGTGCTTACCCCACCTGGGGAACATCTGGTCGGCGTACCCGGCGATGAGGCCCATCGCAACACCAATGACCAGCCCGCTGGTGAGGGAAACCGCGGTGACCATCAACGACACCTGGGCCCCGAAAATCACTCGGCTCAGGACATCGCGGCCCGTTTGATCCGTGCCGAACAGATGCGCAAGACTACCGGCCGGCCGAACCACGATCTCGACAACGTCGCCCACGGCCACTTCTCTGTCCGGCAATTTCTTGCGGGCGTCTCTCAGGGAAATCTTGTCCCTGTCCTCCCCGCTCAGCTTATCGACCCGCTGGGCCACGGTCCTCATTTCAGTTTCCGCTGCAACCCAGAAGGGAGGAGTATTCCGGGCCGGCAGATCGATCTCCAATGGGTTATAGGGAGCGAAGAGCGGCGCGAACAAGCCCACTACCGTCAGCGTGGTGAGTATGGCAATGGGTCCGACAGGCCAGCGGCGGAGTACATAGCGAATTGTTTGCCACGACGGGAGCGCATGCCGCGGGCGCTTGAGGACTGTTGATACATCAGCCATAGTCTACCTAACTAAACCGGATGCGGGGGTCCACATAGGCGTACAGAATGTCGGTGACCAGATTTACCACCAGGAACATCAAGGTGAACATCAGCATCAGCCCCACCATCAAGGGAAAGTCGTTGTCGTCCACCGAAGTGAATGCCAGCCTGCCCACCCCCGGCCAGGAGAACACCGTTTCCGTCACGATGGCGCCGGTGATAAAGCCCGCCAGAACCAGGGAGGAAAAGGTGAGGGGTGCGATTATCGCGTTGCGGAAGGCGTGCTTCCAGAGTACCCAGGTCTCGCTAACGCCCTTGGCCCGGGCCAGCTTGATGTACTCCGAGTCCATCACGTCCAGCATGGCCGACCGGGTAAGGCGCAAGTAGCCGGCGGCGGAGAACCAGCCCAGGGTGATGGCCGGCATTATGAAGTGTTTGAAGCTGAAGTAGTCCGGCTTTGTGCCCGTGGGCAACCAGCCCAACTGCACGGAAAAGATGAGAATCCCCATGATGCCAACCCAGAAGACCGGCAGGGTCTGACCCATCAGGGCCACGCCTCGTCCCAGGTAGTCCCAGATGCTGCCCCGCTTGACCGCCGACAGGACTCCTAATGGAATACCCACCAGAGTCGCGAAAAGCCAGCCGAACGCGGCCAACTGCAGGGTAGCGGGCAGGGCATCAAGCATGATCTCCACCACGGGCTTACGGTCCAGCATAGACTCGCCCAGGTCTCCCGTAAGCGCATCGCCTAGCCAGTACCCGTATTGGAAAACCACCGGCTTGTCCAGATGCAGCTTTACGCCCATGGCTTCCCAAGCCTCTTCGCTGAGCCCGTACCCACCTTCCTGAACATAGAGCAGTCGAGGGTCGCCCACCACCCTGGACAGGACGAACACCAACAGCGTGGCCATCAACATGGTCACGCACATGTAGAAGAGTCGCCGAATGATAAAACGAGACATCAGCGTTAGTCCATTGTGCCTAGTTCCCCCGATTTCCCATTAGCCTTGGCATTAAATGGAATCCAGGCGAATAACCGGCCCTACGTTCATCTCTTGGTTGTTGATTCCAGGCACGGTAAACCAGCGTGGCCTGCCGTCCAACTATATAAAGAAGGAATTTATCACATGGGGACGGCCCACCGCAACTACGCCGGCGGGCCACGATGACTTTGGGCTGGGGGTGGCCCGTCACATTTTGTAGTAACGGACCACCCTGTGGATCCTTTGGTACCTATTTGAGGACGATGGTCTCGATTGAGTTCACCCCGCCGATGTTACCGTTCATGCTGGGGTGTTCTTCCCACGAGGCGATCGCCTCGGTGTTGTAAAAAGGATGCCAGGGCAACTCGACGACGCCGGGCTGCAGCATCACGTCTAGAACGTGGTCGAAGTACTCCTCGGTCATCGCCATGCGCTTAACTGCGTCGGGCTCCTTGTTCATCTTGAAGAAGTGCTGAGAGTACCAGGGATCCTCGAACCCAGGGCCCCAGCCGCCGTCGGTGATGGCGCTGCCCTGCATGCCCTTGGGCCAATGCACCGGGAACCCGGTTTTACCCTCGTCACCGCCGGACATGAAGAAGGTGTTGGTGGTGCGCTGAACCAACCCAGGGCGGTACTTGGTGTAGGTGATCCGGTCCAGGTTGGTCTCGAGACCCAATTCCTTGAGCCAGAATCCGGCTACGGCTTCACCCAGCTCCACCCGCGTGCCACCTGGCCCGATCCACATGTCTATGGTGAACGAGCCGGGTTCGTAGCCGGCCTCTTTCAGGAGAGCCCTGGCGCCTTCAGGGTCAAAGGGGATCTCCCACTTGTCCATCCAGCCGTCCTGTTTGATGGAGATCTGGTTCAGGTAGTTGGGCTCGCCCAAGCCCTCCAGGATGCTGTCGTTGATGGCCTCCCGGTCATAGGACATCGCCAGAGCATGACGCACCTTTTTGGCCCGCTCCATGGACTCAGGATCGTCGAAGAAGCCGATCCAGGGCTTATCAATCCTTGGGCGTTCCAGCTCGGTGCCTTTTTGCGGGTGCACCGTCGACCAGTAGTTGCCGGCTAGGAATATGGATATCTCCACGCTATATCCATTGTCCCGGTTAAGCTTGAACTTCCCTCCTTTCTGCAACCGAACTATGTCCTTGAAGGGTATATCAGTAGCGATGGCGGCTTCACCGGTTTCCAACATAGCCACCCGGGTCGCTGCCTCGGGGATGTCGCGGATCTTAACGCTCTTGATCGAAGCGGTCCTGCGCCAGTGGCTGTCCACGGCCTCGGTTTCTAAGATTTCGCTCTTCCGCCACTCGATGAACTTGTAGGGGCCGGTCCCGGTAAAGACCTCGCGCATTCCGTCGGCGCCGAGCTCATCGAAAGCTTTCTTGGAGACGATGGCGGCGCTCTGGTAGAAGGGGCCGATGTAGCGCAGGGGCATCGCCGAGTACATCAGGGTGAAGTTCATCCGGACGTTGAGGTCGTCCACGGCCACGACCTCGCCGATGAAAGGAGCGAAGTCGCCGGCCTGCCCGTGAATGCTGTCCACGTTACGGGCGGCGTTGGCGTTGTTGTAGCTGAAGGCTACGTCGGCGGCCGTCATGACTCCATAATCGACACCATTGCTGCTGTGGAATGGGACGTCCTTCACCAGCTTGAAGTCCATGTAGGAGAGGTCGTCCGCGATCGTCCAGGACTCGGCCAGTTGTCCGATGTTCTGGGGGTCCAGGGGACCGCCGGGGCCCGCTTTCACCCCGGTAAGAGTTTCATTAACCCCAGAAAGATAAATGGTCTCGGCGCAGCCGGCGGTGCAGAACATGGGGGTTCCAGCGCCGCTGCGTAGGTTACGCGTGGCTATGGTCAGTTCGCCGGCAGGCTTGGCCGACGCAACTGCCGGCACCTTGGTAGCTGCCGCTACGGGCACTGCTGTAGCTGCCGCGGGAGCAGTTGTGGCCACGGGAGCAGTTGTGGCCACCGCGGCCACGGGAGCAGCAGTTGGTTCAGCCGAGCCACCGCACGCGACGATAGCTCCTACGGCTAGGAATAATCCCAGCATAAAGATTCTAACCCGGTTTGATCCCATGTCCATTCCTCCTGGTGTGATTAGATGCGGAATACGACAGTCCGAATAGCCATCGGGTTGGCCAAGGACAATTTAGTGTGTACGCCGAGATTTGTCAATCACCTCTTCCGCCCTTGAACCCGACCAATATACGCCGTTTAACGGCAACTGGATGTCTTGCCATCCCAATCCGGCTGTGTTACAAGGCAATATATGGCAACCAACTATATTCGTTTTAGCAATGCCTGGTCTGGCAACGGCCATAGCCGCTGGCCAGGCCGCTCCTTGGCTTTCAAGGAAAGCGGCCGAGTTATGCTCAGCACGGACCGGTTGCCCGCCACAACGGGCGCTACCAGACCTTTTTATTGGCAAAATGCCAATATCCGACACCCAAGGACCGTTTAGTCATGGGACCGGTAATCGCCGTCGGCATGCGGACTGCCTTCGGTCTGATGGTGGCGACAGGTCTGGCGTTCGTCGGTTTTTTCGTCGGCTGGGTCTCGTCACCTCCCGGTCCAACCCTGCCCGTATCCATGCTCATAGGGGGAGCGGGGCTGGGAGCCGCCGTCGGAGGACTCATCGGCTGGCACAAGCCCGAGTCGCCACGATCCGTGAGATGGATAAACCTTTTGCTGGTAAACCCACCCACTTAATAGCTACTAACCATATCTGCTGTAAACCTATTTTGGTTAGGTTGCCACGTTTACCCTTAAACAGCTTGCCCTTTTTACGCTTGCCTAAATAATCTTTTAAGTGCTGTTTGAACTCTGGACTAATAGCGAGAATGTCTTTGTAGGGCTTGCCTTTCTTCAGT
>JADFFS010000292.1 GCA_022568195.1 Chloroflexota bacterium | reverse complement strand
CTTCATGGACTGGATCTTCTCGAACACGGGCATAACCGTGCTCAGGGGATGAACATCGTCAACCTGGGCGCTGGCGACCAGGGTCGGGCAGTCAATGGCGTCGGCCAGGCTTAGCTGATCGTAGTAAGTCAGGGTCTCCATGGCGGCGTCCTTCTTGTCCGGATGCTCCGCCAGGTAGTCGTGCAGCTCCACGTAGGGCGCCGTGGTTATTCCAGCAGCCACCGGGAAATTGCACAACCAGGGGACCCCTGCCACGGCGGCCGACACGCGGCGGTCCAAGGCGGCGGTGGCCAGGGTCAAGCCCCCTCCCTGGCTGAACCCCCAAACTCCCAGCCGGCTGTCGTCAATCTCGGAACGGCCGGCCAGAAAGTCGAGCCCCCGAACGCAGTCCATGTAGGCGCCCCGGTAATAGTAGCTGTCCCGGTCGGTCACGTTGTAGGTCAACCGGGTTCCGTGCTCGATCTCCCACTCCTTGAGGCTCTCACCCTGGCCGCGAGGGTACAGGGACAGGGTTGCGTAACCGTACTGCACCAGATGCAGGGGCAAGGGCATGGTACCGCCGTAGCCGGGAACCTCCATGATCGCGGGCCACCCCCTGGAAGGCGGCTCTCCCGAGGGCAGGGTATACCAGGCACGGATGCGCCGGCCTCCCAAACTTGACATGATCACCCTGTGGACCGAACGGGTCTTTATGCGGCCCTCCATGGTGAAGACATCGCTCTCCTCCACCACCTCGACACTGGCGTCCATGTCCACCTCGGCCAGCGCCTCCCTGGTTTGCTCCCAAAACTTGCGGACTTTTTCCACCGGCATTGTTGTCCCCCTCTTGTAGCTTACCGCCAGCCCAGACCATCATTCCCCTGGAAAGTGGATCGAGCTAGGGTACGCGTGGAGAAATTAGATCTCTGGGATGTTGGCGAGTGTAGCAGCGAGGTCCACAAGCGTCAATCGGCGCCCGAGACGGACCACCAGGAGCCTATCCAGTGCGATTGCCGGCCGCCCTGTGCTAAACTGGGGCCACATTTTGGGCCAACGCTCGCTATTCAAAGGGGGAAACGATGACGACCAAAGTCCAACCTCAAGACAAAACCGTTATAGCCAACGGTCTGAACTTGCACTACCTGGATTGGGGCGGCGCAGCCCAGACCACCATGGTCCTGCTACACGGTCTCCGTGGCCACGCCCACTCCTGGGATGACTTCTCGTTGGCGGCCTGCCAGGACTTTCACGTATTGGCGCTGGACCAGCGTGGCCGGGGCGACAGCGACTGGGCCAAAGACGGGGATTACACCACACCGGCCTACGTGGCAGACCTGGCCGCGTTCTGCGATGCCCTGAACCTGGACTCCTTCGTCCTGGTGGGGCATTCCATGGGTGGCCGCAACAGCATGTTCTTCGCCGGTGAGAACCCGGAAAAGCTCCAGAAGCTGGTGGTGGTCGACGTGGGTCCCGAGCTGGACCCCCGGGGAGGCCAGCGCATCACCAACGAAATCGTGAACGTGCCCGAGGAGTTTGACTCTTTCGAAGCGGTGGTCGAATACCAGAGCAAGCAAAACCGCTTCGCCTCGGACGCGGTGTTGCGGCGTCGGCTCAAATACGCCACCAAAGAGCTGCCCAACGGCAAAATCGGCTGGCGCTACGACCTGGAAATTCGTGAGTCACGCCGAAGAGGCACCGTCCCACCTTCGGCAGACCTGTGGCCGTCGTTGCCCAAAATCACCTGTCCCACCCTGATCGTGCGTGGAGCGGAAACGGACCTGCTAACTCCAGAGGTGGCCCAGCGGATGCTGGATACGCTACCCAACGCCCAACTTGTGGAGATACCTCGCGCCGGGCACATGGTCTTCGAGGACAACCCGGAGGACTTCATTCCGGCGGTGCGGCGGTTTTTGTCCTAGTCAGCCGGCGCTGGTGAGCCATGCCTTAGGATGTCGGCAAATGCGGTCGAGGCGCCTGGCGCCATTTCAATTTGAAATCGACCAATGTCATTCCGACCGCAGGGACCCCGATTACATCGGGGTGGGGATGAGGGGACCGGCCCCGCCCCAGATGCTTCGCAACTGTGGTGGCCCAGCATGACATATTCGGAGCAATAACAAGTCGTCTGAACCGGAAAACCTATCACAATCAACTTGACGCGTTAATAGGGCCCAAATCGCCCTAAACCCCCTTTTCGCAAAGGCAATTACCCCCGCATTTCACGGAGCTAGCCAATTGGGTTAAGGTCGCCGCTCCGGGGAATCGGTTTGACCTGGGAGAAAGTATAGTGTCGTTTTTCAGAGCTACAGACACGGGGACGATTCTAATGGGACCCGGCGATGTATA
>JADFFS010000138.1 GCA_022568195.1 Chloroflexota bacterium | reverse complement strand
CGTGAACGGCGGCGCCAGCGCTATCCTGATGGTGACCGGCAAGCCCACAATCACAGGCGGTTTCTCTATGATTGAGAACCCCACCTTCGTAAACGCTACCGACGGCCCCGCTGAGGGCTCAGGAGAAATACAAGGCGTTGTATCGGGTAAATCTGACCTCAAGTTTGATCTGGAAATAGATGCCTCCAAACTACGTCCGAATACCGTGTATAGCATTACGGCGTCGGTTCGTGCAGGTCAAGGACCACCGGTAAACCGATCCGACGCCAGCATTTTTGTGGGTCCGGCTTACACCGACAGTTCTGGCACGCTTCATTTTGAAGGGCAGGGCATCTTCCCGGATGTATTTAAAATAGGTGGTGGGGATGCTACCAAATGGCGGATCGATTATGCGATTAGGCTTTCGGGAAGTGGTGAGGGATTGGGCGGATGCACGGATTGCGTACTGGTGTGCACGCCTCCAACTAAGGTTGAGAAAGACGGGGACGGCAATCTTGTCCTGACGCCATCATAGGTCCGAGTTTGAGTTGGCAGGGACACCTGGGTGTCGGCAAACTAAGTTAAGGGATCGGGCAAACGCGGAAAGCGCTTGCCCGATTCCATTTTCCCGGAATGATTCAAAAAGCCAGTGGCTTTCTTGTGTAAGGAAAGGATTCCAGGTTCTTGTGCAAGAATCTCCGGCGTAGGCCCCCGACATAGAAGATCTGACCAGCCGGGCCCTCCCAACTCAACGAAATCGCCCCGGCGAAAATGGCCACCCGCCCTAAAGGCGGATGGCCATATATTTTGTCTTCGGTCAAACACTCGTAGCCGGCGTCACATGACGCTGGCCTGACGGGATCGGCGTAACATCGGTTGGTTGGTAGACCATAGGCCTTAAAGATCTCTAGCAACGTCCCAGCGAGTTGAAATTGAAAGATACTGAGGCACCCCTATCCTAACCTCCCCATCGAGGAGGGAAGCGATTTGGTATCTTCCCCTTCATGGGGGTTACAGCGGGGGTGTTGCGGTATTCGTCCCTTCTGCTCTGATCGCGCTACTCCCGTAGCCCTGAGTTTCCCGCTCTTTCCACCAGGCTTGGCGCCAGGCAGGGTGACATTAGGATTTGCTGTGGGTCGGCACCAGGTTGCGCGAAGCAATGCGGGCCTAAGAAAACGGGCCACCCGTTCACACGGGTGGCCCAAATTTTCCCTATACGGCCAGTTGCTATTTATCCAACCAGACTGCCTCCAAGCGCCTGGCCTGGGAGTACTGACCGGAGAAGCGCTCGTCGGGAGCGTTCTTGACATAGTTCCAATAAACCGGGTAACGGGCCGGCCAGAAAATCTGGATGTAGGGCAAGTCACCGTAGAGCAGGTCCATCGCCTCCGTGGTCAGGCTCTTCAACTTGTCGATATCGGCGGTGACCCGCATCCGGCGTAGCACGTCGTCCAGTTGCTCGTTGCAGTAACCGGGGATGTTGTTGACCGGTGGCTCGCCGCAGAAGGCCTGGTAGTCGAGCCAGTCGAATGGGTGGTCGATCCGGGCGCTGCCCGCGGAGCCGGCTTCAAATAGCCAGTCCCCGGAGTTGTGCTTTTCCACCCAGGCGCCGCTCTCCTGGACATCCAACTCCATCCGGATATTCAGAGTGTCCCTCAACATGAACTCCATCACCGGGCAGAAGTGGTCCCGATATTCGCTGGTGTCCCGGCACAGAGCTTTAACCGCAAAGCCATCGGGGAATCCAGCCTCGGCCATCAATTTCTTGGCCTCGGCCAGTTCGGCATCCTTGTCCGGACCGGGTAGGGCGAAGCCGGGCCTGACGGCCAGCTCATCCCTCTTTGTCAGCCCAAAGGTAGTAGAAGGCATGTAATCGCCCAGGATGCAGTTGGGCAGAGCGTTGCATATGGTATCCCGGTTGAGGGCCAAGTTGATGGCTTTTCGCACCCTGATGTCCTGCCAGGGGCCTTCTTCGCGAAAGTTAAACTTGATACCCCGGCCCACCGGGTGCTGGGCCGCATAGAAGGTGATTTCGCCGGGGTGACGGTCCACCACCGGCTGCAGGTTGTCGGGGTGAAGGCCGTGGCTGCTACCCATCATGATATAGTCGATGCGCTGGGCTTCGAAGGCCGCCAGCTTGGCGGCCACGTCTCGGATGATAAAGGTGTCGATGCCATCCAGGATGGGACGATCTCCCTTGAAGTACTGGTCGTGGCGGCGGTACTCCAGCTTTTCTCCCACCCGGTGGTTCTCCAGAAAGAATGGGCCGGTGCCGACGGGTTTGTCCAAGGAAGTGACCTCGTCGAAGTCGGCTTCGGTAAACATCACGGGCTGCTGCAGGCTCATGTTGCCCAGGAACAGACCATCGGGCTGCTTGAGGTGGACGATGAGGGTGGTGTCGTCGGGCGTCTCTATGGATTCTAGGGTGCTTTCTCCAGCTAAACTGACGCTGATATGGGGCGGACGGTTCTCCGTCTCCTTGGCCAAGGTTTCTAAAGTGAACTTGGCGTCCTTGGAGGTCCAGGGGTTGCCGTTGTGGTTGATTACGTTGGGGACCAACTTGAAGGTGAACGTCTTGCTGTCATCGCTTACTTCCCAGGACGTGGCCAGGTCGGGCCCAATATCGACGAAGTTGGGAGGCTGAAGGGCCAGCAACTGGTTAAACAGGGGTGCCGAGGCAGTGGTCTCGTCCGTGGCGGAACGTACGTCCAACCTGAAGTGGAGGGGGCTGCGCCGGTGGGACTGCCTCAGGATGCCACCGCGCTTGATGGTGTCGGCCGGTGCCGCCACCGCAGAGGCTTTCGACTTGGGAGCAGTTTGGGCGCCGGTTTCGAATCCCCCGACCTGCTCCTTGGAAGCGGGCGCCGCTTGCTCCCCGGACGCTACCGGCTTCTGGGGGTCCGCCGGCGCTTGAGGTGCCTCGGGTGCCTTGGGCGCTTGGACTGCCCGAGCAGCACCCGTATCCTGTACCGGCGCACCACATGCGATTGCTAGGGTTAGTGCCGCTATTGTTACCACGGCCATTATGGTGAGTCGCCTCATCCTGCTAATCATATCTAGTGCTCTCCTTGGTCGAGTTTTTTAGGGTGCTTTCATGTACCCTTTACACTACGGTGAGAGTACCCGGACGATTTTCCAGAATACTGCCCTGCAAGAATATATGGCTGCCTGATTTGATGTCAATCCCCAATACTAAATATTCCCGCTGATGTCGACGGCTGGGTCTCAATATAGCCGAAATTCTTGACAGCAGTCTCGGCGTCTCGTATCCTCTCATCAATCTCGCCACAACTTTCCTGATCCGAGACATAGTCCGCACAATGGAGCCCCCGGTTGAGTATCTGACCAGCCGGATTCCCTGCCAGGATATTGGGGTTAGAAGGAAGCAAACCAACGATAATCAGTTGGGTCCCGCAGGGGCTAAACCAACCAGGTGCACAGGTCCCGTAATCGTGCGACAGTATACGCTACATCGGCTATTACTAGGTATTCCGACCATTTTCGGAGCGGCCCTGTTGATATTCGTTATCATGCGGGTAGCTCCGGGCGACGTTGCCGGCTTGATTGCCATCGGGGGGTCGGAAGGCGAGGAAGAGGTATCCCTAGCCAAGCTGGAGAAACTCCGAGAGCAGCTGGGTCTCAATCAACCCCTCCACATGCAGTTCGTGTCATGGATGTGGGACCTGGCCCACTTTGACCTGGATAGGTCACTGTGGACCCGCCAACCGGTAAAGGAGTTGCTGATCCGCCGATTTCCGCTAACCCTGCAACTCTCGGCCATGGCCTTGCTGCTGTCCTGGTTGATCGCCATACCGGTTGGGATATTATCGGCGGTCAAACAGGATACTCCCTTGGATTACATCCCCCGATTCCTGAGCATCATTGGGCTAGCCACGCCCAATTTTTGGCTGGGTATTTTGATGCTGACCTACCTGGCAGCATTCTTTGGGTGGGTGCCGGCACTGACCTATGCTGCTCCCTGGCGCTCTCCCGGTGAAAACTTCTCCCAGTTGATGCTGCCCGCGGTGGTGCTGGGGACGGCCTTGGCGGCGATACAGACGCGCATGACCCGCGCCACCATGCTGGAGGTCCTCAGAGAGGATTACATCCGCACCGCTCACTCCAAGGGGTTGGGTACCCAGGCGGTGCTGTGGCGTCATGCGTTGAAAAACGCTGCCATCCCTGTTCTGACGATTTCCGGTAGCCAGCTGAGCGGCCTTATCAGCGGGTCTCTGGTAACCGAGGTGGTCTTCAACCTTCCCGGCTTGGGATCGGCAACGGTAGACGCCGTACGGTTGAGGGACTATCCGGTGATCCAGAACCTGGTGCTCTTCATCACCATAGTGCACATAGGGGTGAATCTGGGGGTGGACCTGCTGTACGCATACCTGGACCCACGCATCAGATACTCTTGATATTAAATGCCTGAATTCTACGCATGAACGCAGCGCCTAAGACGCCGATAGCAGGCCGCCCCCTGTTGGAACGACACTCACGTTGGGCCGGCCAACGTGCGTGGCTGTGGAGGTTCGTCCTGTACAAACCCCTGGGAGCGGTGGGCGCTGCCGTAGTCCTGGGGATGCTGTTCTTAAGTGTGTTTGGCAATTTCCTGACACCCTACAACCCCATCGACATGGACTTTTCGGCCCGGCTGGAGTCGCCGAACGCCAGTCACCTCTTCGGGGCAGACCTTTACGGCCGGGATGTGTTGAGCAACATCATCGGAGGAGCCCGCATATCGGTCTACGTGGGGTTTGTTTCAGTGATTTTGGGAACGGGCTTCGGAGCGATCTGGGGCCTGACCAGCGGCTATGCCGGCGGCAAGTTTGACCTGCTGAGCCAGCGGTTGATCGACATTTTGCAGAGCATCCCCACTCTCGCCTTAGCGCTGGTCATTGTCGCGTCGCTGGGTTCAAGCCTGAATAACATCGTTTTCGCCATCAGCATCGGCCTGATTGCCACGTCAGCCAGAGTGGTGCGCGCTTCGGCCATCGTAATCCGTAACCTGGATTACATCCAGGCAGCGGTTGCCATGGGCGCCAGCTGGCCACGGATCGTTTTCCGCCATGTCATGCCCAACAGCTTTGCCCCCTACTTGATTATTGCAACCGCCGGGCTGGGCGTTGCGATTTTGCAGGAGGCCTCCCTGAGCTTCTTGGGCGTGGGTGTACCCCCGCCCCACCCATCCTGGGGCAGGATGTTGTCCGGCTTGGGCCGGGACTACTTCCTGATCGCCCCCTGGATGTCATTGGCCCCAGGCTTGGCGATAGTCATCGTGGTGATGGCATTCAACTTTTTCGGTGACGCTTTGCGGGACGTCCTCGATCCCCGCCTCAGGGGAGGAGGCCGCCGCTAGAACGCCCGGGGTCGGCAGAGCAACACGTCCCTGGCCTTTCCCCCTCACCCAACGCGTCAACGACACGGCAGATCCGCGCCCACCGCTGGGTTGGCCTTATGGTGTCAGCATCGGCCGCAGATCCCGCACGCTGTCCAGGGACTCCAAGTCCCAAATGGCAGCGATGAGCCGGTCCGACTTGGCCTCGCCCAAGACCATGGACAGCAGGGGCCGCTCCTTGTGTTCCAGTTCTTCAGTGGTCAAGGGATTTTCCATGGCGCCGTGAACCACCACCACATGGTCGCGGAAGGTCTGCCCATCTTTGGTGGTGAGCTCGATGACCCCCTGCCGGGGGCTCTCGGGAGTGACCAATGACGGGTCGGCCCGTACCTCAATCCGGTTGCAAATGTCCACAACCGTCTCGTCCCGCATTCTCTCGAAGTCGTGCCCGGCTTCGAAACTCAAGTCTCCATCCAGCAGAGACACGGCGAGAAGGTAACGCAGGTTGATGTCCGGCATGGACTGCTCCGCGCCGGTCAACCGGCTTTCGCCGCTGGAAGTGAAGGCCACCATCTTCTCGAACTGATCGTAGCCTACCGAGTGCTGGCGCATGATGTTCAACAATGCGTCCACCGGCGCCTGTATGGGGGACCCCACGCAATATTTCTTGATGTTGGTCAGCATGACCTCGTACCGGCTACCCAGCTCTTCAATCACCGCATCCCGGTTCGGCGAGGTGGAATATGAATCGAAGAAGTTGTTGTAACCCTCGAAAACATCCTCCACTCCGGTGAATCCAGCCTCGACCATGGTGGCGGAGGTCACGCCACTGCGGGCAGGCATGCCGGCGAAGTCGAAGGCCTTCTCGATGTGCTCCGCGTCGGCCTGCCACGAGGTTATACCGGAGGCTTGCTGAGCAGTGTAGGAAAGCAGGTGTCGGAGCTGCCTCGAGTTGAAATCAGTGCAGGCGCTGGCGGCGGCGGCCGCTCCGAAAACGCCGCCCATGGCATGGCTGCTGAAGTTTCGTCCCCTGTTCCCTTCAAAGGGGTTCCCGGTTCTTAGGGCCCGCATGATCCGGCATCCCACGTCGTAGCCCAAGGCCACTGCGTTGACCAGAGTCCTGCCGCTGCTGTTGTTCTTCTCCGCCATGGCCAACGCCGCCGGGACCACGGCGCATCCGGGATGGGTTGCCGATTGAGCGTGGGAGTCATCGGTCTCATCGGCGTGGGCCAAGATACCGTTGGCCAGCGCGGCGTTGACTGCGTTGGTGAGCAGCGATGAGGCCATTACCTGGGCCTCCGGCGCTCCACCTTGCAGACCGGCGTATTTTATGGCCAGCTTGCCCGGGTCCAGGGTCGCACCCGAGATCATGGCGCCAATGGTGTCTAGGATATGATGCTTGGTTTTACGGGCCACGTCGGCGGGGAGAGCGGAGGTGCGGGCCTCCACCATGTACTTGCTCAAAGTTTCGATAATTGGGCCGGGAGAAGACTGGCCTGTAGCCATCGATGAACTCCTTTAGCAAGGGACAGAATAGCTGGTCGGAGAACCGGGGAAGATCGTCGGCGACCCGAACTGGCGCAGTATATCACGGTGCGTGAGTGGGCCAAACAAAGATAGGGCTGGCACGGGGTAGGTGATATACTCTACGCCTGGAACCAATCCCCTAATGCGTTCCGGATGGTTTCCGCCAACGACTCCAAGGGATACCGGGCGCCAGAGTCGATCACTTCAAACCTAAAGGCAATGGTTGATGAACACAGGCTTGAAAGGAAAGGTTGTCCTGATTACCGGCGCCACCCGCAACCACGGCAGGGCCAGCGCGCTGGCATTTGCCGAGGAAGGGGCCGACCTACTATTGTGCACCCGCCAGAGCATGGACCTTCTGGAGGAGACGGCGCAGTTGGCCCGCAAATCCGGGGTGCGGGTGGTCACGGGACAGTGCGACGTGACCGACGAAGCCCAGGTTGAATCCTTCGTGAAAATGGGTCACGCCGAGTTCGGCCGTATCGACGTGCTGGTGAACAACGCTGCCTGGCGGGCCCGGGGAGAGCTGTTGTCGATCTCCAGCGAGGATTGGGCAGCGGCGATGGCCGTAAACCTCCACGCCCCCTTCCTGGTATGCAAAGCCGTGGTTACCGGGATGGTGGAGCAGCGGTGGGGCCGGATTATCAACTATTCGGGTATCGCCCCATTTCGTGGCGCCTCCGGACAGGGGACTCTCAAAATGGCATGCGAAGGGCTGACGCGGGCCATCGCCAACGAGTACGGCAAGTACAACATTACGGCCAATTGCATCGGACCCGGGAGTATTGACGTCGCGCGGACCCCAGGTCAGGCAACCGGTCCTGCCGAGGGGTCCACCACCTTGGACATTCCCATACCACGCCAGGGCACCGTGGAGGAGTGCTCCGCCCTGGTGGTGTTTCTGGCCAGCGAACAGGCGTCGTATATCACCGGTCAAACTTACCTGGTCAACGGTGGGGCTCACTTCCTTTAGTAGCCCCGGTAGTAGCTCCGGGGGCGGCTCCAGCAGCCATGGGTGGCACAGCCCGGCCAACCATCTAAGGTAGAGAGGAAATCGATCGTGAACACCGGCCTAGAGGGGAAAATCGTGCTGGTGACCGAAGCGGTGCGTAACTTCGGCGGAATCACAGCGCTGGGGTTCGCGAAAGAAGGCGCCGACCTGCTCTTGGCCTCGGCGGCTACGGACGAGATGTTGGAGCAGTCCGCTCACCAAGCGTCGGAGATGGGGGCGAAAGTCGTAACCGTCCAGTGTGACCCCAGCGACCAAGGGCAGGTAGATGCGTTGGTCCAAAAATGTCTTTCTGAATTTGGGCGCATCGACGTTTTGCTGAACAACCCGCTACTGCCATCGGAAGCCCGTTCCCTGGAGGACATCTCCTTTGACCAGTGGCGGGAAAAGATGGACCTGGAAATAACGGGATCGTTCCAGGTGTGCCAGGCGGTGCTCCCGCAGATGGTGCGGCAGGAATGGGGCAGGATCATCAGTTACGGTGGTTTGGCCGGATTTCGAGGGTCCGACGCAATGACCAGCGCCTCGGAACTGGGAATCATCGGACTGACCCGGGGCATCGCCCGGGAATACGGAAAGTACCACATTACCGCCAACTGTATTTGCCCCGGTGGCGTAGAAGGCGCGGGCCAGTCTCACCCCCACTCGTTTCCGCCCGGCGAGCGAGACCCGTTGCCCAGGTGGGGCACGCCCGATGAGCTGGCTTTTCTGGCGGTGTGTCTGGCCAGCGAAGACGCAGGGTATGTCACCGGCCAGTGTCTCCTGCCCAACGGAGGCAAGTACTTCCTATAGGCGTCCAGCCCCGCCCTGGTGGCCGATCTAAACTGGGATGATGTGTCGCCCCTAGCCCAGTTGATGCCTGATGAAGGCCACGGAGTCGTCGCCCAAGCAAGGTGGTCTCCCGGTGACAATCTCGTAGAGCATGGCGCCCAACGGATACAAATCCGAACGGAGAGTCCCTTCTCCGCCCATAGCCCGCTCCGGGGGCATATAGAACACCGTGCCGGCCATCATTCCTTCGGTCGTAAGGCGGGTGCGCTCCAGAATGGGAGTCCTGTGTGGTGTATCTATATCAGGTGTAGAATGGGGCGAACCGAAAGGACTTGTCTTTGGGCACCCGGACAACGCAGGTTAAACTGCAGGGCGCCTCCCCGTATTTCTCAGGCAAAATCTGGTCGCAAACCTTGGCTGGTCGTGGATGGACTAGGTCCCCCGGGCCCTTGAGCGAGATATGGCAGGAATGGGGCTTCCACCTACGCCGGTAGCCAGTTCTCGCAGACCCCCGTCACGGCAACTGGGCTTTAACCGAAAAGAGAAACG
>JADFFS010000137.1 GCA_022568195.1 Chloroflexota bacterium | reverse complement strand
CGAGCCCGGACGCCGCTCATCGCCATCGGCGGAGGGATGTACTTCGACATGCACGGGCATGGGCACCCCAAGGAAAGGCTGGAGCTGGGCTACCTGCTCTCGACAGATCGGCTCAATCAATCCGATGCGAATCTGAACAGCCTGGCCATAGTCCAGATGACGAGCATCCGGGAAATCGGACGAGCTTCTCCGATTCCGTTCTCTCAGCTGCTTCGTGGGCCGACCAGCCTGGGCGGCCTTCTCGAGGCCGAGGGTGTAGCGGCTGTCCCCAGCCCCGCCGACCCCTCCCCGGGCTCCGACGAGTACTTCACGGGAGGGTACAACACCCGTCGCCACGGCTCGATTGACGATGGTGAAAGGGTCAGCGGGATTCAGATCGAGCATCACTTTCCCGGCTTGCGGGACACCGACGCGAACCGACGCAAGTACGCCGCTCCGCTCGCCGTGGCCATCCGGTCCTACGTGATGGCAAGAGACGTGGAGGAGCTGAGGTCGGAGATGGGCGCCGGAGCATCGGCCATAGCCGGAATCGTGTCCGACGTCTCGGAAAAATTGCCGGGCCTGGCAGCGCCCCTGGAATTGGAGCCGGAGCAAGCCCGGTTCCGGCTATTTGACGCTATAACCGCCTTTCTGAAAAACGCCTCCCGCCGCCAACCCCTGGTGCTCGTACTGGACGACCTGCACTGGGCCGACCATCCATCCCTTCTATTATTGGAGTTCATCGCTCGGGAGCTAGCCGGCCACCGGATATTGGTCATAGGGACCTACCGGGACATGGAACTATCCCGGAGGCATCCCCTTTCCCTCACGTTGGGAGAGCTCAACAGAGACAGGCTGTTCCAGAGGGTTCTGTTAAGGGGCCTGGCGCGGGAGGACGTGGGCCGGTTCATCGAGCTGGTCTCGGGCATCGCTCCGCCCTCGGGCATGGTGGAAGCGGTGCACCGGCAGACCGAGGGCAACCCTCTGTTCGTCACCGAGGTGGTACGGCTGCTGGTGCAGGAGGGGGAGCTGACCCATGAGAAGATCGGCCAACGGGACTCTTGGAGCGTCCGCATCCCCGAAGGTGTGCGAGAGGTAATCGGACGGCGGCTGGACCGGTTGTCGGAGCGGTGCAACGAAACCCTGACCATTGCATCGGTAATCGGGCGGGAATTCACCCTATCTCACATTTTGCCATTGACCGATGACCTGACCGAAGACCGGCTTTTGGAGGTGCTGGAGGAAGCCTTGGCAGCCCGGGTGATCGAAGAGTTGCCAAGCTCGGTGGGCCGCTATCAGTTCACCCATGCCATGATTCAGGAGACGTTGTCGGAGGAGCTGTCCACCACCCGGAAAGTACGCCTGCACGCCCGAATCGCCGAAGCCTTGGAGGAATTCTACGGGGACGGCGTTGAAGCCCATGCCGCCGAACTGGCGAACCACTTCAACGAGGCCCAAACGGTACTGGGAACAGACCGGCTCGTTCGTTATTCTTTGCTGGCAGGGGATCGGGCCCTGGCCAATTACGCCAATGAAGATGCCCTTGCTCAATTCGAGCGGGGCCTGAACTCTTTGGGAGTCTCTCTGGGTGACACTGAGCCAGCTGCTGACGAGCAGTCGGCGGAGTTGCTTTTCGGCCTTGGCCGCGCGCAGGCAACCACCCTCCAGCAGCATGAGTTCGGTAAGGCAGTTGTCAGCCTTACTCGAGCCTTTAAGTACTATTCGGAAGTTGGAAACTTGGAGCGGGCGCTGGCTGTAGCTGAATACCCAATATACTCCTCAGGCGGTCAGCGCAACGGAGTCAGCGTGCTTGTCTCCGACGCCCTTAGGTTGGTTCCATCCGATTCCGTGGAGGCCGCGCGGCTCCTGATTCGGTATGCGGTCGCCATCAATCAAGAGGAGAGCAACTTGGGAGCCGCCGGCGACGCGTTGAGACGGGCCCTTGCGATTGCTCAACGTGAGGGAGATATTTCCCTTGAAATGCAGGCGGTGACCAGCACCTCATTAGTGGAGATTATGCACTTTACCGGGATGGAGGGCCGGGGTAATGTGTTGAGAGCGATCGAACTGGCCCAGGCGGTTGACAACCCTGTGGTCGAGTGCATGGCTCACTTCGCTGCCGGGTGGATCTTCGCCAATATCGGTGACCTGGAAGCCACCGGGGCCCACTTTGCGTCCGCGCTTGGCTTGGCAGAAGAACACCGTGTCAGGAATTGGTTGTCCTACAACCTTTGGGCCAACGGTCTCACGGCCCAGTTTTCGGGCGACTGGGATACCGCCAGAGACTATTTTGAGCGTTGCCTGACCATAGCGCCCTTGGATCCCCGCACCCTGAGTTCCCTTGTTATTCTAGATAGTCAGGTGGGAGATCCTATCCTGGCCGAAGCCCATCTAGAGCAGGTGGAGGAGATGATGCGTCAAGCAACCCCGGGGCCTAACGACGAATTCTCTCATCCGGCGTCGGCGATAGCTATCGCTGCCCGTGCTATGGGTTGGAATGACCGGACCGGGATGATCGAGGATGCTGCCAGCAAGGTCCTCTCTTCACCATTCGCCACTCCCATCCTGGCTAATTTGGCTAGCGTCGGACTTGGTATGTTGTCCGTGCAACAAGGCGATGGGGAAATGGCCAACGAGCAATATGAAGCTATCGAGTCCCGCAAGGGTAGCTTGCTTTTGATACCTAGCATAGTTGCTGACCGGCTATTGGGCCTGCTTGCTCATACCGGGGGAAACTTGGACAAGGCATCTGAACACTTCGAAGATTCCCTGACTTTCTGCCGCACGGGTGGCTACCGGCCCGAGCTGGCCTGGACCTGCTGCGACTACGCCGACACCCTTCTAGAGCGCAACAACGAAGGCGACCGAGCCAAAGCCATGTCCCTACTGGAGGAGTCCTTGGCCATATCCAGCGAGCTGGGCATGCGGCCCTTGATGGAGCGGGTGCTGTCCCGGCGGGAGATACTGGGGGCGTAGCGGGGAGCATTCGTTCCACCTGAAGACCGGTCCGGTCCTTTGGGTCCGCTGGCCTAAGACGCTGCTGCACCAACCACACGCTCGGCGTCTGGAATCGCCACGTTGGTGTCTTCCGCGAACCGCTTTTCATAGACCGCATTTAGCAGGACTGCGCTCACATATTCGTCGGTGCTGTTGCTGCCGGTCCGGAAGGAATCGGGCAGCCCCAATTGTAGACCCAGGTAGACTGCCAGGAATATGGGTAAGGACGCTTCAGGGATGTTCAACATGGTGGCCATCGGCCCGGCAAATAGCACCAGCTCGCCGGGTATCCCCGGGACTCCGTAGCTGATTAAAAAGACGATGGGGATTATGAACAGCAACTCGATGACCGAGATGTTCAGGCCAAGGATCAACAGCACGACGGCGCCCAGGACGAACACGTTGATAATCGTCCCGTTGATGTCCATGTAGCTGCCCACACCCACGATAAACCGACGAAGATCGCTGCGTATCCATGGGGCGTATTTCTTGGTTAGGAACAGGTTCAAGGGCGTTGCCAGTGCTTCTGAACTGGTGGCCCAGAGCAAGGGGTACACTTTTATCCAGTATTTTGTGAAGTAGCCAGATATGGAAAACCGGGGCTCCAGGCTTCTGGCGATCAGAATGAAAACAAACTGCCACATGAAACAAGCGATGGCGGTCAGCACAGCTCCAAGTACATAAATGGAGATCATCCCGAAGGAAGTGCGGGGACTGATCGCCCAGCCCCAAATGTCCAGGTCCAGCATTCCGCTGGTACCCTGACCTTCCAGGCCGAGTTGCTCTTGCACATGGCCGGGCAGCCCGTAGATGTACGCTCCAATCCCAAACATGAATATGGGCATGACAGGCATGAGATACCCCCCAGCCTGCTCCAACACGTTCATCATTTTCTCGAGAAAGACGGTCAGTCTCTCCACCCGGATAGATAGGAGAGCAACGCCAACCGCCAGGTACATGGCCCAGAAATAGGTGCTGGTCATCGCCATGTTGCCCACAGAACCCAGGGATTGGGAGACACCGTCCATCAAGGAGAGCGAACCCTGCGGCAGGATGGGGATGCGAAACACTATCAATATGAACGCGATGGCCCACAGCCCGGCCAATAACTTACGGGCCGCGAACCACAGCATGACCAGCAGGCCGAATTTGCCCATGTTACGCGTGGCGAACAGCCTGGCTAAAGAAGGACTGACAATCAGGAAAATTGCGATGGGCGCGACGAGGTCGTACACACCCATAAATCCATTGATGATCGAGTCTACCCGGTCGACCACCGGTTGGGAGAAACTGGCAACCCAGATGCCGGCAAAAAACCCGCCAAGCACGAAAATCAGCAGGTAGTTTTCAAACCTGTTGATGAATCTAGTAAATAGGTTCCCGAATACGTGCCTGCTGCCAGTGGTTGCATTGGGACCTGAAGATGCCGGCGCTCGCCGGCCGTCTGCGGTAGAATCCATAGACCTAACCCCTTAAGATATTTTTTCGTCCCCTGCCGCTTCGAGCGACGACAGTGCCCTTGAGGGTGTAGCCTCGCCTGGGCGTCACCTGGACGCCGCCCAACGCTCGGTTTCAGCGCTTTGGTGGCGCTGAAAGAAGCTAAATCCAGCCCTTGATGTCCGCTCGTGATATCTTCCAGGTTGCCGTCTTGGGCCACCGCGCTCGAGCGAGGGACGGTCCCGTGGGGCCTGAAGTCCGGGGCCCATAACGGGGTGGCTCGGCTCATCTGCTAACCGTCGAATGCCTCGCCAGACGTTCTCGCCGGTCTCCCAGATGAAGGAGGTATCTTTGCCGGATTTAGGGGACTCTTCTCTCCATTGGTTTCAACCGCTAGAGTCAAAGCTAATCGCGCGGGAGCGCTGGGGCAGAGGATCTTGGCTGGTTTGCGCCGCGGTTGAGGCAGGCTGGGGACGGAGCCGGGCAATTAGGCAGTGGCAGGGGAACTTTTAGCGGAGGGACGCTTGGGGCGATTAGATAGAGGATTAGGACATTGGAGGAACCAATGGGTGTTTGGGGCTGCCGTGAAAAGCCTTGGGAAAAGGTAACGGGGACTCCCAACCGGACCGCGCCGGTGAAGTCCCCGTATCGTCAGAAAAATTCGGGTGAAGGCGGCTAGGGCTGGCGCCCGCTTAAACCCAGAAGCTTGTCCTGGATGCTGGCGTTCATCGAATCATGGGCCTTCAGCCGGAAGGCCCATGTTCCGACACCACAAGCGCTAGTCCTCCGCCACCTCGATGACGCACTCCACGATCACTGCCGAATTGCCGGGCAGAGCACCCATGCCGGGTGCGGACCGGCTGTGCCTGCCCCGGTCTCCGAAGAGGTCAACGAACAGGTCCGACGCCCCGTCCACTACCCTGGCCTGCTCCCCAAAGTCCGGGGCACTATTGACCATGCCCACAACTTTCAGAATACGAGAGACCTTATCCAGGTCGCCGAGCTCGGCTTTCATGCGCGCCAGGAGATTCAGGGCACACCAGCGGGCTGCGTCGTAACCTTGCTCCACCGACAGGTCGGCTCCCAGCTTGCCGCTGACCCTGGTTCCGTCGGCCCGCCGGGACCCGACACCGGCCATCCACATGATGTTGCCGCTTCGAGTGGCGGGCAGATAGTTGCCCACCGGCGGTGGTGGTTGCGGCAGTTGGTACCCTAGGTCGGCAAGTTTGGATTCCACGGTAGGCATGGGAGCACCTCCCGGCGGATAGAGTAGAAATCATTGCTGGGGCCCACCCTTATGTAGGGGTAGGCCTGCCAAATCAACGAGACTCCTGCACGCACTGCTCCAGCAAGTCCAGAGCCGCCCTGGCAAAAACCCACATGTTGGCCTCGCGGTCCGAGTCGCCGGTTTCCACCGTAATGGCCCGCTCGACCGGGCCGGCTACGGCAATACAAGCGTGCCCTGCCGAGTCTCCGTACCTGTTGCCGGTGGGACCGCTGGCCCCGGTTTCACTGAGGGCCCAGGTGGTCCCCAGGGATTCCCGGACGGTGCGGGCGTTCAGCAGTGCGTAGGGTTCGCTGCTGGCCCGGATATCCGTCATGGCTTCGTCGGGTACCTGGAGCAAACCCCTCTGGGAGGTCCGGGTATAGACCACGGCGCCTCCCACGTAGTAGGCTGACGCTCCTGGCACCGCCACCAGAGAGGCAGAAATCAGCCCACCGCAAGAGGACTCGGTCACTGCGATGGATTGCTGGGTTTCCTTCAGCAGCGCCCCAACCGATGCGGCCATCGAGTTCAAGTCCGGCATGTTGTCCTCCTGACACAAATGTTATTGCCTTGGAATCTTCCCGGCTATCTTAACCTATTTGATACCTTTGTCTGCGGGTACACGGGTTCTCTGGGAGGCCATGCAGTTACCGCGCAGGGACCAGCGTCGGCTTGCCAGACGGAAGGCTTTATGTCAGGCTGTTTATTGGATCATACGCTTGCACAGGAAATGTCCACGGTGGGTCACCCCCCGGCGCCAATCGCCCCGCAACCGGCTACCGGTCCCCTGGTTCAGCCCATGCCGTACACTGGAAATGCGTAGGGCTGCAGTCCCGGCGAGGTTTTGATATGCAGGTCGCGCCTCCGGCCAGATTTCTAACCCTGGTGGTCTCGTTGTTCCTTCTGGCCATTGCCGCAGTAGCCTGCGGGGCCCAGGAACGGCTGGAAGAGGCTCGGGAAGTCGTCGGCGAGGCGCTGGAAAGCAGAAGGGCCACCACTCCCGGACCCAAGGCCTCACCTGTAGGAAGCGGAGCCCAACCACCGGTTGGTTCTCCGGCCCCCCCGGTTGAGGTGAGTTCTCCAGTGGAGCCCACCGCAATTCCGACGCCGGTCCCACCGGCCGTGCCACCCACCAATACACCGGTGGAGGTTGTACCTACACCTGCTCCTCCCCCAACTCCCACCACAGCGCCTACTCCGGGCCCCACCTTGGCGCCTACCGATTTGCCCGCTGCGACCCCGGCTCCAACTTCCGTTCCCGCTCCGGGCATTACCTCCTTGTTCACCGGCACGGACCGGCGTCTCAGGGGCGTGGGCTGGAAGCCCGACGGTAGCTACGCTCTCGTTGTCGGCCAAGGAGGCACCGTTCTCAAGTATGACAACACGGGCTTCATTCCAGTTGACTCGGGAACCAAACTAGACCTCTTCAGCGTCAGTTGGAAGCCCGACGGCAGCTATGCGCTGATTACCGGGCGTGGGGGGTGGGTCCTGAAATACGATGGGACGTCGTTTACCCCGGTGACCAGCGGCGGCGGACCCAACTTGCTGGATGTTGCTTGGAAACCCGATGGCAGTTACGCGGTGATCGTTGGCTCCAATGGCTACGTGTGGAAGTACGACGGGACCACCTTCACCGACTTGAAACCCAACTGGGGCCATTACTCGGCGGTGGCATTTAAGCCCGGCGGGAACCAGGCATTGATCGCTGACACGGGTACCAAAGTCGAGACATTTGACGGTTCCTCCTTTGTATCCGTCGCCACAGGAGCGATCAGCAACCTGCAGGACGTGGCCTGGAAGCCAGACGGCTCCTACGGCTTGGCGGTAGGCTCCGGGGGGGCAGTCCTCAAATACGACGCGACCAGCACCACGGGAAATACCATCACGGTGCTGGACTCGGGTACGAAACGCCAGTTGTTCGGCGTGGACTGGATCTGGGACGGTAGCCGGGCATTGCTGGTGGGAGGAAGTTTGCCAGACCGTCCCGGTGACGGGTCCGAGACCAGCACGGTGCTCATTTACGACGGCGCCGGGTTCCAAACCATCTACTTCGGCGGCGGCGACCCCAAAACGCTGTTTGGGTTGGGCTGGAATCCCGACGGCTCCTATGCGCTCATCGTTGGCAATGGGGGGCGGGCTCTGAAGTACACGCCAGCCTCCGCGCCTATCATTGAAATTACTGGCGCGATTCCCGGCGAGGTTCCTGCGGTGGCCACGGATCCTATCGTGGACCAAGACCTTTCAGCCGTGCAGTACACCTTCGGTCAGGGTTTTGGCACATTCGACGTGGGCCAATCCTTCGTGCCCGCAGGGCCGGATATCGTGGCGGTCGACCTTCCCATTTGCACCGGCGCCCAGCCCGATGAAATCGAGGTCCAGATAAGGGACGGGGCCTACGACGGCCCCGTGCTTGTGGCCAAGCGGTTGACGTTGGACGCACCCTTTTGCGGCTACGACAACGTGGTCATGAATCACATCGACTTCGGCGGCGCCACGCCCTTGGTTCCCGGCCAGACCTACGTCATCCGGTTACATTCGGTCCGTTCCTCGGATGTGAGACTGTTCGGAGCAACGGGGAACCAATACCCGGATGGCCACCTGTTCCGGTTCGACCGTGGGGAATCATTCGTCAACCACGACCTTGGCTTTACCACCTACACCAGCGGTGCTCTTAAACCTGCTCCAGCCCCGGTGGTAGACCAATCTTTCAAGCCTACCCAAAATTTCATCGGCCAAGGATTTGGGAGCTTCGACGTTGGACAGTCGTTCATCCCGAAGGCATCGAATATCGTGGCGGTGGGGCTGCCTATCTGTACTGGTCCCAAGCCCGATGAGATCGAAGTGCAGATCAGGGAAGGCGCCTACGATGGTCCTGTGATCGCTTCAAGCCGGTTGGTGTTGGACGTCCCGCTGTGTAGCTTCAGCGACTTCGTGTTCAGCCGGGTGGAATTCGAGAAGCCCGCCCGCCTGACGCCGGGGCTACCCTACGTGCTCAGGTTGCGCTCGGTGACGCCGTCGGACGTGGTGGTTTTTGGCAGCACGAACGACGAATATGCCGCCGGGCACCTTTTCAGATTCGATCGTGGGGAACCCGTCCTCAGATCAGACCTGGGCTTTACCACCTACACCACCGCGCCCTAGACCAGGTGGCGCGATGCCGGGACGGTTAGGAACTCGGCGAAGGTTGGCGCCGTAATCAACGAGTCCAGCAAGTCCACCGCTTTGTCGACTGGACCCCTGTGATCGAACGTACAACCACTAAAGGGAAGGTGAGGATTATGGACGCCACTGGGATATCCCACATCGCGCTTTGCGTGCGGGACATGGACAAGTCTCTGGAGTTTTACCGGGACATCCTGGGCATGAGGGTAACGGCCGACGGGCCCACCGACCCAACGGAAGGGGGACGGGCCCACAACTACGCCCACCGGCGGACTGCTCGCAGGAGGGTCAGCCTTAGCTACGGAGAGGGCCGAACCACACCGTCCCTGACCCTGACCAGCCATCCCGGCGACGAACCCGACGGCCAGCCCATCTTGCTGG
>JADFFS010000136.1 GCA_022568195.1 Chloroflexota bacterium | reverse complement strand
CAATTCGGTGACCATGTAAGGTTGATCCCCCTCTTGGCCAAGGTCGAAAACGGTGACAACGTGGGGATGAGAGCCTAAACGGCCCATGGCCTGGGCCTCTCGTTGTATACGGGCGCGTGAGGTATCGTCCAAACCCTCGGCCTTGATCAGGGCGAAAGCCACCTCCCGGTCCAACGTTGTGTCGTGGGCCAGGTAGACCCGCTTCTTGCCGCCCTCGCCCAATAATCGCTGGACCTGGTAGCGGCCGTTGGCGAAGGAGGCCGGTTGGGGAGATGCGGTTGCCGGTTCAATTCTTATCGGGCTGGGTGTGGGAGGGGATGTCGCTTGAAGCTCCTGGCCCGCGTTGGAGGAGAGCGTCTCCTCCGCCACAACGAGAAAAGTCTTGGCATCCCCGTTGTCCGGGGCGAACCTTAGCACTTCCTTTGCCAGGTCAAGAACCCGCTCCCAGTTCTGCTGGTCGGCTTCCTGCTCAATTTGGTCTAGCAGACGTTCGACACGTCGTTGTATGCGCTCGCTGGCCATTATGGGGGCATATTACGTCGGAGTAGGATGCTTGTCCATCTTGCAACGTATCATTCTGATGATTCGATGGTGTTAAACTAGCATGTCATTAATTTGACCTACTAGGTTTTGTGGCGGGAAATTTGGGGAGATGCTTCCCTACACTCTAGTCTCAGATGCGCAAACGATCGGAGGATATAATGGCGAGAACACCTACGGTAACGAGAGAGGGGATCCCCGAAAATCAAAGGACCGCGTTCGACGCGATAGTGCGAGAGCGTGGCGGGATACCTGCCGGCGGACCGGGCTCCGTGATGCTTAACGCACCCGAGGTGGCGCAGCGCGCCCTTGGGCTGGCCCTATATTTGAGGACCGAGACCTCGCTGGCGCCCAGGGTCAGAGAGTTGGCCATGCTGGTCGCGGCGCGCGAGAATGACTGCCAGTTCATCTGGAACGCTCATGCCCCATCGGCGCGCACCGCCGGTTTGCGTGATGACGTCGTCAACGCCCTCCGTGACAAGAAGGAGCTTCCAGCGCTGGCGCCCGATGAGGCCGCAGTGGTCAACTATGGCCGGGAGCTCTTCCGGACTCGCCGCGTCAGCCAACCGGCCTTCGATGCCGCGGTAGCCCAGTTCGGAGTCCTAGGCGTGACGGAGCTAACAACCCTTCTGGGCTGCTACACCATGCTGGCCTTCAACGTCAATGCCTTCGGCGTCGAGCTGCCGGCGGAAAGCACAGAGGAAGCGCTGCCTGTCTAGCGCGTCACCGGGTGATCGGCCGTCTTCGGAAACCAAATCAGCAACAATCAGGAGGGCACGATGGAATTGGAATGGGAACAAGTCGCAGGTCCTTTCAGCCGCTTGACCGAGGGACCTGTCTGGGACGGCAAACGGCTTCTGTTCACCTACATCCCCGCCAGCCGCATCATGGCCTACGACCCCGAGACCGGCGAGTGTACGGTGTATCGTGAAAACACCAACCACACCAACGGCCTGGCCTTCGACGTGGACGGCCGCCTTTACGGTTGCTGCTCCGGTGGACGCTCTATCGTACGCTTCGAGCCCGATGGCAGCACTACGACCATCGTAGACCGGTTGGATGGACAGCGGCTCAACACGCCCAACGACCTTGCGATAGACCGTCAGGGCCGCATATGGTTCAGCAACCCTTGGAACGCGGGCAACATCGATCCCAGCGAGCAACAGGAGATTGTCAATAAGGATATCCTGCGGGCGGACCCTCAGCCCGACGGCAGCTGGACCTGCCAGCGCATGACCTTCGACACAACGGGTACCAACGGTCTCCTTATCTCTCCGGACCAGCATAGCCTATACATCATCCAGACCGATAACGAGCCTGGGGGTGTGCGGGAGCTACGGTCCTACCCAATCCTGGATGACGGCTCTCTGGGCCAATATATCGTGCTGCACCAGTTCGGGCAGGACCACCGGGGACCCCAGCGCGGTATTGACGGTATGTGCTTGGACTCCGAGGGCAACATCGTCGGCACTGCTGGCAATTGGGTGAGCGGACCTGGCCCCATGATCTACGTGTGGACGCCGGCTGGCCGGGTCCTAGAGACTTACCCGATGCCGGTTGGGGTGGAGGGACCGACTAACTGCGCCTTCGGTGACCCAGATCAGGGGACCCTTTACGTCACCACTGGGCAAGGGCACTTTTTGCGGACGCGCGACACGGGTCAGCGGGGCTGGATCATGTGGCCCCCGATCCGGTAGGCCCTGAGAATACCAAGGGGGAGCCAGAGAGGTCTTTTCATGCTGCCGATTCGGGGTGAGTTGGCCGGTTGTTCCGGAGGTCTGCTGCGTCCCTAAGAACCACTGGAAGGGGTTTGGGCCGTAGCGGCGTTCCTAAATCACCCGTCCAGATTAGGCTATAATCCGTTTCCACAGTTAATCTCAAGGAGGCTGGATCATGGGTTCGATCAGACTTTATTCGGGTGACGATGGCGAGTCTCACATTGAGGAGATAGACCCGACCACCCATCCCGCTTGGACCACTCTGCACGAGGCCAAGGGCATTGTGTTCCGGTCCTCGCCCCCCGGCCGCTTCAGCGACTGGCACATCGCTCCCAGGCGACAATACATAATCACCCTGTCCGGCCAGGCGGAGATCGGGTTGGCCGATGGAACGGTTTACCGGCTGGGGCCGGGAGATGTCAACCTGGCTGAGGACCTGACCGGCCATGGCCACACTACCCGGGTAATCGGCGATGTGCCCCGGGTGACCGCCACGGTACACCTCGACGACTGAGTTAAAGCAACTTTTACGCCGGGGATGGTGGGGCCACCGGCATCTCCGGCACGGGAATGGAGGATATTTGCCCGGAAACGGCCAGTTAGCATCCCGCCGCTTCTCTGAAGTCAAAGGTGTAAAGTTCTGGGAGTTTCCATCCCATGGTTCGGAGCCGGGGCCATTGCACGGTATTCCCCTGGCCTGCAAGGACGAGTTTTAAGCCAAGGGAGTGCGCACGATGTGCGGCTCGCTCATCTTGTCCGAATTCGTGCCCAATTACGACGCTACTGCCGTAGCCAAACTGCACGAGGCGGGCGCCGCCATGCTGGGCAAGTAGATCTAAAGGCTACCCTCGCGGTATTGGTTTAACAAACCGGCGATAAACGCCAACAGATCGTTTTGAGGGGACTTTTACAGCCACATTCAGCGCCGTTACCCCGGCTTAGGGCTAGCCATTATGTCACCACAAATATCATCCCAACGAGTGATTTCAGAATCTCTGGGATGACGCAAAACGGCAGTGTAGATTCCAAGTCACTACGAAAGATTGGCTTGCCAGAGGGGTGATGTACATGAGGGTTGGGTTTATTAAGGACGACGTTACGCCTACACTGCCACGGGCCGCGTTCAGGTACCTGCGAAGGGTCGGCATGATTGAGCTGATGGCGGCTGTGGGAATTGTGGCGATTCTGGTCGGGATTGTCGCCGGAACGATGACGCTTTAGATCGGATTTGGCGAGGAACCAGCCCGACGACGCCACGGCGCTAAGCCGGGATTGTCTTGGCTGTGGATCGGCGTCATTCGACCGATTGGCCGTCGTCGCTTTTGGGTAGCCGGAAATAGCCCCACTTATCAACACCGACAGTATTCATAAACTCGCGGACAAGTTGGCAGAGTTTACACACGCCGCGACTCACAGGTCCGTCAGCGGCTTCAATTAGCCAGTAGTGTGGGCAGTCCCGCATTTCCATGTTGGCCATAATACGACCGAACATGGAGATCGGTTTTCACGGAGGTTTTTTTATAGTGCCTAATCGTGTTGCCTTCGCATCATTCGGCGCATTCAAAAAACCAGAGAGAAGCGGCCGCCTACGCCTCCAGGCTGGGCTTCATGCCACCGGGTGACAGCGAAATGCCTCGGAGTGAAGCTTAACCGCCGTTCCCCTCCGGATATGCCGGCATAAGAGGCACAGTCGAGGTCGGCGGCTTTCAGAGTACCGTCGAATGGCTTGCTGAATTCATGCCCGCCTATCACGTCGTACTAACCAGTGAGGAACTCATTACCACACGGCGGGCCCGGTTGGCTTGACAGTCCGTGTGTCGCCCGTAGGCTACACAGTTTGTCGCCTTTTTAGTCGCATTTGGGCAGCTTGGCATCATTCGGCCAATTCAATCCGCGGCCGATGTTTGCTGGCAATTTAGGCGGCATTCGTAGCCCAGCGGCCCTAACATTAAGAAGCGGCTGGCCCGAGAGCAGTTACTGAATGCGGAGGGTGTTTTCGAGCAGAGACCAATGTCGGCTCTTTTCTGTCCCAAGCGTCTGCTGGCTCCCTGACCAACTTGGTGCCAACAGCACTAACAGTCCGCGTTTCTGGTGGAGTTCGACTCTCCCCTCTGTCGCCGTCCAATTTAGCCGCGGGCATGTAAATCCTTCTGGCTTATGTGGACCATTGTTATGCGTTGGTGGGTCTGTTTATCACTCATTCATTGATATTTTTCACGATGATTCTTAGTGATGCTGGTCGGGGTGGGCAGATTCGAACTGCCGACTTCTTCGTCCCGAACGAAGCGCCCTACCACTGGGCCACACCCCGATGAATCGGTGCTGCCCGCCTTTGGCAACGACACAGCACATACCAGTGAGCCCATTATACCTTACCCACGTCGTACCGGGCGTGACGGCAGCCGGAAGTGGCAGGGGTTCGTGACGACCGGTCGAACCGGCCGTGGCCGGCGCTAAATCAGGACTGGGGACGCTCCGCTTGTCTCAGCATGGCGTTGGCCATGCGCTCCAAGATTTCCTGGGTTAGAGCGCCGGACCATTTCTGGAATACCTCTCCGTTGGCGTTGATGAATACGGTAGTTGGCATCGAGAAAACCTCGTAGTCGCGTATGACGCCGCGGTCGTTGGTGAATCCTGCCGGGTAGGTAATCCCCAACTCCTTTAGCAGATTCCTGGCATCTCTGTGGCTGCCCAATCCGGTAAACTGGCCGACATCGATCCCCACCAGAGTCACACGGCCCTTGAAGTCGTCGTAGAAGCGCTGAAGGTCCGGCATCTCCGCCCGGCAGGGAGGACACAGCCCGGCCCAGAAGTTGAGGACTATAGGCTTGCCGTGCAGGTCGGCAATGTTCACCTCCTCGGACCCTAATACGTCCTCGCCTTGAAACAGTGTAAATGAGAACTCTGGTACCCGATCGCCGGACTGGGAATTCGCTTCCGGAGCCGTTCCTGATAGAGCGGAATCAGAGCCTCCCAGCGCTACGGTCAGGGCAATCGCGGCCACTATCCCCACAACCGCCGCTCCGCCCAGTCCGCCAAGCCACCAACGGTTGCGCCGCCGACGCTGGGCGGCGGCGCTGGCTGCCGCGGCACTTTGCCTTCTAGAAGCGCCCCTGGCCATATTCTTCTCCTCCTCCAGGCGGGATGTCCCGGGTCTTGAGATGTATCAGAATATTGCTGCTTTGCCGATTACTCGTTTCTTAGATGCCTTGCCACGGTATAAGATACAACACAAATATAACCAGGCGCGTAGGCGCACCTCCGGGGAAAATTCCTCATCAAAGACATCCAGGAGGAGATGGGCTCTAGGGAACGAGAAATGAACTCACCCGGCCCGGCCCGTTGTGTTGTTCACGTTATGAACGCATATTTTTCCAACCTAATGTGGCTACTGCCCCTGCTGGGTGTGTTCTGGCTGGCGGCTTGCGGCGCGCCAACAACGCCGCCATCTGTGACCGTTGCCGCTCCGGTGGGTGCCCAGTCCCCAGCAACAGCCGAGGTTAAACACGGCTCAGAGCCTACCGTCGCCGCGACGAAGGAGCGTGTTGCGCCTGCTGCCCCTCCAACTGAAGAGATCCAGGCGCCTGCCCTCACTCCTTCAACAACCGCCACCCCGCCGGCGCCGGAACCGGCCACGCCCAAGCCGGCTGTGCCGCCGAGCCCCGAGCCTACGCTGCCGCCGGCACCTGGCCAGGAATTGGTGTTGGACCCGGTGACCCCTACACCTGTTTTTCCCGCCGGCCAGGTCGGACCAATCAGCGAAGACCAGTTAAAGCAAGAGTTACGGGGGGCTCGGTTCTCCACCGGTGGCTGGAAAACCAACTTCCGGCTCAGGTCCGTCCACTACACCGAGATCACCGGCGGCGGTCCCGGAAAGGACGATATACCGCCCATAGACCAACCAAAGTTTGAGACGGTGTCCGAAGCCAATGAATGGCTGGTGGACCGGGAGCCGGTCCAAGTGGTCAACATTGATGGGGACGCGCGGGCCTATCCAATCCAGATTATGATCTGGCATGAGGTAGTCAACGACACCGTAGGAGGTGAGCCCGTAGTCGTTACCTATTGACCACTGTGCAATACCGCCTTCGTGTACAGGCGGACGGTTGACGGCACGGTGCTTGATTTCGGGACTTCAGGGAACCTGCGATTCAGCAATCTAATCATGTACGACCGGCAGACCGAATCGTGGTGGCAGGAGTTCGGCGGCGAGGCTATCGTTGGCGACCTGGTGGGCAAAAAGTTGGAGCAGCTGTATTTGAGCATTGTGTCCTGGAAGGACTTCAAGGAAACTTTTCCTATGGGCAAGGTGCTGTCCAAAGACACGGGGAATCCTCGGCCCTATGGCCAGAACCCCTACGTCGGCTATGATCTCGGTGACCCCTTCTTATTTTCGGGCTCTGAAGATTCCCGCTTGCAGCTAATTGAGCGGGTTGTGGCCGTGACCATCGGCAAAGATGCCCTGGCGGTCCCCTTCCGGGTGTTGGAGAAAGAGGGTGTCGTGCATTACAACCTGGGCGGACGGGACCTGGCAATCTTTTTTAAAAAGGGGACTGCCTCTTCTCTGGATGCACGCGCTATCGCGGAGGGGCGGGACGTGGGCGCCACCGGGGTGTTTGACCCAATCCTGGATGGTGACAGGCTGACCTTCGTGGCCGATGGTGGTCAGATTGTGGACGAACAGACCGGCAGCGCCTGGAACCTGTTCGGCCATGCCACCAGCGGGCCCCTGGCTGGCGAGCAGTTAACCCCCATACCCAACCGGGGGAGTCAGTTCTGGTTCTCTTGGGCAGTGTTCAAGCCGGACACTGAGGTTTACCTAGGCAAGTAACCGGCCCGCGAGTAACCGGACGAAAGGTCACTACCAGTCATAACCCGAACAAGCGTGAGGCATTGCCCCCCAAGACCGCCTCTTTCTGGGCCGGGCTCAATCCGGCGTCTTCTACCTGGCGCAAGCAGCGGCGCACCGAAAGGAGAGGATAGTCCGAAGCAAAGAGTACCTTGTCCGCCCCGACCAACCCCGCCGCTGTCGCAAACACCTCCGGCCGGTAGAGGAAAGGCGAAGCCGCGGAGTCGAAATAGACATTGCGGATAACTCCGGGCACTTCCGGCATCAACGCGTAGAAGGGCAGGCCGCCGCCCCAATGGGCGCAAATGATGGTGTTGTCGGGGAAGTTCTCGATGAACCGGTACAGCTTGCCCGGCGTGGTTTTACCCTTCCCTGGATACTGGTGCCCAACCGGCTCCGAGGCGTGCACCAGCACAGGCAACCCCAACCGGCCGGCCAGTTCCATCAAGGGAGCCATGGCCGGCCCATCGGCGATGTCGAACCCTTGGCTGTCGGGATGCAGCTCGCCGATTCCACGCAGTCCAGCCTTCGCGCACCGCTCAACCTCAGCTAGCGCCGCGTCGCCCCAGTCCGGACTGACAGAGCAGAACCCGGCCAGGCGGCCCTGGTTGCTTTCCACCGACTGGATAATATAGTCGTTGGCCTCCACGGCCAGGTCAGGGTCGGTCCAACCCATGCCCATGACCACCGAGCGGTCAATCCCGGCGCCGTCCATCTCCTCCAACAACGACTCGGCGGACGCCATGGGGGAATCGGGGCTGGCGAACAGGCTGGCGAAGGTTTTGTCACGGGCCAGCAGTTCGCTGCGGCGCTGGTCGAAGCTAGGAGGCAATATATGGCAGTGGCTGTCGATCACCATAGCTAAATCGATACAATTATATGTACGGTATCCGCCAATTGCCAGGGCGCTGCCTGGACATCCCGACAAACCCAGGCTTATAATTTTGGCGCCGAAATCCGCCTCACCTTTGGAAAATAACGCTTTGCCGGGCTACGGCGAGTCGGGAAAGGCGGAAGATCTGTTGGAGAAGTGCGGACTTACACCAAAAGGCGTGAAGGATGCTGTGGAAAGGGTTCTCCGGCGTAAACCGCGCTGACCGGAGCCGCCAACTATGACTCGCCCTTCAGATAGGCCAGCCGCTCTGTTGGGCCGTCCAGCTCCCGACTTCACTCTTCCTGATCCCGAAGGGGAGTTCATTTCGCTGGGAGATTTGCGAGGCCGCAAAGTAGCCCTGGTGTTTTTGCGACACTTCGCTTGACTGCCCTGACGGGAGCATCTGTCGCAGTTGCGGCGGCACTATCCGGAGATTGAGGCCTGTGGCGGGACGGTGATTGGGGTGTCCTTCGAATCGAGGGACCGGCTTTTCCAGCTATCTCGCCAGATGCAATTGCCCTTTCAACTGCTGTCTGACCCCGAACGGGATACCTACCGGGCCTACGGGGTGCACCGGGGCAATCTGTGGCGAATGTTTGGACCCGGAACTATCTGGGCGTACATCAAGGCCTTAAGCCGAGGCAGCGGCTACCATTTCGCCAGGAGCGATCTGCAACAGTTGGGCGGCGATTTTGTGATCGATGCTGCCGGGATAGTCCGCTACGAGCATCACGGCGCCACACCTCACGACCGGCCAACCGTCGATCAGCTACTGGCAGTCTTGAATACTATTTGAACGGGATTTCCCAGAACGAAACTGCCCTCGGCATCGGGAAAATCCGAAGAGCAACTATCCCGACCCTCTGTATAGCGGCGTCCAAGCATCATGGTAGTAGTTGCCACCGAGTTACGCTAAACTAACGCTGGGATTAGCCCGGAATGACACGCATAAGATTCGTCCACGCCGCAGACCTGCACCTTGATAGCCCCTTTGGCGGGCTGCGTAGCATTGCGCCGGAGATTGCCGAAACACTGTACCAAGCTACATTCGATGCCTACAACAACATCATCGACCTATGTATCCAGGAACAGGTCGACGCCTTGCTAGTCGCCGGTGACATCTTTGACGGCGCTGACAGGAGCCTGAGGGCACAACGTAAGTTCGTTGATGGTTTAAACCGACTCGACCAGGCAAATATACGATCGTTCATTTGCCACGGTAACCACGATCCACTAAACGGGTGGGAAGCCC
>JADFFS010000019.1 GCA_022568195.1 Chloroflexota bacterium | reverse complement strand
CACTGGCGTTTAACGACCACAAGGACTAGACTTCCTGTACTTCTCCGTGGGACGTTTGACTTTGGCTTGTGCTGCTTTGCCCCCCCTGCAGAGGTGTTGCCTTTATCGCTTTTTCTCTCTCCCACCCGCTCTGGAGTTTTGTGATGCGCGAGGCGCCTCACGTTCCTTGGGCGGAGGTGGTTCAGGGTCTTGGAGCGGACCGGGGACGCTTGGTTGACTGGGATTCGGTGCGCTGCTAGACTCGGTTGCAACGCATTGGGCACAGGTTGTTCAGCGCAGTCAAGACAGGGGTGCAGACATGACCGAACCGGTTGAGGCACAGGGAAATGGGTCCAGCCCAGTCCGAGTAGCCATTTGGTACGACTACATTTGACCCTGGTGCTATGTCGGCCTGGAGCGGGTCGAAAAGCTGGCAAAAGAATATGACATCACGGTAGAAGGGCGTGCCTATTACCTGCGTCCAGATACCCCCAAAGAAGGCCAGGTGCGGGAGCCCAGGCCGGGAGAAGAGGACGGCGAACTGTCCGAGCCGTTGCGGACCCAAGCCCGGGAAGCGGGCTTGGTCATGCGCCGGCTATCCCGAACCCCCAACAGCACCTATGCTCTGGAAGCTACCGAGTATGCCCAACAACATGGCAAATTCATGGAGTTCCACCAAGCCGCTTACCGGGCGCTGTGGTCCGATGGCAAGGACCTTGGCGATCTGGCGGTAATCGGCGAGGTTGGCGAGAGCGTTGGCTTGGATTCGGCCGACCTTCTGAAATGTTTGGAGGAGGAGCGATTATCCTCCACCGTGATGGGCCAGTATCAAGAGGCCCTGAAATACGGGATTCGGGGTATACCAACATTCCTGGTTGGGAATCTGATGTTCACTGGAGCCCAGCCTTATGACGTGTTCCAGGAGGCAATGAAGCGGGTGCTGGAACAGGCCGCATGATGCCCAAACTATAGGCCCAACCCCGGCCTGAAACACCCAGCGTAGAATGAGCCTTGAGACTAAAAGAATATCCCCCGGACGTTTCCCTCAAGGAGAGGAGCCGGGGGATTCTTTTCGCCCATTTTTGCTGTGACAGCCCTGCAGGCCGGCAGTTTCGATCCGGGTGATCGGTGGCCTAGTTGTTGTCTGCCGGCGTAGGCACCTCGACGCCGTCCTTCTGCCCCGACGGTTGCTCCCCGTTGTGGCTGAGGCCGTAGTTGATGGCGTAGAGCCGGGCATAGACGCCGTTGTTATCCAGAAGCTCCTGGTGATTTCCTACTTCCACCACTTCCCCATGGTCGAGGACCACGATCTTGTCGGCGTTGCGTATGGTGGAAAGGCGGTGGGCTATCACGATCGAAGTACGTCCTTGCAGCACCCGCTTCAAGGCTTGCTGAATCAATAGCTCGGTGTAGGTGTCGATGTTGGCGGTGGCTTCGTCCAGAATTATGATGCGGGGATTTGCTACGACTGCCCGGGCGAAGCTGATCAACTGACGCTGGCCCACGCTTAGGTTGCCCCCCCGTTCGGCCAGAATCGAGTCGTAGCCTCCGTCCAAGGCCATGATGAAGTCGTGGGCGCCAACCGCTTTGGCGGAGGCGACCACATCCTCTTGACTGGCATCCTCATTCAGGTAGCGGATGTTCTCGTTGATCGTCCCGGAGAACAGGTAGGGCTCCTGGAGGACCATACTCATCTGGTTCACCATGGACCGGCGTTTAACGTGCTTGATGTCGTGGCCGTCCACGGTTATGCGCCCTTGGGTGACATCGGCGAACCGGTGAATCAGAGTCACCAAAGTGCTCTTGCCAGCGCCGGTGGACCCCACCAGCGCCACGTTCTCTCCGGGGCTGATGTGGAGATTTATGTTCTTGAGGACGTCGATGCCCGGAACATAGTGGAAGCTGACGTCTTCGAACTTGATCTCGCCCTGAATGGGCGGCATGTCGATAGCATCAGGGGCGTCCTGCACTTCCGGCACAAGATCAATCACTTCGAAAATGCGTACCCCGGCGGCCATACCACGTTGTAGCTGGGTGTACTGCATGGTCAGGTGGCGAATGGGCTCGAAGAAGCGTTGGATAAACATGGGGAAGGCCACCAACACGCCCCACTCCGGTTGGCCGCTTCCCAGCACGGCCGATCCTCCATAGACCACCACCACCCCGAAGGCGATGCCGATCAGAATCTCCACGATGGGCTGAAGACCGCCGGAGTAACGGCTGGCCTGCATGTTGGCATCCAAGTGCTCGTAGTTGAGCTCTTTGAAGTGCTCCAGGTTCTGGTCCTGCCGGTTCAAGCTTTCCACGACGCGTATACCCGTTATGTTCTGGTTGTACTCGCCGTTGATCATCGCGATGGCCCGGCGGATGCGCATGAAGGAGCGCCTTGCAAACCGCTGCCAATAGCCCAAAACGAAAAATAGCACAGGAATGACGCTCAAACAGATCAGGGACAGGCGCCAGTCAGCCAAACCCAGGACCGGTAAGATGACTAACATGACCAAGAGGATGCCGACCAGACTCAGGATGTCGGCTATGCTCTGCACCATGAGCTCGAAGGTTTCGGTGAGCTGCAGCACGTCGCTCTGGCTGCGGGACATGATCCGTCCCACGGGCGTCCTGTGAAAAAAGGACGGGGATAGATCTTGCAGGTGGTTGAACATCTGGGTACGCAGATCGAATAGAATACTCTGGCCCAGCTTGGGCATCAAAATGTACTGGACGTACATAGCCCCACAATAAACCAACGCAACGCCGACAAACGCCGCGCCCACCACGTGCAGCCGCCAAACCTCTCCCTGGTTTATGGCCCATTCGATTCCCAACAGCATGAACAGGGGAACACTGACGTTGCCTATGGTGTAGATCAGTATCGCCGTGATGGAGAAGAGAACATCCCGCTTGTGGGGCTTGAGGTAGGTAAGCAGACGCATCACTACCCTGTTGTCGTAGGCGCTGCCCTCCACCCCTTCGTCGGTCAGGTTGTCCAGGTTCGGCGAGTTCATTCCGCCGGCCTGAAGGCCGCGCATGCCGCCCATCATGCCGCCGAACCCGCCACCCATTCCGTGTCCGGCTCGCATCTAGCTGTTACCTCCGTCGTCGCCAGCGATAGTCGCATCCAGGAGTACTTCTTCCTGAGGACGTAGCTGGAGATCGAATATTTCCCGGTAAATGCCTCGCTTGGCTAACAACTCTTCGTGGTTTCCCCGCTCGACGACTTCGCCGTCCTTCAGCACAAGAATAAGGTCGGCTTCCCGCACCGAGCTCAACCGGTGGGCGATGATGAACGTGGTCCGGCCCTTCATCACCTCGGTCATGGCACGGTGGATCTGCCTCTCCGTTTCCACATCGACACTGGAGGTGGAGTCGTCCAGGATCAGGATGGGGGGATCGATCAGGATAGTCCTGGCGATGGACAACCGTTGTCTCTGGCCTCCCGAGAGGGTAACACCCCGCTCTCCCACCCAGGTGTCATAGTCGTGTGGGAGGCTCATGATATGGTCATGGAGTTGAGCAATCTTGGCCGCTTGTATCACTTCCTCGTCTGTGGCGGATGACAGCCCATAGGCAATGTTTTGTCTGATGGTGGCGCTGAATAGGAAAATATCCTGCTGCACGATCCCGACGTTTCGACGCAAGGAAGCCAAGGTAAAGTCCCGGATATCCACACCATCGATGGTGATTTGACCGCTGGTAACGTCATAGAAACGAGGCAGCAAGTTGACTATGGTTGTCTTTCCGCTTCCCGGGGCCCCCAGGATCGCCGTAATTTGACCAGGTGCTGCCGTAGCATCCACGTGTTTCAACGCGGGAATCCGCGGGTCGTAGGAGAAGGACACATCGTTAAAGCGTACGTGTCCCTCGGCTCTGGTCAGTTCCCTGGCATTAGGTTTCTCCTCCACGGGAGACTGGGCATCCAGCACTTCGAAAATCCGCCCACCGGATGAAATCGCCCGGGCGTAGCTCCCGACGATCTGCGGCGTCATGCGTATCGGGAAGGTTAGCTGGTTCATCAGTAGCAGGAAGGTGGCAAAGCTGCCGGGATCCAAGTCTCCTCTCATGATTTCCCAGCCGCCGTACCACAGGACGGCACCGAGGGTAAGCGTGAAGTAGAGGGTCATCCAGGCGACGTTGGTCCCCTGTAATCGCTCGTTACGGAAGTATTCTATCCGCAGTTCCTGGGCTTTATTCGCGTATTTCTTCTTCTCATACTCTTCCGAGGCGAAGGCCTTGACCACGTGGATGCCGACCAGGTTCTCTTGAAGAATGGTGGTCAGTTCACCCATGATTTCCTGGACGTGCAACCACATGGCGCGCAGCTTAATCATCACCACGGAGGACTGGAACAGCAGGAATGGCACCAGGACCAGAGTGAACAGGGTCAGTTCCCAATTCAGGGTGGACATGAATATTATGATGGCGCCTACCCTGAACGGCACCTCGATTCCCCGCACCAGACCCATGTTCACAAAACGCCGTACAGCCTCCACGTCGGAAGTAACTTTGGAATAGAGGGAGCCTGTGTGCTCCTTATCGTGGAAGGCAAAGCTCATGTGCTGCAATTTGTCGTACATGAGATTGCGCACATCGTAGGCGACCTTCTGGGAAAGGGAGTCGGTGAGGTAGGTTCTGGCGAAATCGAAGAGGCCTCGGGCCAAGCTAGTCGCGAGCAGCACTCCTGCGATCACCCAAAGGACGCGGCTCTCAACATTTTCGGAGGCTTGCACCCGGCCGATTTCCCCGTCCACTCCGGGTTCAAAGCTGACTATAAGGTTAATGGCAAAGCCGACAAGGGCGGGGATTACTAGGGAGAGGCTCAGGGCCACGAAGCTGGTTAGGTATGCCAAGCCCAAGCGCCCTCGGTGACGCAGGGCCCACCCTATAACGCGTTTTAATATTCTCATCTAGGCGTGTGCGCCTCGAACTCCTAACTGCCAGCAGTAGCGGTTGCCTTAGAAGACGCGGCAGTAATCTCGCCACCCTGCGGCCAATTTGGTCACCGGCGCAGCCGGGCCGTTCGGTGAAAAGAAGTTTTGCGCATGAACTTAAGATGGCGCTTACGGACAAACGGCATCTTATCGATTGACTCTCGCGGCTCGGCCAACAAAGGGTATCATAAACCCAAATTCGGGTCATTTCAAGCAGGTTACGGATAATTCGGAGCGGATTGTATTCCAGATTCGTTGGTTACCAGATTCTCCGTGCTGATCAGAGCCTTTGATCCGGGATTTGGCTTGCTTGCTGAATTCGGCTCGTCTATGGTTTCCGTGCCCGGATGTTGGCTCCCATGGTCTCGAATTGGTGGGCTTTTTCCTCGCCTTTGGCTCCGGCGAACACGTCCACGGTGGACACCAGGTCAACGTCTTTAAATCCTGCTTGCTGGATGGCGTCCAGGTACTCTCCTTCCAGGAGAGGGCCGCAGATTCAAGCGGTCCACAAATCCACTTCTGCTTTGGCGCCCTCGGGGACAGGCTTGTGGACCACGATGTCGGCCAGATACAGGCTGCCACCTGGTTTGATGGTCCGGAAAATGTCCCGGAACACTCCATACTTGTAGGGACAATGGTTGATGACGCCGTTGGATATGACCACATCCACCGATGCGTCGTCCACCGGACCCCACGTCCACGACGGTTTGGCCTGCGCGGTCCGATTAAGTTAAGGTCTGTTGCGCGGGACTATCCCGTCACCGCCACCCAAAATTCAGGGAAATAGACCTATACCTCGGCTGGATAAGAGGCTAAGAGAAGTTCCTGCGGGTTTAGCCGTTGACGGAATTCCGATAACCGGAACTTGCACGTTCCAAATTCTCGACAAGGAGAATCGTGCGACAGGGGTTTCAGGAGGGCTTTGTGCATGGGTTCGAGGTTGAAGAGCGGTTGCTGTCTGTGACCGTGCCGGCTCAGGCCGGTGGCGGTGTCATAGACAGCCGGTGAACGGAGCTACATTCGTTCCGGCGCGGTCATGCCCATCAGTTCCAGGGTCCTGCGAAAGACGATCTGGGCCGACTCCACCAGCTTCAACCGTGCTAGGGTTACGTCACCGTCTTCGGGATTGGCCGAGATAACCCGGCAGTTCTCGTAAAACCAGTGGAAAGCGGTGGCCAGTTCCATGGCGTAATGGGGAAGGTGGTGGGGTTGCAAAGTCCGGGCCATTTGGTCGACCAGCTCGGGCAGCCGGATCATGATTCGGACCAGGGCAAGTTCGCTGGGGTGGTCCAGCAGGGTTATATCGCCTTGGCTCCAGTCGATGTCACGGCTGCGGGCCAGGCTTAGAATGCTGGCGTTGCGAGCGTGGGCGTACTGGACGTAATATACGGGGTTGTCGGCCGATTCCTTCTTGGCCAATTCCAGGTCGAACTCCATTTGCGTATCTGGGGTGCGGGCCAGGAAAAAGTAGCGGCAGGCGTCGGCGCCCACCTCGTCCGCCAGCTCTCGTAGCGTGACGAAATCCCCGGTCCGCTTGGAAACCCGAACCACCTCGTCGCCCCGTTTGAGGGTCACCATCTGGGATATCAACACCGTCAGCCGTTCTGGGTCAATGCCCAGGGCGGCCACAGCGGACTTCATCCGTGGAACGTGGCCTTGATGATCGGCGCCCCAGATGTTCACCACCGATTCGAAGCCGCGGACAGAGAATTTGTTGTAATGATAGGCAATGTCCGACGCGAAATAGGTGGGTTCTCCGGTGGAGCGCACCACGACATATTCTCCCTCGTCTCCCAGCACGTTAGAGTTGAACCACAGGGCGTTTTCCCGTTCCGACAGAAAGTGTTTTTCCCGCAGAAGGTCGAAGGCCCGATCGTAGTCGCCTCCTTGAAACAGGGAACGCTCGCTGAACCAATTGTCGAAGTTCACGCCGATCTGGGCCAGGTCCTCCCGGATCAGCGCCACCATCTTTTCCCGAGCCAGGTCGCCGATTTCCTTGAGCCCCTGGGGTTCTTCCATCTTCAGAAAGCGGGGGCCTTCGGAATCGGAAATGTCCTGGGCCAAGTCGACGATGTATTGGCCGACGTATCCGTTGGCAGGCAGCTCGGCTGGCTGGCCGTTAGCTTGCTTATAGCGGGCGAACACCGACCCGTAGAACGCTTCCATCTGGGCCCCAGCGTCGTTGACGTAGTATTCCTGGGTGACCTGGTATCCGGCCGCGGCCAGGACGTTGGCCAGGGTGCTACCCAACACCGCTCCTCGAGTGTGGCCCACGTGCACCGGCCCGGTGGGGTTGACGCTGACAAACTCCACCATGACCCGGCTTTGCTGCCCCAGGTCCACGTTGCCGTATTCCCTGCCGGCTTGGCGAACCGCCTCCACCTGCTCCTGGACCCACCTATCCCGCAGGTAAAAGTTGATGAATCCTGGTGGGGCTGCCTCCACCCGCTCAATCTCGTCGCTGGAAGGGATATGCTCGACCAAGGCTTCCGCCAGTTGCAGCGGATTGATCCGTGTGGCGCGGGCCAGGCGTAACGGCAGGCTGGTGGCGAAGTCGCCGTGTTGGGGGTTGCCCGGATGCTCCACCTCTACATCGGGCATGGTTTCCAGGTGAAGCAAGCCATCCATGCGAGCTTGTTCCACGGCCTGGGTCACCAGGTCGCGGACTAGGTTCATTACCAACTGGGTGGTCATGCGAGCGTATTCCTCGAGGGGTAACAGCGGGATAAGAGCGTCGCGCCAACCCAATGGTCACCTGATAAACAATCGGCCCGGTACGCGGCCACTGGGATTAATCCCATGTTATCACACCGGCCTGAGGAGATACCGCCGTCCCGTTAGCCTGATTTTCGGTCTCTGGTTTCCTCCAATACCGGGTGTCTCGGTTTCCCTTATCCTTCGTGATCTTGACAGCATAGCCCGATACTAGTATCGTCGATATAAAAGTAGAAGTAGTAGAAAACAATAGAAGGAGAATGTCATGCGTTTTAGGATACGCGGAACCGATTATGAAATAAACAGAGACAACATCACTGAAGCCGTCAAAGGTGTCGAGCCGAATCCCACTGACGGACGGCACAGGTTCTGTGTGGAAATCAACGGGCAAAACTATCCCATCAAACAACCCATACATCGAGTAACTAAACTTCTAGAAGACGAACTTCCTTACATCGCCTTCACCGCCCAGGATGCCTATCGCATTCTCGCCAAGCTGGGCTATCGCATTGACAATTTGCAGGAGAGTGCTGTCAGAGAACCGGTGAGTGACGTGGCGGCGGACGATACTCTAAAGTTTGTAATCACGCTTGAGAATGATGAGGACGATTTTGTCGTGGCCAGTTGTCCGGCTCTTCCCGGCTGTCACTCCCAAGGGAGGACTAGGGAGGCCGCCATAACCAATATCAAAGAGGCAATCCGTGGTTACATCATCAGCATGCGGCGGCATGGAGAACCCGTACCCGTCGTTTTGGAGGTCGCACAAGTAGAGGTCAAGGTGTAATGTCACGTCTGCCTGTTCTGTCAGGGGACGAGTTTGCCAAGGTTATGGCGCAAATCGGATACGTATGGGATCACACGGAAGGGAGCCATATGATCTTGCTGCATCCCGAGGGGCGGAGGTTATCGGTACCCCGGCATCGAGAGCTTGGCCGTGGCCTTATCAGGTCGCTGATTCATGATGCGGGGCTGACCCGGGAACAGTTTATGCGCCTTTACAGACAATGATTGCGGGCCACCTGAAGGAACTTCCTGGCGATTGTCGGCAATTAGGACGTTCGGGGGATGCCTCTGGCGGACCGTCCGCCCCAAGGGTCTTAGCTGTCCCCACAGTTACTTAACGCAGGGTTACGAAAGAAGATCAATCATGGGCGCCAGACGTTGGAACGTAAACGGAGGAGATGGGAAATGGTAGGCCAAATCGGTCTGGTCGGTGGGGAAGAGTTTCGCCAGGGCTGCGAGGAAATGGACCGGGAGATCATGCGGGCTTCGGGTCAAAGCCCGGCCCGGGTGCTCATCATACCCACCGCTGCGGTCACCGGACCCGCCAAGGCCGCCAACGACGGAGTTACCCACTTCGGCGGCCTGGGCGGCGACGCCAGCCAGCTCATGGTATTGGAGAAGAGCGACGCCGGCGATGCGGCACTGGTGAACGCAGTGGCAGGCGCCGGCGTGGTCTACTTTACCGGCGGCAGCCCCGACCACTTGCTGGAAACACTGAGGGACTCCCCTTTGCTGGCCGCAATCCTGAGTGCAAGGGAGGAAGGTGCGGTGTTGGCCGGGTCCAGCGCCGGGGCCATGGTCTTGGGTTCCTACATGCGGCGGCCCCGTGCCGGGGGTTGGGTGGAAGCCTTAGGAATTGTGCCTGGAGTCGTGGTACTTCCCCATCACGAAGGTCGAGACCCCGCCCAGGTTTCCAAAGAATTGCAGGCCGAGGCGCCCGCAGGATTGACCATTTTAGGCGTGGACGCCCGAACGGGGACCTTGGGCGGGCCGGGTCACTGGCGCGTCGTTGGCTCGGGTAAAGTCACGGTGTACCGTGGGTCGGACTGGGCCGTCTATCCTTCAGGAGAGTCCCTGCCTGCGGATGTTTGAGGGATCACGCCCGCCGCTCTCGTAGCTCGTCGTAAACCGACTGGGGCGTCACCCCGGAAGCCGCCAGCAGGACCAGGGTGTGGTACAGCAGGTCGGCTACCTCCTTGGGCAGATGGTCCTGGTTGCCTTGGACTGCGGCGATGGCGGTTTCCCCAGCCTCCTCGATTACCTTTTGGGCGATGCGGCCAATTCCCTCATTCAGCAATTGGGTTGTGTAACTTCCTTCGGGAAGCTCCCGCTGGCGGTCCCGAATCACGGCAAACAACTCGTCCAGGATTCCCGGTCCGGCGTCGGCGTCCTCGTAGCCCTCGGGCAGACCGTCCATGGGCGTGAAGAAGCAGGACGTCTCGCCGGTGTGGCACGCCGGGCCGTCGGGCTGCACCTTGAGCAAAATGGTGTCCCCGTCGCAGTCCAGCCAGGCTTCTTTAAGGTTCAGGTAGTTGCCCGACACCTCACCCTTGTGCCACAGGTCTTCCCGGCTCCGGCTGTAAAACCACACCTGGAGGCCTTCCACGGTCCGTTTCAAAGAACCAGGGTTCATGTAGCCAAGCATGAGTACCTGGCCGGTGTCGACGTCCTGGGCGATGGCGGGCACCAGGCCCTGATCATTCAGTTTGACCTTCATTATTCACCGTCCTTTGAATTCCCCTGTCCGGCAAGCACGGCGGGAAGCTCCAGCAAGCTGCTGATCTGGTAGTCGGGCGCGGGAAGCTGGGGGTCAAAGGGCGCGCCGGACCGGTTGATCCACACGCTGCGCATACCAGCCTGGCTGGCCCCCAATACATCCTCAAATTGCCTGTCGCCAACGTAAATCGCTTCGCCGGGGCCTACGTCCAGCCGGCGCAGCATCTCCTGGAAGAGGCCGGGTTGGGGTTTGTAAACCCGGGCCCCTTCCGAGGACAGGACTGCCTGGAAGTCTAACCCGATCAGCTCGACGTTAGGCAGCAAGTAGCCGTCGTCGGCGTTGGACAGGATGGCGGTGGTCCATTGTCGCTGGACCTGAGGCAAGGCCTCCAGGGTCTCCGGGTAAGGTTCACGCAAGGACATATCCAGGATGGACTTGCGGGCGGCGGCGGAGGGATCACCCTTAAGGCCCAGGGCCTCGTAGGCCCGGACGAAGCAGTCCCGCCAGCCCTGGAAATAGCTCTGGAACGCTGACCCAGGCTTGATACGGTTGGCTCGAAAATCCAACTCAGCGGTACGCCATTCTTGCCACAAGCGGTCCACGTCCACGTTCAGATCCTGCTCGCGGATTATCTGGCGGAAGGTCTCTTGCCAGAGATGGGGGCCGTTTTCAACCAAAGTCTCGTACATGTCGAATATGACCGTCGTGATCCGGTTCATGGCCAAGAATCAGGGCCTCCTCATGGTGGCTACTTGTTCCAACCCAAAAGTGTTAATCAATGTTTGTCGCGGGTCTATGTAAGGGACGGGGAATGTGGGCGCACAGGAACCCCCCGGTCCGCCAGGTACTGCTTCGCTTCGGCTATGGAGTAGGTGCCGAAATGGAAGATGCTGGCTGCCAGCACGGCGTCGGCCTTGCCTTCTGTGAAAGCCTGGTACAGGTGGTCCAACTCACCGGCTCCGCCGCTGGCGATCACGGGAACCGTCACCGCTTGGGAGACCGCGCGGGTCAGCGCCAGGTCGTAGCCCGCCAGGTGGCCGTCGGCGTCCATGCTGGTCAGCAGGATCTCTCCCGCACCCATTTCCACGGCCCGAACAGCCCACTTGACCGCATCCAGCCCCGTGGGAGTGCGGCCGCCGTGGGTGTATACCTCCCATTGTGAGGCCTCGTCCAGGGAAAGGTCACCGCGGGAGGATTGCTCCGAGGCAGGTGTTGGAGAAACCCGTTTGGCGTCGACGGCAACTACAATGCACTGGTTGCCAAATTGGGCGGCCCCTTGCTGGACCAATGACGGGTCGTTGACGGCGGCGGTGTTGATCGAAACCTTGTCGGCCCCGGCGTTGAGCATCCGGCGCATGTCTTCCACGTTGCGGATGCCCCCGCCCACTGTCAGGGGTATAAATACCTGCTCCGACACCCGCTGCACCACGTCGACCATGGTTGCACGGGAGTCGGAGCTGGCGGTGATGTCCAGGAATACGAGCTCGTCGCCACCTTCAGCGTCATAGCGCGCCGCCAGCTCGGCCGGATCGCCGGCGTCACGGATATCGACAAAGCTGGTGCCTTTGACCACGCGCCCGGCGTCCACGTCCAGGCATGGGATGATTCGCTTGGTGAGCATGCTCCGGCGGCGTCCCCAATGGTAAATTTTAAATAGTAAATCTTGGCAAATCGATGGCCATAGCAGTATAACATCGCCCATGGTGGACCCGAGGGAACACGCCGGTCTGTCCTGGACCGCTTCAATTTGAAATCGACCAATGTCATTCCGACCGCAGGGAGGAATCTGGGGATGGGTGGAACGACCCCACCCCAGATTCCTCGTCGCTTCGCTTCTCGGAATGACAGGTAGGCAAAACCGGCCAATCCGTCACAAGCAACTCGACTGTCCCAGTAGTTCACAGCCTGTTGGCAAGGCCGGTTGGGAGCGGTAGAATGGGCCAGCGCTCTCTACACATTGGAATCTGGCGAATCTGGCAATTCTGGCAGGAGGCAACGCCGTGGCTTATGTGAAGACCGTCCCATACAAGGAAGCTACCGGGGATATCAAAGCCGCTTACGACCACATACTGGAGCAACGGGGCCGCATCGGCAATGTGATTGCTGTCAACGGTCTGCGTCCCCATATCATGAAAACGCTGACGGCCCACGGCGACAGCGTTATGCGCACGGAGTCAGGACTCACTCCCGCCGAACGGCAGATGGTGGCTACCGTGGTATCGGCCACCAACAAATGCCAGTATTGAACCCTGGCCCACGCAGAGGCTCTGCGTGCCGAGGACCCGGACTCCCAGTTGGCTGAACAAGTGGGGCATGATTACCGTAAGGCCGGGCTGACGCCCAAGCAGGTGGCCATGCTCGAGTTCGCGGAATTCCTTACCGTATCTCCTTCAAGTGTCACACAGGAACACGTTCAAGAGTTGCGGAACGCCGGTTGGACCGACGAAGATGTCATAGACATCGTGCACATCACAGCCTATTTCAACTACATGGTGCGGGTAGCCGACGGCCTGGGGATCGAGCTCCAGGAAGAGAGAGGCTGGGAGCCCAACGCGGAAAAGCTGGAGTTCAAGGCTGAGACTGCCGCCAAGGTCTATGGAAACATCGCTGCCGTGCCTGCCGCCTCGATGCCGGCGCGGTGACCATCTGTTGAGCGAGGATACCCATAGCCGAGCCTACGGGCAGAATCCCCCTTTATTAAAGGGGGACAGAGGGGGATTTAATCCTCGTGCGGTTTAACGAATTGTTCATGGATCAGTAAAAACCATGTGGCCAGGACCTCAACCAGGCAAGAACTAACTTTAAGGAGGATACCCATGGCACTGACGCTAGCGGAAGCCCAAAGGATTGTCGCGGGAGCCATCGCCCAGGCAGAGGAGCTCAACATCAAGGTTAACGTGGCGGTCTGCGATGCCGGTGGCCGGCTCATCTCCTTCGGCCGCATGGACGGCGCCATCTGGGCGGGGGTATACGGCTCGCAAGGAAAGGCGGTGGCCTCGGCTGGATTCGGAAGGGCCAGCGGGGAGTTGGCAGAACGGGCCACCCAACCAACTCCCGCGGGCATCGCCGCGGCCGAGGGCGGGCACATGATCATGGGACAGGGCGGCATGCCCATCTTCCGCAACGGGGCTTTGGAAGGCGCCTGCGGCGTCGGCGGCGGCACCTCCCAGCAGGACGAAGACTGCGCCTCTGCCGGTATTAGCAAGCTGTAACTCTTTAGCGGTCAGCTATCAGCAGTCAGCCGTCAACGTTGGGGGAGGAAGGCTGGAGACCCCAATAGAGCGATGCCCTCGCATACCGCGGCAACTTATATAACCGTCGCCCGCGTTTGGCAGGTTATGGGTCGAAGTGCTTCTCGCCGTGCGCCGGCTGATCGCTGACGTCTGACGGCTGGCTAAGGAACGAAGGCCAGCACCGCCACCGGGGCGCCGCTGCCTCCTTCTAGGCGTGGCAGCCCGATGACCAAAGTCGCGCCGGTGGGCGGTAGCTGATGCAGATTGCACAGGTTCTCCAGCACCATCCGGGGCTGCTGTAAAACAAGCTTGTTTATGGAGAAAGTCCTGTTCTGCCCACCATCGACCCCGTGGGTATCGATTCCCAGGCCCAGGACTCCTCGCTCCTCGAGCAGATACCGGGCGGCGTCTTGGCCGAACCCGGGGAAGTGCAACGCGCCGGGGACATCCCCGCCAAGGTATGCTTTGGTTTGGCTCCAATTGTCCTGCCAGCCCGTGTACAACAGCAGGATGCTGCCTTGGGGGACCGGACCGTGTTCCTTTTCCCAAGCATGAACATCGTCTACGCCTAGGGTGCAGTCTGCATCGGAGGATGCCAGGCGCCGGCCATCGATGACCGCCGCCGGCGCCACCAGAGACTCGGGCGCATACTGGTCGACGCTGAGTCCGTCCGGATAAAAGCTGCTGGGGGCGTTCATGTGGGTCGCGCTGTGCTCCCCCATGGAGAAACGGCGCATGAAGTAGCCGTCGGCGTCCAGATTTGTCATCACTTGGAACTCTATGGCAGGGTCCCCCGGCCACAGAGGAATGCCAGGATGAATCGGCCAGCTCAGGTCCACGACCGTGGTGAAGCTGATGGTCCTCGTGGCGGCAATTTCGGGCCCATTAGATTGTTTGCCCATTGGATTCCTTTCACCCGGTCATTTAGTGCTGGCGCCCAGGTTGACGCCCTTTTACCCGCCGCCTAGAATACCCCCAAGGCCAGGTATCCGCCGCCGTGATGGGTTGCGGGCGGCCCCGTGCGGCCGTCAGATGGACAGGCCAACTCACTGGAGGGACAAGCATGAAATTTGGAATGTTTTACGAAGTACAGGTTCCCCGCCCTGCGCCGCCGGGAGCCGAACACGAGCGGCTTCGGGAGATCGTCGACCAGGTGGTGCTGGCCGAGGAGATGGGGTTCGAGCACGTCTGGTTCGTTGAGCACCACTTCCTGACCGAATGGGCCCACTCCAGCGCCTCGGAGGTCATGCTGGCAGTGCTGAGCCAGCACACCACCAAGATGCGCCTGGGCTTCGGCGTGGTGCTGCTGCCAATACACCATCCCTTGCACGTGGCGGTCAAGACAGCCACTCTGGACATCATGAGCGGCGGCCGGGTGGACGTCGGCGTGGGCAGGGCGGGCAACCCTTACCAGCTTACTCCCTTCGGCATCGATCTGGAGGATACCCGGGGTATCTGGGAAGAGTCGTTGCGAATGATTCCCAACATCTGGACCCAGGAGATTTACTCTCACCAAGGCAAATATTTCAACATCCCCGAGCGGGAGGTCATTCCCAAACCCATGCAAAAGCCCCACCCACCGCTGTATTCGGCGTGCAGCCAGGAGGATACTTTCCAGTTAGCCGGGGAGATGGGCCTGGGCTGCCTGTGCAACGTGCTGGGCCAGTACGATACAGTTGAGGCCCGGATAAAAATTTATAAAGAGGCGCTGAAAACCGCCAATCCCGTTGGCAAGTTCATCACCGATAATGTGGTGGTGTCCAGCATCGGCTTCTGCGACGAGAATAAGAAGCGCACCTTGGAGCGGGGGGCCGAGATCGCTGCCTGGAACATCAATATACGCTTGAGCAACTACGAGCGGGGCTGGTCCGGGGTAGACACCAGCAAGGTTCCCGACACCTACCGAGACCACGTGCGCCGCATGGAGTGGGACCCGCAGATGCGCAAAGGGGTGACCCCCGAGGAGGTGTTGTCCTCCGGCCGCTTCTGCGTTGGCACCCCGGATGAGTGCATCGAAGTGATCGAGAATTACGAGCGCATCGGGGCCGATGAGATCATGCCCATATTCCAGGCCGGACCAACCACCGACGCCGAGGTGAAAAACTCACTGAGGCTGTTCGGCAAGTACGTGATTCCCCACTTCAAGGAGAAGGAACGCCGGGCCCAGGCCGCTGCGGCGGCGGCTGCGGACAACGGATAACCCCGGCCCGCGAACAGGTCCTGACGGCCGGTGACAGGACGAAATCCCCCTTCGTCCCCCTTTATTAACGAGGGATATAGGGGGATTTTCATTGCTACGAAAATGTCATGCTGAGCCAGCCGCAGCGGCGAAGCATCTGGGGCGCAGCGTTTCCCTCGCCTGCCACTACAAAATGCAGGGGTTCCCGGTCGAACGCCGAGCCCGTGGTGTTACCGTACAGCCACCTGCTTCGGTGGCCCAGCGACGGCGGCATCCCCCGCGGCCACCTGCCGGTCCACCCACTGCATCGCCGCCATGGCGTTATCGCAGCTAGCCAGTTCCGTTCTGACCGGCCGCCGGCCAAAAACCGTGCAACAAATAGACCGTATCTCCTCGTGAATCAGGTAGCCCCGGTAAAACATATTCATAACTACTGCATCTCCTCCCAACAGGTTCTCCCCTACAGAAAAACACCAGGGTAAAAACACATGTTCTAATATTGGAGGCGAACCGTCAAGAGGAGGTTGTCAGAGGCGTCGCTTTGGCTGTAGAAATCCCGGCTGTCCCCGACGTGTTGCGTAGTCCGGGGGCGGGCTTGGTCCGGAGAGTGGTACCCCAGTGCCTGTCCGGCTGAGTTAACCTCGAACTCCTCTTCCCCCTTTTTGCCATCATCTTCGTTCAGGAGAGAAGGCAGCGGGGACTGTAGATGGTCGGAGCCAGGTGCCCCTTCAATCTCTTTATGCTGGTTCCTACCTCAATCTATAACTGATGTTGTCTCGACGTAATCACGATTTGAAAGTGAAGTGTCGTCTAAATCAACGAGCTTCGAGCCAAAGCCTATGGGGGCGCCGAAGTTGAATGTCTTGATAGTATCACCGCTTTGCCAGCTCGTCAGCACCGAAGCCGTGCCGGAATACGTCAGAGAGGTGGCCGAGCTGATGTTGAATAACCCGAGCATTGTGATTACGGTGGTCGGGTCCAGGCCGATGGTGGTATTTCCAACTGTCAAGTCAAGGTGAATATCGCCATTAAAGGGATTAGCCGGGTCCGCCGTCCAGGTGACCTGGTAGTTACCAGTGAGGGCGTCGAACTCAAGGAGGACGCTTGAAACATCCCCAGCCGTAGAAATGCTGTCTCCTTGGGAGGCGACGGCATCTAGGAAGGTCACGCTCAGATCTGGCCAAGGCGCTGCGGGTGTGGGCGTGGGCGTGGGCGTCGGTGTAGGCGGTATAGGAGTGGGCGCGGGCGTCGGAGGCACCGGTGTAGGTGTCGGGGTAGCTGTTGGCGTCGGCGGGACGGGAGTGGAGGTTGGCGACTGGGTGGCAGTTGGAAGAGGTGCGGGCGTGGCGGTGGCCCCCGGCACCGGAGTTGGCGTAGCCGTGGGAACTGGAGTCGCAATTGGCAGCGGGGTGGGAGCGGGTGCAGGGGTGGGCGTTGGGGTGGGGGCCCCGGTGGGTACAGAGGTGAGAATTAACCGGCCGGCATTGCATGAGTTACCAAACACGGTGGCTTCTATACCGACCTCGCTCAAGAGGCCAGCCATTATTTCGGCAATGGAAACATGTATCGTTTCAAGCGGCAGGACACACAGTCCGCCGAACCCATCGGGGTACCCAGCTTCCGCCAACAGCTTTCTAGCTTCTTCGGGGTTGTATAACTGAAGTGCCCCTCCCAGCGAGGGCCAGTTTGGCAGATAGGCGAAATCCGGGCGAATCATTGCCTCATAGATAGCATCGGCCACGGCTAACCGCACTCTCATGTCTGCCAGCGGCGTGTTGGAAGCCGGGGTATCGAAGTACCACCCGATGCGCAGCGTGGAAATAGGTACGGTGACTTGGGCCGGTGTGGGTGTGGGCACTAGGAACCGGGTCGGCGCCGGAGTGGGTTGGAAAACAAAGGCGCCGGTCCCTAATTCCACGGTTCTGTCGGCATACATGTGCACGGTCGCTTTACCGGCCTGCTGGCCATCCACTCCCCTCCAGAAGAACTCAGTGCCCGCTTGGCGCGGAAGGGCCACCAACGTGACCACTGTATTCGCGGCGTAGGTCCCATCTTCGTCCGGGGGTGGCAGCACCTTCACTAAAGCGCTGGTCAGGCTTACGAGTTCTTCTTCGCCGTACACCGCACGGCCATTGATGGTGAGCTTGTATCTGGGAATCGGGGTGGCAGTTGGCGTAGGCCCGAGTGTAGGGGTTGGTTTGGGTCTTGGTGTGGGAGGCAGGTTGGCTGTGTTCAGATCGATGACGACTATGACTCCCGCGGCACAAGAATTACCATTGATGAAGGCCTCTATGTTTAGCGTCCTCAACTGGAAGGCCATCCTCTCTGCTATCGGAATGGTCTTCCTACTTTCCGGAAAGATGCATAAGCCTCCAAACCCGTCAGGATATCCGGCCTCGATCAGCAATCTCTCTCCCCGCGGCGGGGCGTAATTCCTTAGGCCCTTTGCTACGGTTCTGCCGTCGGGAAGATACAGAAAATTTGAACCGAACTCGGCTTCGTTTATCGCATAATCAATGGCAGTCCGAACTCTGATATCGGAGACGATGGTGTAGCGATTTGGTTCTTCAAAATACCAAACAATAGCCCCCGTGGACAGATCCAAGGGACGGAGGGCAGGGGTTGGCGTGGGTATCGGCGTGGGGGCCGGAGTTGGTACGGGTGTGGGAATAGGCGTCGGCGTGGCCGTAGGGACTAACGTGGGCGTGGGCGCCGGAGTCGGCGTTGGTACTGCGGTCGGCGTGGGGATGGGTGTTGGCGTCTGGGTGGGCACCGGGGTCCCCGTGGCAGCCGAAATCTGCGTGAAAGAGGGCGTGGCGGTGGGCACTGACGTTGGGGTGGGCGGCGGCGTTGGAGTTGGCTTGGGTGTTCGGATCGTCAGAGCGAAGATGCTCAGGCTGTCCACCTGCGCCCGTGCCGTGGCGTTAAGCAAGTCCACCGTGGTCGGCAGTTCGGTCCAACTAGTATCCTGGTCAATGTAATGCTGGATCACTATATTGGAAGCCTCGCCGCCCGCCAGGGCCAATTCTCCCGGACCCAGCCGGACCGTGATGGTGGCGGGCCTCATCAAGGTGTAAGCCCCACGGTCCTCGCCTTCTCGATCAAGCAACGTTAGGTCGAAGACCTTGGTAGCGGCGGAGAAACCGGCGGGAAGAGCAGGCACCCGTACTGGGAGTACCTGTTGATACCGGAGCTCCATTGGCTTGTCAACGGACCCCTCGGTAAAGTCTACGGCGACGTCCCCCTGGGGAGACAACAGTTGGGCTGGCTGCTCGGGCAGCACCGGGACGCTGACAGTTACTACAGGCGCTCCCGGGGCTTGCCCGGTCCCAGCTGGTTCGTCCGAGGTGAATACACCGGTGGCGAAGAGGACGCCAATCAGTGCAGCCGCACCCACTGTGCCCACTACCGCCACGCCGATGGCCAGACGGGTTCGCGGCTCGACAGGTTCTTCCACTATCTGCCGAACACTGATGGGTCCGGCTTTGTCGATGGTGAATAGCTCGGTGCCAGGCTGGCCCCGAAAACGGCCGGCAGGCCGGTAGGACAGCCTTATTTCGTAATAGTCCTCGGTCTCCTCCTGGCCGATGACCTCCCAGTACAGCGGGCGGTTGGCATAGCGGCGGCCGTAGAATTCCTGGTTGTCCCGGGCGTGCTCGATGGCGCGTACGCGGGCCTGGTCTAACGAAATATAGCCTAGGGCCTAACCCTGAGCGGTGAATTCGAGCTTTTCTTCGTCTTTTTTGCCTTCGTTTTCGAGCATAACGACACATTATATATGGAAAGCGCGTCATCGGGTCAAATAAAAACCCCCTTTTACATAGGGGGATTTCCTCCCGATGGGAAACGCCGTCCAACACCTGGAACAGCACGCCTATCGTTGCGGAGGGCTAGAAAACCAAGGGCGGACGTCTAGGTGAAACCTCTTTCAGTCCCCCTGGGTGGCTACTTCGTCCAGAAAGCCTTGGAGAAGCTTGGTCTCCTGGGTGGAGGCCGCCATGTCCCGGATTACCACTTCTCCCCGTTGGATTTCGTCGTCACCGAGAATGACCGTGTAGGGAATACCCAGCGCGTTGGCCTGGCGCATCTGCCCCCGCAGGCTCCGGGAGCCGCTGCTGAGGATGGCGCCGATGCCGGCTTGCCGCAGCTTGGCGGCCAGCTCTACCGCCGGGGTACGGGCAGCTTCTCCCACGTTGGCTACCAGGTAGGTGGGAGCCAGCTCGTCGGGAACATCGACCCCGTCGCGCTTCAAATTCAGGGCCAGGCGCTCCATTCCCGTGGCGAAGCCAACGCCCGGGGTGGGACGGCCTCCCAGCTCCTGGATCAGCCCGTCGTAGCGGCCTCCTCCCAAGATGGTGGACTGGGCGCCCCCGTCTACCGGCTGGATCTCGAACACCGAGCGCGTGTAGTAGTCCAGGCCCCGCACCAACCGGTGGTCTATCTGATAGGGGATATCCATGGTGTCGAGATACCGGCGAAGACTGGCCCAGTGCTCTTCACACGGTTGGCACAGGTGGTCAACCGACCTGGGCGCGGCGTCCCCCAGTGCCCGGCAGGTTTCGACCTTGCAATCCAGCAAGCGCAGGGGATTGCGCTCCAGCCGGGTCTGACACTCGGCGCACAAGCGCGCCTGGTGGGCGGAGTAGTAGGAGCGCAACTCATCGATGTAGGCGGGTCGGCATTCAGAGTCGCCTATACTGTTGATGAAAAGGTTCAGCGCCTTCAGGCCCAAGGACAGCATCAGGCGCCAGGCCAACTCGATCACCTCGGCGTCCACCGAGGGGTCGGCGTCCCCCAAAACCTCCAAGCCAAACTGGTGGTGCTCGCGAAACCGGCCGGCCTGTGGCCGCTCGTACCGGAACACGGGGCAGAAGTAGTACATACGCACGGGCTGGGGCAGATTGTGCATGCCGTGTTCCAGATAGGCCCGGCAGACCGGCGCGGTGCCCTCGGGACGCAGGGTTACGCTGTCGCCGCCCCGGTCCTCAAAGGTGTACATCTCCTTTTCCACGATGTCGGTGCCCTGGCCCACCGACCGGACGAACAGGTCCGAGTCCTCGAAGACCGGTGTGTCGATCCGGCCAAAGCCGTAGCGGCCGGCCAATGCCACGGCCTTGGACTCGATGTAACGCCAGTACTTTTGCTCTTCTGGCAGCAGGTCTGTGGTGCCTCGGGGCGCCTGGAACAAGGGTCGAATCCTCCTTGGGTTGCGTTGGCCAAAGATTTATTATAACCCTCAGCCTCGGCCTCTCTCCCTGTGGCGAGGGATGACTTGGGTCAACGTGGGGGTTAAACTCCCGGATATCACATTCAATTGTGGGGCTGCCTGCGGAATCAGACGTCCCTGGTAGGGACGGTTCAGACCACTCCGTCGGTCTGCATCTGGGTCAGTTGCTCCGCGGTCACGCCACCGATGCTGGACAGTATGTCCTGGGTATCGGCCCCCAACAAAGGAGGCGGCCCGGTGGGGGTGTCGGGGCAGCCGGTAAGACGGATGGGGGTGTTGGCCGTCCGGAATGAGCCTCCCAGGGTGTCGCCGCAGTCGATGAACATCTTGCGGGCTTCAAGGTGGGGGCACTGGTCCAGGTCCGCGGTGTTTTGCACCATGCCCATGGAGTAGCCGATCTCGATGAGTTTCTCGGCCACTTCCCGTTTCGGCAGGTGCTGGGACCATTCTTCGATGGCGGGGACGATGTGCTCGAAGTAGAACTCGCCGCTGATGCCCTTCCCCAGATAACTGGGGTCCTGGGCCAGGTCTTCACGTCCCAGGAGTTGCCATAGAGCCACCCATTTCTCCTCGTCGCCAGCACCGGCCAGCACCGCGTATCCGTCTTTGGCTTTCAAGACCAGTTGAGCGCTGAACATGTTCTCCCTGGCCCGGCCGCTGGTCTGGCCGGATACCTGGTACAGAGGCATGCTGCTGGTGGTGTGGGCCACCATGCAGTCATACATGGCCATGTCGACGTGCTGTCCCATGCCCGTTTTATGCCGGGTTTCCAGGGCCATTAAAATGCCCAGGGCGGTCCAAACGCCGGGCACAGTATCGCCGATGTTGTCGCCCACCATTTGTGGGGGTCCGCCGGGCGCCCCGGTAATCTCCATCCAGCCGCCCATGCCCTGAACGCAGGGGTTGTTGGCCGGCCACTCGGAGTAGGGGCCCCGCATCTCGTCGGTGTCACCGTAGCCGGTGATGCTGGCGTAAATCAGGGCGGGATTTAGCTGGGAGAGGCTGTCGTAGCCCAGACCCAGCCGCCGCAGGGCGCCTGGTCCCCAGTTGTCCAGAAGGATATCGGACTCTTTGACCATGTTCTCGAAAGCGGCTTTGCAGCGAGGGTCCCGCAGATCCAGGGTCACGCTTTTCTTGTTGCGGTTAACGCCCAGGAACCTGACGGAGACGCGCTGTCCGTCGGGGCCGTCGCGAAAAGGGGTATTGATGCGGGAGCGATCCCCGACTCCGGGGCGCTCGATTTTGATTACTTCGGCGCCCATGTCGGCCAGGATCATGGAGCAGAAAGGTCCGGCCACGATGTGAGTAACGTCTAGTACGCGGAGGCCTTCCAGGGGCAGCGGGAGTTTGGCGTTGTTTGTGGTCATGGTATCTCCCCTAATTCCCGTCTCTGGGGATCTGCAGGCCCAAACCCGCGTCGATAAACCGCCGAGCGTTGCGCACGTAGATTCCCGTGGGGTCTTCCAGCCGCTCCCGGTGCTCGTCGGTCAAAGGCAAAACCCGGCCGGGAACGCCGATTACCAGACTTTCGTCGGGAATGTTGGCGTCGGCCAGCACCAAGGCGCAGGCGCCGATCAGGCAATAATTGCCCACGTGGGCGCTCTCCAGCACGGCCGCGTTGACGCCGATCAGCACGTTGTTGCCTATTGTGCCGCCGTGGATCACCGCGCCGTGGGTCATCAGCACGTTGTCTCCCAACTCCAGGTAGTCATCGGTATGCAGGACGCAATTGTCTTGAATCGAGCAGTTTTTGCCGATGATTATCCTCCCGTAGTCTCCCCGAATGACAGCCCCGGGCCAGATGCTGGAGCCTTCGCCGATTTCCACGTCGCCGACGATGTAGGCGGCCTCACTAACAAAAACGGAAGGGTGTATTTTCGGCTTATTCCCATCCAGACTGCGAATCACGTGCGTTCCTCCTAGCTGGTTGCAGCGTCTAAGCTCCGCTACAAAGAATACACGGTGCTCGCCCGTGCCGCCAGATAGTAGCCTTCAGCGGTCAGCTAGCAGCGTTTGACTAATAAAAACCCGGACTGCCATTCGGAGGCTGACGGCTGACGGCTGACGGCTGACGGCTGAGCGCTGAGCGCTGATTGCTGAAGGCTTTTAAACCCCGTAGATCCTCGTGAACCAGGCGATGCTATAGGCACAGGCGTAGGCAATCCCAACGAACTTCAGGACTTTGCCCACCCATACCACCGCCAGAAAACTCCACAAGGGGTACCGTAGCGCTCCGGCGGCTATGCCGATCAGGTCGAAGACTGGGTTGGGCACCAAGGAGACCAGAAACAGGAGCAGCCATCCGCGGCGTCGCATCCACGATTCCAAGCGTTGGTACATGCGAGTCTCCTGGATTACTGCCCGTCCGCTGTACCCCAGGAAGTAGCCGGTCAACTCTCCCGCGCTTTCGCTGGTGCCCGCCACCAAGCCCACAAATAAAGGGTTCAAGAAGGTGCTGGTGGCGCACACGGCGCCCAATGCCGGTACCGGGACTATGAACCCGGCGCTGGCCACCAACGATGCCAGGGCCACGCCGAGATAACCAACCTGTGTCAAGGGAATCCGGGCGCTAAACAGAAAAGCCACCCCAGCCACGGCCAGGACAGCCAAAAATATTGCTAGGCGGACCAGGTTATCGGTGCGGCGCCACTCCAGCCGGGCAGGCAGGGCGAGCACTCGGCCCCAGGCCTTCACGGGCAGTTGGGCACAGGTTGATGATCCAGGGATCCCCGGAGGAAGCGAGCGAGCAGATCGTTGAACTCGTCGGCTTTCTCCATGTGCGGCCAATGGCCGCACTCGGGGATGGTACGCACCACGCTGTGGGGCAACGCCTCTTGCATCGCCGTGGCGTGGGACACTGGGAGGATGACGTCTTCCTCGCCCCACACGGTCATCATCGGCACGGTGCACTGCTGTAGCCGGTTCAGGATGAAATGGCGCTTACGCAGACCCCGGAAATTGATGCTGGAGCGAATGGACCGGAGCGCCGCCCGCCGGGAGCCAGGAAGGGCCCGTACCCGGGCCATCTCGGGAAGAATCTCACTCAGAAAGGGCGGTGGCCGGTAGAAAATCCACTTGCTCACGTCGAACTTTTCATGCACCCAGGGATGGTACAACACCTCTCCCAAGACCGGCAGGGACATCATGCGCAGGATCCAGCTAATCCGGCGGCCCAAACCTCCCGATGCCACCAGCACCAGCCGCTCGACCATTTCTGGGTAGTCCAGGGTAAACAAAGCGGCCACCAAGCCTCCGGCCGAGCTGCCCACCATGGATAGCCGCTGAATCTCCAATGCCCAGAGGAACCGGTGTATTAGTCTGGCCCCGGCAGGAGGGTCGTATTTCAAGGACTTGGGTTTGTCCGAGTCGCCGTGGCCCGGCAGGTCCGGCGCCACAACGGTATAGCCGGCGTCGGTTAACGGCTTGATGTTGCGGGACCAGGTAATCAGGGAGGTGCCCAGGCCGTGCAACAAAAGCACCACGGGTCCCTCCCCTGATTTGATGTAATGGACGTTGATGCCGTCGACTTCTACAGTCTTATGCTCCAACCATTGGTCCCCGATTACTTGGTTGTCGCGCAAGTTCCTATCCCAAATTCCTTAGAGGGAGTGTGAGAATGCTAGGCACATTTCCAATGTCATGCTGAGGAGCGAAACGACGAAGCATCTGGGGAGGGGTCACTCCCCACCACCCCAGATTCTTCGCGGAGTTTATCCTGAGCAGCGTCGAAGGGCTCAGAATGACATGTCACATATGCCCCCACTGAAAGTAGTTTTTACGCCGGCTGGGCCTCGGCGACTGAACTTGTTAAGACCAGGCCAGATTCGCCAGCGTCAACGACGACGTGGTCTCCTTCCTTGAACTTCCCGCCCAATATCCCTTTGGACAGGGCGTTTTCCAGGTGCCGTTGCACGGCGCGGCGCAAGGGCCGGGCGCCGAACACCGGGTCAAAGCCCTCCTTGGCCAGCCACAGCCCGGCCTCGGGCGTGAGCTCAAAGGTTATTCCACGGTCGGACAATCGTTCCTGCACGTCCTTGACCATCAAGCCCACAATCTGAGCGATCTGTTCCTGTGTCAATGGATGGAAGACGATAATGTCGTCAATACGGTTAAGGAATTCCGGCCGGAACGTTCGCTTCAGTGACTCGTTGACCGAGTCCCTCAGCCGCTGCTCGTCTAAATTCCCTTCTCGGCCGTCGGTGCGGAAGCCGAAGGGTTGACGGCGCAGCTCTTCGTTTCCCAGGTTACTGGTCATTATAATGACGGTGTTCCGGAAATCAACGGTGCGGCCGTGACCGTCGGTAAGCCGGCCGTCTTCCAGGATCTGCAGCAGAATGTTGAACACGTCCGGATGGGCTTTTTCAATCTCATCGAACAGCACAACCCGGTAGGGGCGCCGCCTCACCGCCTCGGTTAGCTGGCCGGCTTCTTCATAGCCCACGTATCCGGGAGGCGCCCCGATCAACCGGGAAACGGTGTGCTTTTCCATATACTCGGACATGTCCACGCGCACCATGTTGCCTTCGTCGTCGAACAGGAACTCGGCCAGGGCCTTGGCCAACTCGGTTTTGCCCACTCCGGTGGGGCCCAGGAAAATGAAGCTGCCGATGGGGCGCCGTGGGTCGCTAAGGCCCGACCTGGACCGGCGGATAGCCTCGGACACCGCAGTCACCGCTTCCTCTTGGCCGATCAGCCGCTGGTGCAGATTTTCCTCCATGCCGACCAGCCTTTCGGCCTCCCCCTCCAGCAACCGGCCTGCGGGTATGCCGGTCCACTTGGCCACCAGCTCGGCAATGTCGGTTTCGTCGACCACCATGTCCACCTTGCGCTCACCTAGAAGCTGCTCTTTCTCTGAGGCAAGCTCCTCCTCCAAGCGCAGGCGGTCGGTGCGTAACTGGGCAGCCGCCTCGTACTCGGAGCGCTGGGCGGCCGCTTCCTCTTGGTCGGCCAAACGGTTGATCCGGTCCTCGGTTTTCTTCAAATTGCCGGGCAGGGTTTCCGCGTCGATACGGAGCTTGCTGGCGGCCTCGTCGATGAAGTCAACCGCCTTGTCCGGCAGGTGGCGGTCTACGATGTAGCGGTCGCTGAGACGGGCTGCCGCCTCCAGGGCGGAGTCGGCGATCTGAACCTTGTGGTGGGACTCGTAGCGGGGGCGCAGCACCCGCAGAATTTCCACCGTCTCGTCCACCGTCGGCTCTTCCAGGTAGATGGGCTGGAAGCGCCGCTCCAAGGCAGCGTCCTTTTCGATGTACTTGCGATATTCGTCGGTGGTGGTGGCGCCGATGCACTGGAGTTCCCCTCGGGCCAGGGCCGGCTTCAGCAGGTTGCTGGCGTCGATGCCTCCTTCGGCAGCCCCGGCTCCCACCATGGTGTGAATCTCGTCCAGGAAGAGGATCACCTCTCGCTGGGCCTGCTTGATCTCGTCGACCACTGACTTGAGCCGCTCCTCGAACTCTCCACGGAACTTGGAGCCAGCCACCAATGCGCCCATGTCCAAGGCCAACACCCGGCGGTCTTTCAGCGATTTGGGCACATCACCGGCCGCGATGCGCGATGCCAGGCCTTCCACGATGGCCGTTTTGCCGACTCCGGCCTCGCCGATGATGGCCGGGTTGTTCTTTTTGCGCCGCGTCAGGGTCTGCATCACCTGACGAATCTCGCTATCCCGGCCCACCACCGGGTCCAATTTGCCCTCTTGGGCCAGCTTGGTCAGGTCGATTGTGTACTTTTCCAGGGACCGGTAATGGCTCTCGGCCCGGGGGTCGTCCACCCGGTGGCCGCCCCGGACGGTCATCAACGCTTGGTATACTCGTTCCTGGTCTATGCCGAATTCCTGAAGCACTTGAGCCGAGTCACCCTGGGATTCCATGGTGGCGGCGATGAACAGGTGCTCCGCGCCGATGTAGTCGTCCTTGAGACGCTCCGACTCCCGTTTGGCGTTGTCCAGCAGCCGTGCGGCCCGGGGAGTGGCGTAAATTTGGGCCGAGTCGCTGGTCACCTTCGGAGCGGCCTCCAACACCTGGTGCAGGCGGGCTTTGACTGCCTGGGCGTTGATACCCAGCTCGGTCAGGATGTCGCCGGGCAGCCCTTTCTCCAATTCCAGCAGGGCCAGCAGCACGTGCTCCACGTCCCACTGGCTATGGTTGTAGCGGCGCACCATCTCCTGGGAGTTGTGCAGCACTTCCTGAGCTTGCTCGGTAAATTGTTCCGGTCGCAATACCATGGGGTGTCTCCTTGATCTACGAGTTATTCCTGCGGCGGGTGCCGGCGGCGCTGGTTGGGGGGCCGTCTCGGCCCTTCAGGTGGCGGACCTCGCCGTTCAATTGCTCCACTTCCGCCTCCAGCTCCCCGATGCGGAGCATCAACTTCATGGCCACCTCGGCACCGGCAAGATTCACTCCCATTTCCTCGGTGAGGGTCTTGATTCGTCGCAAACGCTCGATGTCGGCCAAGGAATACAACCGCTGCCTGCCCTCGGTACGCGACGGCGAAATGAGGCGCACCCGCTCGTAATAGCGCAATGTTTGAGCGTGCACACCAACGATGCGGGCGGCTACGCTGATTACAAAGCAGGGTTCATCTTGAAATTGATTCACTGAAACCATAATTACTCGCTTTTGCTGGCCTGAAGCTCTTTGAGGCGGCGGAACAACTGCTGCTCTTCCTCGCTCAGACCCGTGGGTAGTTTGACCTTGACCGTGGCGTACAGGTCGCCTTTGGTGTCCGGGTTGTTCAACGCCGGCATTCCCTGCCCAGCCAATCGGAACCGCTGGCCGTTTTGGGTTTCCGGGGGTATGGTCAGGGCCAACCGGCCTCGCAAGGTCGTTACATGCAGGTCCCCGCCCAACACAGCTTCTTCCAGGCGCGCCTCCACCTCGGTGTAAAGGTCCCGCCCTTGCCGCTGAAACTGCTTGTGCTCCTGGACCGAAATCACCAGATAAAGGTCCCCGGCACCGCCTGAATCGGGCGCAATATGCACCCTGGAGCCGTTGTCCACTCCAGCGGGGATTTTCACCTCCAGGCGCCGGCCCCCAGACTGAGTCAAAACCCGTGTGGTGCCGTTATAGGCCTCTTCAAGGGATACTTCGACTTGATATTCAGTGCTTCTCGGACGGCGGACTCGCTGCCGCACATTGCCGAAGAGCCCATCGAATATGCCGCCGCCCTCGACGCCGAAGGCGGAGAACGGGTCGTCGCCGCCCGCACCGGTCCATTGGAATCCCCCTCCGTGCCCGGCTCGGGCGGCGGCCTCGTCCATCTGGTCTGAATGGGCCCAATTATCCCCGTACCTATCGTACTTACGACGCTTGTCCTGGTCGGAGAGAACGCTATAGGCCTCGTTGATCTCCTTGAACTTCTCTTCCGACGCTTTCTCCCCAGCGTTAACGTCGGGATGAAACTGGCGGGCCAAACTTCGATAGGCCGACCTTATGTCCTTTTGGCTGGCAGTCCGTGGGACTCCCAATAGTTGGTAATAGTCGCTCATGCCTGTTGGCTCCTTAGCTCCTGTAAGAATTTTAGCTAAGATATGAGGTTAAGTCAAGTAAAAAGCCAACGTCAACACAGAATACTTGATGCGATATCTATAATAATACTTGACAAGTAAGACTCAAGTATTTATACTCATGTTTGACAGGCATAGAGGGGTAAAAATCCCCTCACAAGCCGAGAAACAACACCATACTAAGGAGGAGCTAACAATGGTATTGCAGCGTTGGGACCCACTATTCGACTTTGGCCGGATGCACCGGAGCATGGACCGCTTTTGGCGGGTATTCCCCCGTAACCCGGCCTACATAAACGGGCGGGACGGGACGAAATGGTCGATTCCTTTGGACGCCTACGAGGAAGGAGATAACCTGGTGGTTCGAGCGTCCCTGCCCGGGGTAAACCCCGAGGACATCGACGTTACCGTGGAGGACCGGATTCTCACCATCAGTGGCAGCACAAAGGTGGATGAGAAGCGGGACGAGGATGGCTACTTGTTGCGGGAGCGCCGCACGGGGTCTTTCTATCGCACGGTTCGCCTGCCCGAGACAGTAGACGCGACCAAAGGGGAACCCCACTACGAGAACGGTATCCTTACCATCACCCTGCCCAAGGTGGAGGCCAAGAAGGCCAAGCACCTGACGGTCACCACCAATAAGGCCCTGGACTCCAACGAAAAATAAGCCGGTCACTGGCCGCGCGAACGAGGGGGAGCGTACCCATACCTGGGGCGTTCCCCCATCCTGGAGTAACCCTGAAAAGAACGTCGGAACCTGGAAAGAACGTTGGAATATGAGAGGCGCGCGATGGTACTACTAGATATCAGACAAGCAGCGGTTGTTGGGCGGGTGGACGAGGACAAGTTGCAGGCGACGCTGGACCGTGAGGTGGAAGACGCCTTGCTTGGGTCGGTGGATTCACGTGAAGCCACCGGAGTCGAAACCGGCAATTGGTCTTACTCCATGCCCTCCCCGGGTGTGCGCTATTATGCCTTCTACGGCCCGGCCAAGCCCAAGGCTGCCCCACGGTACGGGGTCGGCGGCGGCCTGCCGAGATAACAGGAGCACAGAAAATGTTTTGGATTAAAGCTTGCCCCAAATGTCGCGGTGACCTCTATGAGGCTGCCGACATCTACGGCGAGTACATCGCGTGTCTCCAGTGCGCCCACTACCTGACGGAGGATGAACAAGCTCGGGTGCAATCGCTGCAACCGGCCGAGGACCCGATGGCGGACGTACCCAGGAGTCTGGAAAGAATAGCCGCCTGATCAGCCGTTAAACACGCCGGGGGAACAACAAGAGAGGGCAGCCTTAAGGCTGCCCTCTCTTTGCATTTGCTAGGGGGCTCCGAAAGAAATAAAAAAGTCCGGAGTCCCCGATGCGGAGGCGCCCTGGGGGTTGGGCACCCGCAGATGAGGAGGTGGGGATGCATTCAAACCTGGGTGCCGGAGCGAAACTGCTATTCCTCTCCTCCGACAAAATATACGGAGCACAGTTCCGGATGGATTCGTGGTGTTGGGGATGATGGTGAAACCCGTGAGTTTGAGACTTAAAGTTGAGAGTTAAACCGGGAGGTGCTACAATCCCATTCCTCCGGCCAGTCCTCCTGGCTAGGTCCATTCCCGAGTAGCTCAGCGGTAGAGCGGGCGGCTGTTAACCGCTAGGTCCTAGGTTCGAATCCTAGCTCGGGAGCCATTTTGTCACCACTGCAATGTCGTTAACCGCGTGAATACCTCTACCAGCTTGCGTCTCGCCAAACTCTCAATATAGCCAAAGGAGCAGCCACGGCGCGACACCAGGCTCCCCAGCCTCGGATGCCGAAAACCTGACCAACACGCTGGATGAAGTCAATGTAGAACGGGCTGTCGAACCTGATTTGCTCGTCCGGCTTGAATACATCAGCATTACCAAGGCATATTAGGGGGCATTATCAAACTCCGCTCATAACAAAGTACTAGAAACTTCTCAGTAAAAAGGCTGGCCCAACGGCCAGCCTTTTTGCATGTCTAAATCATGCGCTTTGCCGATTACACACGTCAGGGGACGGCCTAACCTAGAGCCGTAAAGACCAATCAAAATGTTGGAGGCGGGATAGCGATGAACAATGCAACAACTAACCCAGGTACGCGAATTGCGATGCTTCCAGGGACTAATGAGATGAAAGCGATTGTTTATCACAAATATGGCCCACCTGATGTTCTTGAATTAAAGGAGGTAGAAAAACCTACCCCCAAGGACGATGAAGTCTTGATAAAAGTTCAGGCGGCATCCGTAAATCCACTTGACTGGCACTTCCTGAGAGCTACACCGTTCTTTGGCCGCCTAGCGATGGGGCTGCTCAAACCAAAACGCAAGATACTCGGAGCTGATTTGGCGGGGCGAGTTGAAGCGGTTGGCGGAAACGTAAAGCAGTTTCAACCAGGTGATGAGATATTCGGGTCCATATTCTCCTATGGTTATGTGGGCGCTTTTGCCGAGTATGTATGTGTTACTGAGAAGGCATTAGTGCTGAAACCGGCCGGTACGACATTCGAGGAAGCAGCGGCCGTACCTGTAGCGGCAGTCACCGCCCTGCAAGGTCTTCGTGATAAAGGACAGATTCAGCCCGGGCAAAAGGTTTTGATTAATGGTGCGTCTGGTGGTGTGGGTACGTTTGCGGTGCAGATTGCCAAATCATTCGGGGCTGAAGTGACCGGCGTGTGCAGCACGCGGAATCTGGACATGGTGCGCTCGATTGGTGCGGATCATGTCATTGATTACACGCAAGAGGATTTCACTAAAAACGGGCAGACTTATGACCTGATTTATTGTGCTGTGGGCAATCGTTCGGCTGCGGATTATAAGCGTGCATTAAACCCCAAGGGAATTTGTGTCGTTACCGGATTTACAACCATGCCTCACTTGTTGTTCCAGGTTGTGTTCCTGGGCGCATGGGTGTCAATGACCGGCAGCAAAACAATCGGTGCCATGGGGACAGTGAAGGTAAACAAAGCGGACCTGGGTTTCATGGGAGAGCTTCTTGAAGATGGCAAAGTAGTACCTGTTATAGATAGACGTTACCCATTAAGCGAGGTTGCGGATGCTATCCGATATCTGGAAGAGGGACACGCCCGGGGAAAAGTCATCATCAATGTGTGAGGTTCGCGCCATCGCTCGGAAAACGGGACCGCGGTTCATTCGCTCTCGGGTTTAGACCCACCGAAAGGCGCTTCCCCTCAAGCAATCCCGCGACGGCTCAGAAGGATACTGCGAAAGCGATTGCCTATGCAAGATACGGACCACCTGATGGTCTGGAGGATTAACGGTGTTTGCAGATAGTGAACACCCGATCTTCCCCCGTCTCCACCATAGAAACATATCAGGCGGCTCTCGATAACTGATCGAGCCAACTGTTGATTGACAGCACTCTGACGCCCGAAGGTAAAATGTGTACCGGTGGCGTGCGCTCAACACAGGACGAACGGCACCAAAAATAATCTCAGGACGGAACCGGAATCCCTACCCGTTCGTGGTGAGCTTGTCGAACCACCGGCTGAGATAATTCACTAAAGTTACGTGTCGATGGCTGAATACATACGCGGCAGGAGGAGCAACATGGGAAGGCTCGATGGCAAAGTCGCACTCATCACCGGTGGAGCCCGTGGGCAGGGCGCCGCGGAGGCCAGGCTTTTCGCCAGCGAAGGCGCAAAGGTTGTCTTCGGGGACATCCGGGATGAGCTGGGACAGCAGGTGGAAGCAGAGATACAGGAGCTGGGTGGTGAAGCTACCTACGTTCACCTGGACGTGACCAGCACACCCGATTGGGAGCAGGCCATCGCGCTGGCGGAAAGCAAATACGGAAAGCTGGACGTGCTGGTCAACAACGCCGCCATCCTCATTCGCAAGACCATAGAGGAGACCACCGGCGAAGATTGGGATCAGATCATGGATGTCAACGCCAAGAGCGTCTTTCTGGGAACCAAGCTTGCCATTCCCGCCATGCGCCGTGCCGGGGGAGGCTCCATCGTAAATATCTCCTCGATCTCGGGCATCCGAGGGATCGGGCCGGCTGCATACATCGCCACCAAGGGAGCGGTGCGCCTGTTCACCAAGGCCACCGCCATCCAGTACGCCAAGGAAAACATAAGGGCCAACTCGGTTCACCCGGGCGGCGTCGACACGCCGATGGTCAATGAATTCCCCGTGGACCCAGCCCAACAGAACCAGACACGTTTGCGCACGCCCATGGGTAGAAGGGCCGCACCGGAAGAGATCGCCTACGGGGTCCTCTACCTGGCGTCCGACGAGGCGTCATTCGTCACCGGCTCGGAGCTGGTTATCGATGGAGGAGCCACCGCCCAATAGGAGAGCCAAAATGCCCGAGCCTACTGCGCCCGATTCGAGTGAGGATCGACCCCGCATACGCGACGCCAGAGCCGAAGAGATCGACCAGGTGGCGCTGCTGATACGCGACGCTTATCAGGAGTATCAGGCTTCCATCCCTCCGGAAGTTTGGGAGGGATACGCCAGGGACATCATGGACGTGCGTGGCCGCCTTGATGTAACTGAACTGATCGTGGCGGAACACAGAGGCAGTCTCGTGGGCGCGGTCACCTTCTATCCCAATACAGCGCCAACCGAGCAGGGAGGATGGCCTTCCGGCTGGACCGGCATCCGGTTGTTGGCCGTCCATCCAGACGGCAGGGGACTGGGCATCGGACGGTCCCTGATGGATGAATGTCTGCGCCGGTCCCGGCAGTTGGGTGCGCACACATTGGGCCTGCATACCACCGAGCTCATGGCGGTAGCCCGCGGCATGTACGAAAGAATGGGCTTTATACGGGTCCCAGAGTACGACTTCCACCCTGGGCCCACCATGGTTGTAATGGCCTATAGGCTGGAGCTTTAGGCCGGTGCGTCACTCAGGTGGTAGAATCGCATGGGTAAGCCGGACCGGTATTCCCGTCTCTGCAGACCCATAAGAAGGGGAGTGCAGGGGGGCTGTGCCCCT